>NZ_JADMJX010000297.1 GCF_018780185.1 Rhizobacter sp.
GCAACGACTTCGCGACCAGCCGCTTCGAGGCATTGCTGCGCCGGCCGGCCTCGGTGCACAGCGAGCCGTTGCCGGTGCACGTGATCGTCAACCAGATGGACCGGGCCGATCAGGTGATCGTCGAGCTGGTCGAGATCGAGCAGCAGACCCGGCAAGACCGCGAAGAGCGGGCGCTGGGCCAGGCGCAGGCCAACAAGGAGCTGATCCGCAACCTCGCCCACGAGATCAAGAACCCGCTGGGTGGCATCCGTGGCGCGGCGCAGCTGCTCGAGATGGAAGTCGAGTCGCGCGCGCTCACCGAGTACACCCAGGTCATCATCCAGGAGGCCGACCGCCTGCAGGCGCTGGTCGACCGGCTGCTGGCGCCCCACCGCAAGCCGCACGTGGTGAGCGACGTCAACATCCACGAAGTGTGCGAGCGGGTGCGCTCGCTGATCCTGGCCGAATTCCCGCGTGGCCTGGCGGTGCGGCGCGATTACGACATCTCGATCCCCGATTTTCGTGGCGACCGCGAGCAACTCATCCAGGCCGTGCTCAACATCGCCCACAACGCGGCGCAGGCCCTGGCCGAGCGCATTCAGCAGGGTGACGCCTGCATCACGCTGCGCACGCGCATCGCCCGCCAGGTCACGCTCGGCAAGCAGCGCTACCGACTGGCACTGGAATTGCATATTGAAGACAACGGCCCGGGCGTCCCCGAGTCGATCCGAGATCGCATTTTTTACCCGCTGGTATCGGGGCGCGATGGTGGGTCGGGCTTGGGGCTCACATTGGCGCAAACTTTCGTGCAGCAACACCAGGGCGTGATTGAATGCGTGAGTGAGCCGGGCCAGACACTTTTCAAGATCGTGATACCGCTGCCCTGAATCAAAAGTTCTCGTCAGCGGCCCCAACCACAGGCAGGGCATGAAACCCATCTGGATCGTTGACGACGACCAATCCATCCGATTTGTGCTGGAGAAGGCGCTGGCGCGCGAAGACCTCGCGGTCCGCAGCTTCACCAACCCCCGCGACGTGCTGGCCGCACTCGAAGACGATGTGCCCCAGGTGCTGGTCTCCGACATCCGCATGCCGGGCGGCTCGGGCATCGAGCTGCTGACCAAGGTCAAGGAGCGCGCTCCCGGCCTGCCGGTCATCATCATGACGGCCTACTCCGACCTCGACAGCGCCGTCAGCGCCTTCCAGGGTGGCGCCTTCGAGTACCTGCCCAAGCCGTTCGACGTGCCCAAGGCGGTGGAGCTGATCCGCCGCGCCGTCGAAGAGAGCATGCGTGAAGAGGTGCGCGACGAGCGCACCGCGCAAATGCCCGAGATGCTCGGCCAGGCGCCGGCCATGCAAGACGTGTTTCGTGCCATCGGCCGCTTGAGCCAGAGCATCGTCACGGTGTTGATCACCGGCGAGTCGGGCTCGGGCAAGGAGCTGGTGGCCCACGCGCTGCACAAGCACAGCCCGCGTGCCAACGGCCCGTTCGTGGCGATCAACACGGCGGCCATCCCCAAAGACCTGCTCGAGTCCGAACTGTTCGGCCACGAGCGTGGCGCTTTCACTGGCGCCCAGACCACGCGCCGAGGCCGCTTCGAGCAGGCCGATGGCGGCACGCTCTTCCTCGACGAAATCGGCGACATGCCGTTCGACCTGCAGACGCGGTTGCTGCGTGTGCTGAGCGACGGCCAGTTCTACCGTGTCGGTGGCCACAACCCGCTGCGCAGCAACGTGCGTGTGATTGCCGCAACCCACCAGAACCTCGAAGAACGCGTCAAGCTCGGCGCCTTCCGCGAAGACCTGTTCCACCGCCTGAACGTGATCCGCCTGCGCCTGCCGGCCTTGCGCGAGCGGCGCGAAGACGTGCCGTCGCTGGCGCGCTTCTTCCTGCAAAAGAGCGCCAAGGAGCTCGGTGTTGAAGCCAAGCGCATCACCGACGCGGCCTTGTCGCGGCTGATGCAGTTCGACTTCCCCGGCAACGTGCG
>NZ_JADMJX010000337.1 GCF_018780185.1 Rhizobacter sp.
TCGTTCAGGCCTGAGGCGGGAGCGTGTAGTCGAGCGTGTAGAAGTGCTTGCCGTCAGCGATGTTGATCGACAGGCTGCCAGCGATGCCGGCAAGCCCCTCTGTGCCAGAGTCGGGCACCACCAGCACGGTGAGCGTGGGCGTGCCTCGATTCATGGTGCCGAGGTGCTGCAACATGAAACTGCCGCTGCGCCCCTGCAGCGTGCCCGTCACACGCTCGATGGCCACATAGCCGGCTGAGCCCTTCACGGCCGTGAGGGCACTGAGCATCTCGCCCTTGCTCGTGCCCTGCAGGTCGCCGCTGAAGACCTTGTCGATCGACATGCGGCCCAGGCCTGATTCGGCATCGGCCAGAGGCTGAGGCAGCAGCTTGACCTCGAAGCTGCCGGTGGCGTGAACGGTTGTCATGGCGTGATTCTCAAACCTGTCCGAACAAGGCCTTGCGCTGCGCGGTGTAGTTCCACCAGGGTGCGGGTGCGGCGCCACCCATGAAGTCGGTGGCGGCCATGAAGGTGTCAAGCACGCAGGGGTCGTGGCGCTGGCCGGTGACGGCGCAGAGCTTCTGGTACAGCACGAAGGCGTCTTTGCCGCGCAACTGCCTGGGGTGGTCGATGCCGATCAGGCGCAGGTCTTGGGCGAGCGCGGGGCCGATGTTGGGCAGTTGCTCCAGCACCTGGCACTCGTCGGCGCTGTGCGCTTTGGGTGATTTCATGGACTGTGATTTGATCGCTGCCATCACGCGCTCACATCATCATGTTGTTGCGAATCAAGCCGACGGCAATGCCTTCGAGTTCGAAATCGACGTCGCCAAAGGGGATGACGATGGGCTCGAAGTCGGGGTTCTCGGGCAGCAGCTCGATGCTGGTGCGGGTGCGCTTGAAGCGCTTGACGGTGACGTCGTCGCCCAGGCGCGCGACCACGATCTGCCCGTTCTTCGCGTCTTTGGCTTTTTGCACGGCGAGCAGGTCGCCGTCCATGATGCCGGCGTCGCGCATGCTCATGCCCCTGACCTTGAGCAGGTAGTCGGGCCGGCGCGGGAACATGCTGGCTTCCATCAGATAGGTTTGATCGATGTGCTCTTGCGCGAGGATGGGGCTGCCAGCGGCCACCCGGCCCACCAGCGGCAGCGTGAGCTGCGAGAGGCTGGGCAAGGGCAGGCTGAACTGCTTGCCGCGGCTCTCGTTGAGCGCACGCAATGTGTCAGACTTCAAACGGATGCCGCGTGAGGTGCCGCCCACAAGCTCGATGACGCCTTTGCGGGCCAGGGCCTGCAAGTGTTCTTCAGCGGCGTTGGCGGAGCGGAAACCCAGCTCGGCTGCGATCTCGGCCCGCGTGGGCGGGGCGCCGGTGCGTTCGATGGCGCTCTGCACCAGGTCGAGAATCTGTTGCTGGCGGTCGGTGAGTTTGGGCGCTTCGTACATGGCGATCCTTGGGGGCACTGGGTGGATCAAGCGGGACTGAGCATCCATCCAGTGGCTGTATTTTCATCCAGCTTTTCAAAAAATGCAAAACATCATCGTGGTGCTCGGCACTGGCGGCACCATCGCCGGCACCTCGGCGGTGGCCGGCGACAACATTGGCTACACCGCCGCGCAGATCGGCGTGTCGCAGCTGGTGCAGGCGATCCCTGCGCTGTCCAGCGTCCCGCTCGAATGCGAGCAGGTCGCACAGATCGACAGCAAGGACATGGGCTTCGCGATCTGGCGCACGCTCGCCCTGCGCGCGGCCCACCACCTGGCGCGCCCCGAGGTGACCGGAGTGGTGGTCACCCACGGCACCGACACGCTGGAAGAAACCGCCTACTTTTTGCAGCGGGTGCTCGAGCCGGCCAAGCCCCTGGTGATGACGGCCGCGATGCGGCCCGCGACCTCACCGCAGGCCGACGGCCCGCAAAACCTGCTCGACGCCGTGCGTGTGGCCGGCCACCTGGGTGTGCAAGGCGTCGTCGCGGTGCTCAATG
>NZ_JADMJX010000302.1 GCF_018780185.1 Rhizobacter sp.
ACGGCATCACCACGCAGTGCCCGGGCAAGATCACGGTCAAGGCGGCCACCAAGAGCTTCGTGGGGCCGGGGAATGAGAGCTACGCAATGCCCTCCTTGCCGCAATACATTTGCGTCGAATGTCTGCTCAAAGCGCGCGCCAGTGGCGCGCCGTTCTCTTTGAGGTGAATGTGATCAGTGAGTCAGTTTTCGATGTTGTGTGGCGCAGTAGTGGCGCAACCTCCGGGCCAGAGCGCGTATTCGTGCTGGTCGATCACGCCGGCTGCAGCGGTCTCTTGGCGCGCCTGTCTCAAAGCACATCACTACGTTGGAGTAGCTTGTTCCAAGACTCGACCGAGTCGAGCGCGATCGAGGTTGCACCGATTCTTATTGACCTTGGCAGTCCGGATATCCCTGCCTCGGGTGGAAAGCGCCTGCTGGCATGGCTGAGCGAGGCCTGCAGCAGCAGCAACGCCGTGCTTGTGATGCGCTCAACGCGGGCGCATGAAGAGTTGTCAGCGTCACTGAAGCGCCGTTTGGATGCCCTGCTGCCTGACGACATGCCGGTGTTGCTGCGCTACTTCGACTCCCGTGTATTTGTCTCATTGATGCAAACGTTCGACGCCCAGCAGAAAGCTGCGTTCTGTTGCATCGCGAGCCAATGGCTTTGGCTCGATCGTGGTGGCAAGTTGCGGGAGATGATTACCCGCGAAGAGACCGAGGATGTGCTGCACGACCCGATCACCTTTAGCGTTGCACAGCAGGCTCAGTTGATTGAAAGTTGCGAAGCCGACGCAGTGGCCCAGGAAGTCGTGCGTACTGCGCCTGATCTTTGCAGTGGTCTCTCGCGTGGCCAGCTTCACGAGCTTGTCAGTGCCTGCCTGCCCGCTGCACATCGCCATGGCATCACAAGCCTTCTCATGCAGAGCCTCTTTTGCATGGTCTCGCTGGAGCACGGTGTGAGCTTCCATGAGCAGGCGTCGTGGCTCGATGGGCTCACGGCAGCTCGCACGCAGGGGCAAGACTTTGCCTGGGTCGTTCAACAGGTCGAAAGGTCACTTGCGTGAGCCCGACGAAGGCTTTCGCAGGTTGCTGCAAGAGAGTCACTCGCATGAGATTGAATTTTTTGCTTCCGGTATTCACGCTACTGCTGACAGGCTGTGCTTCAGTGCAGCCTCTGCCCGACCATCCTGGCGAGTACGTCATTGAGAGGCATGTTTCTGTCTTCAAGAGCGACGACAGTCTGTCGGCAGAGAGGGATCGCATGACAGAGCAGGCCACAGCCTCTGCGCAGAAAGAATATGGTGATGGTGATTCTCCGCAGTCACTTCATGAAGAACATACCGTTCTGGCAGAACGGTGGCGCTAGGCTGCAGTTCAAGTGCATAGCGGTTCCGAAGGCAATGTGATCTACGACGTACAGAAGGCGGTTTGCAAAGATGGTCGCTAAACGGCTCTTTCATTTCATGGTGTCTATGCGTCGCGCGGCGGCAGCTACGGTGGCCGCATTGGCTCTGAGCGCATGCGCTCAACCGACCCCGCCGCAGGAACCTGCTGGCACACAAAGCGTTCCGAAGTTCGACGGAAAACCGAAGATGCTGGCGATCAATGGCTTCAACTACACCGACCTGACCATCTCGAGCTTCTCGGTCGGGGCATCAGGCGGCGGAAACATCTTTGTCAGTTCGCCAACGTCTGGTGGCGGCAGCACAAGCTGTTGCGTGGTTTTGTACCCAGGTGCGGCCCTGCCACGGCCTGTGACGATTGAGTGGATGCGCCTGGTCAACGGCAAGGATCGGTGGTGCAAGAAGACCGTTCAACTGACGGGCCCGATACCTGAGAACCCAACCGCCTTTGGCGTGCATTTCATGCCCGATGGGGAGATTCAGGTGGAAGTGACGCAGGGATATCCCAAGTTGAAGCTGCGGTTGGCAAACCACAACGATGGCCACCGCAAAGCCGAGGGCAATGTGATCCACGACGAAGAAAAGGCGGTTTGCAAAGATGGTCGCTGATCTGTATCCCACTGCAAGGCAAGAGCCGTTTCGGTTGAAGCAGGCTGCATCGTTGGCGACAGAGGGCGGAGCTGCTGTCTGCAATGCCGCGCCGGCTGGCCCGCCGCGCCCCAGTCTTTCAGAGCGGGCGGCGCAGGTTGTGGCGGGCAACGCGCCACCATCGGCAGCGCCCAGTTGCCAGCAGAGCCTGACCATGAGCTTCTTCTTCGACGGCACGGGCAACAACCGCGAAGCCGACCTTGGAACCAACGAGCACAGTAACGTTGCTCGGCTGTTCCTGGCTCATCAACGCGACGACGAAGCACAAGGCCGCTACCGCGTCTACGTGCCGGGCATCGGCACCTACTTCCAGGAAATCGGTGACCCCGGTGGGACGGACATGGGACTGGGTTTCGGCGCCAAAGGTGAAAACCGCATCGATTGGGCGTTCAAGCAGTTTCAGGAGAAGTTGGCATACCACGCGGCATTGGCGGAAAACCCCCGCAACAAGATCACGATGATCAGGGTAAGCGCATTCGGGTTCAGTCGCGGCGCGACCCAAGCGCGTGCCTTTGCGCGCGAGTTTCAGAAGCTGTGCAAGCAAGACGGGGCCGACTGGCGGCTCAAGGCCGGTGGGCACCCGGTGCGCTTCTGTTTTCTTGGCTTGTGGGACACGGTGGCCTCGGTCGGTTTGCCGATGAGCGCCAACAACACACCGCTGGCGCAGTCGCTCGACTGGATGAGCACCTCCAAAGCGCTGCGCAACCGCAACATGACGCAGAACGGCGTGCGAACTCTCGCGTTCGGGGAGCCTGGCGCCGACCCGGCACCAGGCGTGCACGATGGCCACATGGGCTGGGCGAACCCGCTGGATGTGCCTTCGATGGTGGAGCGATGTGTGCACATGGTCGCAGGGCATGAGCTGCGCAACTCGTTCCCGGTCGACAGTTGCCGGCGTGGCACCAGCTACCCAACCAGTGTGGAAGAAATGGTGTACCCCGGCGTGCACTCTGACGTGGGCGGTGGTTACCGGCCCGGTGAAGGTGGCCGCAGCCCCAAGCCAGGGCAGATGCTTAGCCTGATACCGCTGCGTGCCATGCACCAAAAGGCTGTTGCTGCTGGGGTGCCTCTGCATCTCCTGCCGTCTTTGCAAGACGTTGATCCGAAGTTGCCTTCTTACTTTGCTACCGACGAAGACAGCCGGACAGAGTTCACCAAACTCCATTCCTTGTGGCAGCACTACATGAGCAAGGCAGGCATGGGTGGCCGGCCCATCGGCCAGATGATGAACGCGCACATGCGCCAGTACTATGGCTGGCGCTTCTACAAGATTGGTGTGAACGAGATTGCCCGCAAGCGCGGCGAAGCAACGACGGACGAAGCCACGCTGAAGCGCAATGAGGCCGAGTGGCGCAAGGAACGGCAATCGTTGGAGCGCGAGATGTCGCCCGCCAAGGCCGTGATGGACGCTGCCGTGAAGCGGCGTGAGCAAGCCCGATGGCGGCTTGAGCAGGCACGCCAGAGCGAGATGGAAGGGGGATCGGCGGTCGACCCCAAGCTGGAGGCTGCAGCCGAGCGTGCAGATGCGGAGGCCGTCGAACTGAGCGACCCCTACCTGCAGCTGAAGGCTCGCTACGACACGCTGCCAGGCACGGAAGGGATGCTTGCGCGCAATCTGGCTCTATACGACCAGCAATTGCTCGCCGATGCACAGGCCATACGTGAATCACATCTTGCCAACCCGTCACGGCCATTGCGCCCGCACTATCGCAACCTCCTGGAAGCCTATGAAGCCGAGTTCGTCCACAACACGGGTTTGCGCGACGAACAAATCATCGAGTTCTTCGACACCTACGTTCATGATTCGTTGGCAGGCTTTGCCCGTGACGCTACCTTGCCCTCCGACCCGAGGGTGGTCTACATCGGCGATGACATGAAGTCTCGCCATGCGCTGAGAACCGTGCCGTCGAAGCAAGGGGAGACGATTCCCGCCTAGAGGCCCTGGCGTCAAGATGTCACCTATCGGCTTTGCGTCAGAACCTCTTGCTCAAGGCGGAGCGGCGATTCAGCAGCAGTTCAAGCTGCCCGGGTTTGGTCACGAACCCGCTTTCAAGACGGCGTTGCTCAGCGGGCGACGCTCTACGCCATCACAAAGATCACGGGCCAGGCCAGGCGCCCGGAATGAGCATGTTTGCCTCCAAATGGCGGTGCTCTGCGCTTTGGGTGGCTTGGGTTGCATTCGCGCTGGCGGGCTGCAATCAAATTCAGAAGGACCCTGCTTTGAACAAGACTGAATCTGCGCACGACACCCGAACCCACTGTGTCGGCCGTTTCCTGATCGATCTCCCGGCCGACTTCGAGCAAACCAAGGGCAGTGATGCCGACCTGATCTACGGCCTCGGGAAGGACTTCCGTTCGGTGAAGGTGCAAGTGCTGCGAGCGGAGGGTTCGCAGCCTTCGTTGGACAGCCTTGTGAAGACGCGATCGGCTGAGTTGTCATCGCAAGACCATCTCAAGTCGGCATCGAAAAGCATGCTTGCCATGTTGCGGCGGGTCAACGACTCCGCGGTGCTGATCCGTTCGTACGACAGCCCCGACATGTTGAATTATTTCAAGGCAGAGTTGTTTGCCGAGAAGAATGGGTCGATTGGGGTGTTCAAAGATGAGGTGCACAAGAACGAGCGGCCCGAAGACATTGAAGACAAGCTCCTGAGGGTCGCGGAGCGAACGAGTTTCGCCCCTGACGTGAACCAGGCAGGTCGTGGCACGTGCCTCGGTCACTTGCTGATGAATGCCGGGCAGGACGGTGAAATCCTGATGGTGTCGTTTCGAGCGAAACGTTGGCCTGACGTGCTGATTCAGCTGGACATGAACTCGATGCTGACGAAGTCAGACGGTGGGCTTCTCACCCGTTGGGATCGCAATGCCGGTGCGCTGAACAAACTCGACTTTCAATCGAGCACCTTGCGCCGCGGCAAGGTGACAGTGGGTGGCATGCCGGGCGAGGAGTTGTTGAGCAAGGGCAAGGACCGCGGTCATGTGGTGCGCAGTTTCACCGCCGAGTCGTTGCTGCTGAAGCCGGCGACGTTCTCGACGCCCTCGTTGGCGATCAGCATGAACATGGGGGGACAACTCGACTCGCCCGAAGGTCGTGATGCCTCATGGACGGACGACGAAGCCCAGGCGATCTGGGGCGCCATCGTCAAGTCACTTCGACTGAGGCCTGGCGCACTTTGATCGAATCATTTGGCTCGAATCATTTGGCTCGCTGAGGGCGGAAGGTAAAGCGGGCTTCCACCTCACAACATCTGCCGCAACCTCAACTCCACATACTGCCCCGCCTCCGGTGGCAAGGCTCCGGTCGTCTTCGCACGCATGAACGCCTCGCGGGCTGCGGCTGATTGATCCGACGCGGCGAGCGAGATGCCCAGCCCCATCCACCACACGCTGTTCGCAGGGGCCAGTCGCAGTGCCGCACTGAACTTCTCTGCGGCTTCGCCATGACGCCCCGCACGCTGCAAGATCGCGGCGTGAAAGCCCTGGTACTCGGCGTTGTTCGTGGCGTTGCCACTCGCGGCCTTCAAGGTGTCGGCGGCGGCGCTCAAGTCTTGCCGCTCCGCTTGCAGCCGCGCGAGCATCAAGGCCAGGGTGGGTTGTTGCGGTGACAAGGCAATGCCCTCGTGCAGCAAGGCCAGCGCCTCGTCGTGGCGCGACTGGCCGATCAGCAAGCCCGCCTGAGCTTGCCGTGCCGGTGCGAAGCGCGCGTCTTCGCGCAGCGCGGCCATGAAGGCGTCTGCCGAGTCGTTGATCTGGCCGGCCTGGTGGGCCGTCACGCCGCGCTGGTAGTGCGCTTCGGCGCGCTCTTGCGGGGTGCGGGAGGCCATGCGTTTGTCGATGCGCGGCTCCAGCTTGGGTGCTGCGAGCGCCGCAGTGGGTGCCGCCGGAGCGGCCGTCACGATGGGCCGTGCCTTGGGTTCGCTGCGCGGGCTGCTGATGAGGGGCGAGCGAACGGTCGGTGCGGCCACGGCAAGCAGCACGGGTGCAACGGGCGAAGGCGCTTCACTCCTGGCTGCGGGTGGAACCTCGGGTGGGGCGACGGCAACAGGCACTGCGGCAACAACAGGGGGCACAACCGGAGCTGCGTCGACCACGGCCGCCGGCATCGGTGTCACCGCTGCTGCCGGTGTGGCGGTGCGACCTGGCCAGTCGATGCTGCCTTGAGCCACACCGCCCGCCACCACGGCCGTGGCGGTGATGGCGATGCCCAGGCCCCAGCGGCGTGCGCGTTGCAGGGCACTTGGTGCGGCCGGGGGGAACGATGTTTTCACGGCGGCCGGTGCCGCGGCGGTCACGGCCCGGCGTTGGTCGAGGTCGCGCAGCACCTGGTTGATGAGGCTCATCGGGCGCTCCCGGCGAGCCAGTTCAACCAGCGTGGGCCGCAAGACAGCGAGCTGTCGGTGTCGCGTGCGGCGGCGCGCACGTGCTGGTCTTCGACGACAACACCACCAGCACCAAACACCATCAGCAAGGCCTTGTGCGCAAGGATGTTGACCAGCCGCGGCGTGCCGCCGCTGGCACGTTGCAGCGCGGCGATCGCCGGCGCGGTGAACACCTCGGTGCTGTCATAGCCGGCCACGCGCATGCGGTGATGCAGGTATTGGCGCAGCTCCTGGCGGTCCATGCCGGTGAGGCGGTAGTGGAACGAAATGCGTTGTCGCAGCTGCCGCATGCTCGACAGCGCCAGCCGTGCGTCGAGCTCGGGTTGGCCGAGCAGCACCACTTGCAGCAGCTTGCGCTTTTCGGTTTCCAGGTTCGACAGCAGGCGCAGCGTCTCCAGGCTGTTGAGCGGCAAGGCCTGCGCTTCGTCCACACACACCACCACGCGGCGGCCTTCGGCGGCCAGGGCCAGCAGCTCTTCGTTGATCGACTTGAGCAACTGGTACTCGGTGGCGCCAACGCCCGGCTTCAGCTCCAGCTCGTCGGCCAGGGCCAGCAGCAGGGTGCCGGGCGTGAGCAGCGGGTTGGGCAGGTAGCAGGTGACGCAGTCGTCGCCCTGGGTGGCGAGGAAACGGCGGCACAGCAGGGTCTTGCCGGTGCCCACCTCGCCGGTGATCTTGATGAAACCCTCGCCGCTGCTGGCCGCCATCAGCAGCGTGTTCAGGGCTTCCTGGTGAGCGCGCGTGGCAAAGGCAAACGCCGTGTCGGGCGTCAGGCCGAAGGGCAACTCAGTCAGGCCGAAGTGGGCGAGGTACATGGTCGTGTCACTTGAACTTGCTCAACCGCTCTTGCGTGTCGGCCGCATCGGCCTGCCAGCTGCGCTCGTTGCGGATGATGGTCGGCTTGAGCAGGATCACGAGCTCGCTCTTGCCGCCGCTGCGACTCTTGGTGCCCACCAGGGCGCCGAGGGCATAGTCGGTCGAGCCCGGCAGGCCCGAGGCCGAAGTGGACTGCTGCTGCTTCATCAGCCCGCCGATGGCGACGATGTGCCCGTCTTGCACGCGCACCACCGAGTCGCTCTCGTTGACGGTGCTGGCCGCCAGCGGCAGCTGGAAGGTGCCGAGCTGCGTGCCCAGGTTCACGTTCTTCTGCTTCTCGGCCACCACGCTCACCGAGGGGTGCAGGTGCAGGATGATCTGGTCGTTCTCGTCGATCTGCGGCGTCACGTCGAGCGAGATGCCCGAGAAGAAGGGCTGCACGGTGATGGTCGGTGTGACGATCGGTGCGCCGTTGCCCGAGGTGCTCACCGTGGTGCTCACGCCGGTGACGAAGAACTCGTCGGTGCCCACCTTGAGCACCGCCTTCTGGTTGTTGATGCTCGCAATGCGCGGGCTCGAGAGCACCTGCGTGTTGCCTTGTGTCTCGAGGAACTGCAGCATCGCCGCGAAGTTCGGGCTCTGGAAAGCCAGGCCGAACAGGCTGCCGAGGTTGGTGGAATCGGAGATCAGGTTCGAGCCCGGCAAGCCCGAGAGCGTGGAGCCCGGCGTGTTGGCGCCGGTGACCATGGAGCCGATGTTTTGCAGGGTGGTCCCCGGCGAGATGGGCCCGGCCGACACGTGGCTGTTGGCATTGCGAAAGGCCGCCCAGTTCACGCCGCTGCTGGAGCTGTCGGAGAGCTGCACCTCGATGATCTTGGCTTCGATCATCACCTGCCGTTCCACGATCAGCTGCGTCATGCGCAGGTAGTTCTCGGTGTTGCGGATGTCTTGCGGAAAGCCGCGCACGGCCACCACGCCGGACAGCGGGTTGACGATGATCTTGCGGTTGCCCTCGGTGCCGACGATGGCGGTGAGCGTCTCGCGCAGCTCGCCCCAGAAGTCGTGGTTCGACTCGGTCGAGATGTGGCTGCTCTGTGCCGACACCTGGGTGCTGCCGCCACCACCCGCAGGCGGCGTGGGCGAGCCCGGCGTCGGCGTGCTGCCGGAGCTGGCCGACGACACCGAGCCCGAGATCACGCGGGTGTCGCTGGTGCCGTTGCGCTTGCCGGCCAGGTAGTTGACCTGGAAGATGCGCGTCTGCAAGGCGTTGGGCTGGATGTGGATGCGCGTTCCCTGCATCGTGTACTCGTAGCCATAGAGGTCGCGCAGCGCGTCGAGGGCTTCGCGCACCGTCACGTTCTTCAGGTTGAGCGCGACCACGCCACTCACTTCGGGTGCGACCAGCATGCTGTAGCGCGTGCCGGTGACGATCTGCAGGAACACTTGCTGCGCCGGCGCGTTGGACACCGCCAGGTCGAAGCGCGGCTCGCTCGGCGGCGGCAGGCGCACAGGCTCACTTTGCAGCGGCGGCAGCAGAGCGCGGTTCACGGCGTCGGGCGGGGCGGTGGGCTTGCTCGCGTCGCGGGCCGACACACGGGCCATTTCTTCCTTGATGCGGTCGAGCGTGGCTTGGGGTGGCAGCTGGGTCGAGGCGCAGCCGGTGAGGGCCAGCACCACGGCCGTCATTCCCGCGAAGGCGGGAATCCACGATGGGGCGGGAATGACGGAGATGCTGTTGTTCATTGGGTCGGCTCCATGCGAGAGACTCGCGCCTGCTTGTTCACCTCGGGCGTCAGCCTGAGCGTGGTGGTGCCCTGCGGCCCCCTGAGTTGCACGCTGCGCTCGGTGACGTTGGCCAGGCGCTGTTCGCCGACCAGGCCGCCGAGCAGCACGAGCTGGCCGCTGATCACGGCGGCTGGCGCGCGGCCGGCGTTCATCAGCACCGACTGCAGCACCAGCGTGTCGGCCACGGCCGGTGCCGATGCGGCGCCGGCCGTTTGCAGCCCAGGGGGCGGGCGGGTCGGGTCGGGCAGGCTGTCTTGTGCCAGCACGTGTGCGCTGGCGGCGAGTGAGCCCGCCAGGGTGATCCAGAACAAACGGCTCATATGACCCACCATGTTTTTTCCAGGCTGATGGTGTAGACCGTCAAGGTCATCACCACCGCCGGGCTGTCTTGTGCGTTGATCTTCAGCTCGCCCCAGTACACACGGCGGGGCAGCTGCTCCAAAGTCTTCAGGTAGTTGTGCAGGTCTCTGTAGTTGCCACGCAGCGTCACCTCCACCCCGTGGCGGTAGAGCCAGGTGTCGCGCGGGGTGGTGCTGTCACTGGGGCTGGATGCCGCCGAGGCCGCTGGCGCTGCCTTGGCCGCCACCAGATCGGCGACCGAGCTCACCGGCAGGCTGCGCAGGCCGGTGAGTTGCAGGCCATGCTGCGCCTGCAGCAGCCCGGCCAGCCATTGGCTCATCTCGTGCGCCGGCACGAGAGAGCTTTGCAGCTGCTTGAACTGGTCGTCGGCCGCGCGGGTCTGGGTCCGCAACTCGGCCAGCTGCGTGTGCAACTCGGCGTCGGGGTTGGTGAGTTTGGTGTTGAGCGCCTTGAGCTGGGTCTGGGCGACGATCAGCTCGTTGCTCTCCTGGTTGAATTGCGCTTGCAGCAGGCGATGCTGCTTGCGCGCTGGCTCGATGAGCAGCAGGTGGCCGAGCATCAGGATGGCAAAACACAGCGCACCCGGCAGCAGAAAGCGCTCACGCTGCGGCATGGCCATGAAGCGGGCGCTGAGCTGCTTCCACTTGGCCTTCATGGCGTGTTTTCCTTCTGCGGCGCGGTCTTGGCCGGCGCTTCAGCGCCTTGCGCGCTGAGCAACGAAAACTCCACGAACGCTGCAGAGCGCGCCGGCATCGACGCCGAAGCGTCGGCGGCGACTACCGGGCGTTCGATGTCGAGCGCGCGAAACGAGCGGCCTTGCAACGCAGGCTCCTTGTTCAGGCGGCTCACGTAGGCGGGAATCAGGTCGGGGTTGAGCGCGCGGCCGCGCAAGGCCACTTGCTGGTTGTCGAGCACCAGGCCGGTCAGCCACAGGCCATGGATCGACTGGCGCGCAAAGGCGCTCATCGCGGCGGCGTGGCCGGCTTCGACACCCAGGCCGCCGCCGCGCAACAACTCCAGCGCGGCGTGGCGTTGGGTCAAGGTGGTCTGCGCCAGTTGCACGTCGGCCTGCAGTCGCGCATCGGGCTTGAGTTCGGCCACCCGTTGGGTGAGGTCGGTGAGCTCGGTCTGGGCGCTTTGCAAGGCTTCGGTGGTCCGCGCGGCGGGGCCACGCAGTTGCGCCAGGTCATGGCGAACCCAGGTGGTGGCGAGCGTCACGGCGAGGGCGCACACGCCCACGGCGGTGGCGGCGGTCTCGGCCGTCGCCCAGTCGCGGCGCGTGCGCAGCGAGGCGTCGTAGAGGTTGATGTTCTGCGTCATGCCGCGGCCTTCGGCGGGTCTTCGACGCGCAGGGCCATGCCGATCGGCACGTACCAGGCCCATTGTTCGTGCACCTCGCTCAGCGGGCTGTAGGGGCCGGCTTCGATCACGGTCGCGAGGTCGGCCACTTCCACCGGCAGGTAGATGTTGTCCTTGAGGTAGTTGCACAGCGCCTCGGTGGCCGGGTGGCCGGCGACCAGCACACGTTGCAGCGGCACCTGGCTGAACTGGCGGTCAAAGCCGTCGAGCGAGCGTTGCAGCTCCAGGCCGATGCGCTCGAAGGCGCTTTCGCGCTGCTCGGGGTTGGCGAGCGTGGCGAGGTCGGCGTCGATGTGGCGCAGGCCGTAGAGCTCGCCATTGCGCGTGAAGGTGAGCAGGCCGCCGTTTTCATGAAAGGCCAGCATGGCCAGGCCACGGTCGCGGGTTTCGAACAGCGCGGCGATGTTGCGTTGCGCGGCTTCGAGCACGTCGATCACCTGCAGCGACATGTTGGCGTGCTGGAAGGCCTGCACCCGGTCGGCCAGCGGTTGGCGTTTGGCGGCGATCACCAGGGCCATCGCATCGCGGCCGGGCGGCATGCCGTCGGTCGGGATGGGCAGCACGTCGATCATGGCCTGTTCGACGGGGAAGTCGAGCGAGTCTTTGACGCTCCAGCGCAGCGCGGCGCGCAGCTCGATGTCGGGCACCTTGGGCTTGGCGACCTGGATCATCTGGTACGAACCGGGCTCCACCCAGGTGGTGCAGCGGTAGTTCTGCAGCTTGAGCGCCTTGCGGGCGCGCAAGAGCGCCTCGGTGTCGCTGTTGCCGGCGCGGGCGGTCGATTCGAGCAGGGTCAGCACGGGGCGCTCGCCGCCGCGCACGACATGGGCGAACTCCACGCACTGTTTGCGCGGCACGATCGCCAACCAGCCGGGTTGTTCTCGTCGTTTGAACATGACCACATGAACCAACTGCAAGCCATCGGACATCGAGGCTTGGGGTTTGAGGTGATGCTAGGGAGGCGGGGGTTGAGGCGGTGCCTCGATAAGAGGCTGTTTTGCGGCGCTTCCGCGCCCGCGGCGTGAGTTACTTCACGGCGGCTTTGCCCAGGTCCCAGATAGGGAGGAAGACGCCCAGCGCGAGGATCAGCACCAAGACACCGAGGAAGATGATCAGGATGGGCTCGATCTGCGCCGACAGCGACTTCAGCTCGTACTCCACGTCCTGCTGATAAAAGTCGGCCACCTCGCCGAGCATCTCGTCGAGCGTGCCCGACTCTTCGCCCACGGCGATCATCTGCAGCACCACCGGCGTGAAGATGCCGCTGGCAGCCGCCGTGCGCAGCACGCTGTCGCCACGCTCCACGCCGTCGCGCATCTTCTCGATGGCGCGGGCGAAGAAGGCGTTTTCGACCGTGTTGGCCACCACCATCATGGCCTGCACCACCGGCACGCCGCTCTTGAGCGCGAGCGCAAAGCTGCGCGAAAAGCGCGCCAGCGTGGCCTTGCGGATGATCTTGCCGGCGATCGGGAACTTGAGTTTGCTGCGGTCCCAGATGTAGCGGCCGTTTTCGGTGCTGGTCCAGCGCTTGAACGCGAAGAAGCCCCCCACGGCGCCCGCCAGCAGGTAAGGCCAGGCGGCGAGGGTGAACTTGGAGAAGCCCACCAGGATCTGCGTCATGAAGGGCAGCTCGGCGCCAAAGCCGTCGAACACCTTCTGGAACGCCGGGATCACGAAGATGTTGACCACCATGATGGCCACGCCCATCACCGCCACCACGAAGCTCGGGTAACGCAGGGCCGACTTCACCTGGTCGCGCATCAGCTTCTCGAACTCGAGGTGGTGGAACAGGCGCAAGAACACCTCGTCGAGCCGGCCCGTCATTTCACCCACACGCACCATGGCCACGTAGAAGCCCGAGAACACGCCGGTCTGGCGTGCGAGCGAGGTCGACATCTCGTTGCCGCTCTCCAGGCTCTCGCGGGTGTGTCGGATCACCTCGGCCATGGCGGGTGCGGCCGACTCCTGCAAACCGGCCAGCGCTCGCGTGAGCGGGATACCGGCCTTGAGCAAGGTGTAGATCTGGCGGCTGAACATCAAGAGGTCGTCGTGCTTGACCTTCTCGCGTTTGCCGAAGCCGATCTGTCGCGACGCCATCGAGGCCGCCACGGCCGTGGCCTCGCTGATGTCGAGCGGCGTGTTGCCTGCGTTCATCAGGTCACCCGCGATGGCAGCGGCCGAGGGGCCTTCGAGCACGCCTTTCAGCAGCGCGCCGCTGCCGTCGCGTGCGGTGTAGGTGAACTGGGGCATGGGTGGTTCAGCCGACGCCGAGCCGCCTCAAGGCGGCTGAGCGCCCCCTCGGGGGGCAGGAGCGAAGCGACGTGGGGGCCGACATGACTCTAGCCGTCGCTGTGGGCGGCCAGCGCCATGGTTTCAGACAGCGTGGAGCGGCCGCTCTTGGCCAGCGCCAGCGCGTTGCGCAGCAGCGTCTCTTTGCCGATCTGCGCGCGGGCGATCTTGACGAACTCGACCGGCGAGCCATGGTTGGCGGCCTGCACGAGCTCGGGCGTCATCTCCAGCATTTCATACACCGCGGTGCGGCCGATGAAGCCGGTGCCGTTGCAGCGCGAGCAGCCCATGCCGCGAAGGTACTTGCCTTCGGTCGGGTCGTCGGCGGCGTAGTGGTCGAGCCAGGCGGTTTCCTGGGTGGTCACGGTGTGCGGCGCCACGCAGTTCTCGCACACCAGGCGCACCAGGCGCTGGGCGATCACGAGGTTGAGCGACATCGCCACCATGTAGGGCGGCACACCCATGTCGAGCAGCCGCACCGGGGTGGTGGCGGCATCGTTGGTGTGCAGGGTCGAGAGCACCATGTGGCCGGTCATCGCGGCGCGCAGGCCGATCTCGGCGGTGGTCTTGTCGCGCATTTCGCCGACCAGGATCACGTCGGGGTCTTGCCGCAGTGCAGCGCGCAACACCCGCTCGAAAGTGAGCTCGATCTTGTCGTGCACCTGCACCTGGTTGATGCCGGGCAGGCGGTACTCGACCGGGTCTTCCACCGTGATGATCTTGCGGTCGGGCGAGTTGATCTCGGCCAGCGAGGCATAGAGCGCGGTGGTCTTGCCGCTGCCGGTCGGGCCGGTCACGAGGATCATGCCGCTGGTGCGGTTGAGCGCCCCGCGCAGCTTGGTCAGCATGCGCGGGCCCATGCCGAGCCGCTCCAGGCTCAGCAGGCCGCCGCTCTGGTTCAACAGACGCATCACGACCGACTCGCCGTATTGCGTGGGCATGGATGAGATGCGCACGTCGAGCGGGTTGCCGCGGATGTCGACGTGGAAGCGGCCGTCTTGCGGCAGGCGCTTCTCGGAGATGTCCAGGCCCGACATGAGTTTGAGGCGCAGCACCAGCGCCGGTGCGATCTTCAGGTCGGCCTCGGTCTGCAGGTGCAGCATGCCGTCGATGCGAAAGCGCACATGCAGCTTGTGCTGCTGCGGCTCGATGTGGATGTCGGAGGCGCGCACCTGGGCGGCGTCTTCGAACAGGGTCTGCAAGAGCTTGACGACCGGTGCGTCTTTCACGGCCGCTTCGGTGCCCAGCAGCGCGCCGAAGTCGGCCTCGGTCTGCGCCAGCTCGGCGGTGAGCTCCTGCGACAGCGCGGTGATCTCGCCGGTGCGGCGGTAGACGCGGTCGATGGTCGAGAGCAGCTGCGTTTCGGTGACGGCGGCGAGCTCGATCTCGCGCTTGAGGATGCGGGTCAGCTCGTCGTAGGCGAAGAGGTCGCTCGGGTCGGCCATGCCCACGCGCAGCGAGCCGTTGCTGTCTTCGAGCACCAGGGCTCTGAAGCGCCGGGCTTGGGCTTCAGACAGCAGGTTGACGGTGGCCGGGTTGGGGCTTTGCTGCTTGAGGTTGATGTAGGGGATCTTGAGCTGGCGCGCCAGCGCGCCGGAGATCTGCTCTTCGGTGACGATGCCACTGTCGACCAGGATGCGCCCGAGCTTGCGGCCGCTGGCGCGCTGTTGCTCCAGCGTGGCCTTGAGCTGGTCTTCGGTGATGAGCTCCTGGCGAACGAGCAGGTCGCCTAGGCGAATTTTTTCGGGTGGCGGCACGTTCGGTCCTGACTCGCGTTGACAGGCCCATGCGGCGTGGGGCCGTGGGTTGGGGCATTGTGAAAGTGGGGGTTTGAAGTCGAAGCGTTGAAGTGGGATGGTTTTCGCTTGCAGTTCTCTGCGCCCGTTCGATTTGACGCGTCGCGCACTCCCCGACCGTTCGGGCTGGTATCGAAGCCTTGTGCCGCCGGTGCCTGCTTCGCATCGATCGTTCTTCGGACTTCCGGCGGGTGCGTCGGGATATGCCCCCGACAGGGCAGTAACTTTCTCTTGCTTGCCCAAGAGAAAGTCACCAAAGAGAAGGGCACCCTGCTCGCCGGTCGACCTAGGTGTTGAGTTTCAAGAGGTCGTTAACAGCCGGGATCCGAATCATGGGA
>NZ_JADMJX010000272.1:0-7038 GCF_018780185.1 Rhizobacter sp.
AACTCGCCGGTGCCCATCGGCACGGTGCCGATCTACCAGGCGCTGGAGAAGGTGAACGGCCGAGCCGAGGAGCTCACCTGGGCCCTCTTTCGCGACACGCTCGTCGAGCAGGCTGAGCAGGGCGTCGACTACTTCACCATCCACGCCGGGGTGCGCCTCGCGCATGTGCCGCTCACGGCGAACCGGCTCACCGGCATCGTCTCGCGCGGCGGCTCGATCATGGCCAAGTGGTGCCTGGCGCACCACCGCGAGAGCTTTCTGTACGACCACTTCGAAGAGATCTGCGAGATCATGAAAGCCTACGACGTGTGCTTCTCGCTCGGCGATGGGCTGCGCCCCGGCTCGATTGCCGATGCGAATGACGACGCGCAGTTCGCCGAGCTGCACACGCTGGGTGAGCTCACGCAGGTGGCCTGGCGGCACGACGTGCAGGTGATGATCGAAGGCCCCGGCCACGTGCCGCTGCAGCTGGTGAAGGAAAACGTCGACAAGCAGCTCACGGCCTGCTTCGAAGCGCCGTTCTACACACTCGGCCCGCTGATCACCGACATCTCGCCGGGCTACGACCACATCGCGTCGGCGATGGGCGCGGCCAACATCGGCTGGTACGGCACGGCGATGCTGTGTTACGTGACGCCGAAGGAGCACCTGGGCCTGCCCAACCGCGACGACGTGAAACAAGGGCTCATCGCCTACAAGATCGCGGCGCACGCGGCCGACCTGGCTAAGGGCTTCCCCGGTGCGCAGATGTGGGACAACGCGGTGTCGAAGGCTCGCTTCGAGTTCCGCTGGGAAGACCAGTTCCGCCTTGCCATCGACCCCGACACCGCGATGGCGTACCACGACGAAACGCTGCCGAAAGAGAACGCCAAGCTCGCGCACTTCTGCTCGATGTGCGGGCCAAAGTTCTGCTCGATGAAGATCACGCAGGAGGTGCGCGAATACGCGCGCAAGAACTCGCCGGTGATCGAGATCCGCCAGGCGCTGGACGACAAGGCGCAGCAGTTCCGCGCCGGCGGCAGCGAAATCTACCGGTGAGCGTGTTGCCCATGACGCGGCACGCGGCCATTGCCGGCGCAGGCCTGGCCGGGCGCTTGACGGCCTGGCGGCTGGCGCGCGCCGGGTGGCGCGTGAGCCTGTTCGACATGGCATCGCGCGACGACACGCGCTCGGCCAGCGCGGTGGCCGCGGCCATGTTGTCACCGCTGGCCGAGCTGGCCTTGTGCGAGCTGCCGGTGTTCAACCTGGCGCAGCGGGCGATGGCGCTGTGGCCGACGTGGCTCGACGAGCTGCACGCCGACAGCGGCCGCACGGTGTTCTATCGACGCGATGGCGCGCTGCTGGTGGCGCATGCGGCCGATGCGGGCCAGCTCGCGCACTTCGAGCAGGTGTTGCGTCACAAGCTGCCGCCTGCGCACCTGCCGCAACTGCGGCCGGTTGATGCGGAGGGTGTGGCGGCGCTGGAGCCGCTGCTGGCCGGGCGCTTCGAGCGCGGGCTCTTTCTGCACGGCGAAGGGCAACTCGCCAACGACGAGCTGCTCGCCGCATTGGCCCTGGCGCTCGATCGCCTGGGCGTGCACTGGCACGAAGGTGTGCAGGTGACATCGTTGCGCGATCAGTGCCAGGCCGATGTGCGGATCGACACCCGAGGTGTCGGCGCGCGGCCCGACTGGCCTGGCCTGCGTGGCGTGCGCGGTGAAATCATCACGCTGCACTGCGAGGGCGTGAGCCTGCGCCGCCCGGTGCGCCTGATGCACCCGCGTTACCCGCTCTACGTCGTGCCGCGCCCCAACCAGCGTTTCATCGTCGGTGCCACCGAGCTGGAGTCCGAAGACCCCGGGCCGGCCACGCTGCGCTCGGTGCTGGAGCTCGGCAGCGCGCTCTACAGCCTGCACCCCGCCTTTGCCGAGGCGCGTGTGCTGCACACCGCCACCGCGCTGCGCCCCGCGCTCGACGACCACCTGCCCACGCTGCGCGAACACGCCGGTGTGTGGCAACTCAACGGCCTGTACCGGCATGGCTACCTGTGCGCGCCGGCGCTGGTCGACACGCTGGTTCACACCTTGTGCCCATGAACACACTGTCTCTCAACGGCGAGCCGCTGCAAAGCGATGCGGTGACCTTGCAAGCCTTGCTGCTCGAACGCGGCTACGACCAGGGCCTTGCGTTTGCCTGCGCGCTGAACCACGTCTTCGTGCCACGCCACCACTGGCCGCAACAGGCCTTGCGCGACGGCGACCGCATCGATGTCGTCACACCCGTCACAGGAGGATGAACATGCCGACCTCTCTTGCAAGATCGACCCCCTGGACGGTGGCCGGCGCCACCCTGCAAAGCCGCCTGCTGCTCGGCACCGCGCGCTACCCTTCGCCACAGGTGTTGAGCGATGCGGTGCAGGCGAGTGGCACCCAGGTGCTCACCGTGGGCCTGCGCCGTCTGCAGCCCGAACACGGTGGCGGCAACAGCTTCTGGCAGCGTGTGCGCGACACCGGTTGCCGCGTGCTGCCCAACACCGCCGGTTGCCACAGCGCGCGAGAGGCCATCACGCTGGCCCAGATGGCGCGCGAGATGTTCGACACACCCTGGATCAAGCTCGAAGTGGTGGGCGACGATCACACCCTGCAGCCCGACCCTTTCGGCACCGTGGAGGCGGCTCGCACGCTGGTGCGCGAAGGCTTTGCGGTGTTCGCCTACACCACCGACGACCTGGTGGTGGCGCACAAGCTGCGCGACGCCGGCTGCGCGGCCATCATGCCCTGGGCTGCCCCCATCGGCAGCGGCCGCGGCTTGCTCAGCCCGCACGCCCTGGCCACGCTGCGCGAGCGTTTGCATGACGCGGTGTTGATCGTCGACGCCGGCCTCGGCCTGCCCTCGCACGCGGCGCAGGTGATGGAGATGGGTTTCGACGCGGTGCTGCTGAACACCGCGGTGGCGCAGGCACGCGACCCGGTGCGCATGGCGCGCGCCTTTGCGCAGGCCGTGGCTGCGGGCCGCCTGGCGTTCGAGGCCACGCCGATGCCGGCGCAACACAGCGCGCATGCATCCACGCCCACGCTGGGCATGCCGTTCTGGCACCAACACTGAGGGAGACCACGCACGTGTCGAAACTTTTGACGATCGCGGGCCACGACCCGGTGCACGGCGCGGGCATCACTGCCGACCTGGCCACCTGGGCGGCGATGGGGCTCGACGGCTGCAGCGTGGTGACCGCGCTGACCGTGCAGAACAGCCAGGGCCTGGAGCAGGTGGCGCCCGTGAATGCGCAGCTGGTGCGTGATGCGCTGCAAGCGGTGTTGCGTGACGGCGAGCCAGCGGCCATCAAGGTGGGCATGCTCGGCTCGGTGGAGGTGGCGCGCGAGGTGAACGAGTTTGTTGCGGCGCGCCGCTGCCCGGTGGTGGTCGACCCGGTGCTCAGTGGCTCGAATGGCCGGCGTGCCTACAACGCCAACAATGCCTGCTGGCTGACTGCCTTGTGGGCCGTGATGAAGCGTGCCGACGTGATCACGCCCAACCTGCCCGAAGCGGCCGTGCTGCTGGGCCTGGACGAAGCGCAGGTGGGTACCCGCCTGCCCGAGCTGCGTGCGCTCGGCCGCGGGGCGGTGGTGTTGAAAGGGGGTCATGGCACAGGCCCGCTGAGCGAGGACTGGGTCTTCGACGGCGAGCGCTGTGCGGTGCTCGCGGGCCCGCGCTGGCCGGCCGCGGCGCATGGCAGCGGCTGTGTGTTCTCGTCGGTCATTACCGGCATGCTGGCCCAGGGTTGGGACGTGTTCGAGGCCAGCTGCGAAGCCAAGCTGCGCGTGGCCGCTGGCATCGCACAAGCGCGGGCCCATGGGCCGGGGCGGCCGAGCACCCACGCCGCGCCGCCGCTGAGCAGCGAGTACCTGCCGCGCTTTCACTGGTCGCGGGTGGGTGGGGTGCTGCCGCCCGCCGCGCTCGCGTTTGCACCGCTCGCCCACCCACTGGGCTTTTATGCCGTGCTGCCCGATGCCGACTGGATCGAGCGGGCCTTGAGCTGGGGCGTGCGCACGCTGCAGCTGCGCATCAAGCACGGCAGCATGGGCACGTCCGAGCTGCGTGCCCAACTGCGTGCGGCCGTGCGTGCGGCCGGCGAAGTGCCGGGTGCGCAGCTCTTCATCAACGACCACTGGCGCGACGCGATCGAGCTGGGTGCCTACGGCGTGCACCTGGGCCAGGAAGACATCGACTCGGCCAACGCGGCCGCGCTGCAAGGCGCCGGCCTGCGCCTGGGCCTGAGCTCGCACACGCCGCTGGAGATGTTGCGTGCGCACGCGCTGCGGCCGTCGTATGTGGCGCTCGGTCCGGTCTACCCGACCACCTTGAAGGCGATGCGCCACGGCCCGCTCGGCCTGGCCCGCCTGCGCGACTGGACGGCACGTTATCAACCGGCCTACCCGGTGGTGGCCATCGGCGGCATCAGCCTCGCGCGCGCGCCGCAGGTGCTGGCCTGCGGGGTGGATTCGGTGGCGGTGGTGAGCGCGCTCACGCAGGCCGCCGACCCGCGGGCCGCAGCCGAGCAGTTCATGCGCCTGATGCCGCTTGGCCCTGCCGGCGCTGGGGCTGCAGCCGACGAGCGAACGCAGGGCGTGGCCTGCGTATAAGCTGTGCGCCCTCCGTCAACCCAACAACACAAGGGATTAACCTCATGACGCTTACCCAAACGATCCGGCGCGGCTTGGCCGTGCTGGCCGGCAGCCTGCTGCTCGTCACCGCCGCCCACGCCGCCGCCCCACAGGTCAAGACCCAGGCGCCGGGCTACTACCGCATGATGCTGGGCGAGTTTGAAGTCACCGCGCTGCTCGACGGCGTCCTGCCGCTGGAGCCGAAGAAGCTCTTGACCAACACCACGCCGGCCGAGGTGAGCGCGCTGCTCAAGCGCTCGTTCCAGGGTGAGGTGGTGCCGACCTCCGTCAACGCCTACCTCATCAACACCGGCAGCAAGCTCGTGCTGGTGGATGCCGGTGCGGCCCAGCTGTTCGGCCCCGGGTTCGACCAGTTGCACGCCAACCTGAAGGCCGCGGGCTACCAGCCGGAGCAGGTGGATGCAGTGGTCATCACCCACATGCACGGCGACCACATCGGTGGCTTGATCCAGGGCGGCAAGATCGCCTTCCCCAACGCCACGGTCTACGCCGACAAGCACGACGCCGATTACTGGCTCAGCGCCGAGAACCTGGAGAAGGCGCCCAAGGAGATGAAGATGTTCTTCCAGGGCGCGCAGATGACGCTCAACCCCTACGTGAGCGCTGGCAAGTTCAAGGCCTTCGAGGGCGACACCGAGATCGTGCCGGGCGTGAAGGCCATCGCCACCCACGGCCACACGCCGGGGCATGCGATCTACGCGGTCGAGTCGAAGGGGGAGAAGCTGGTGCTGTGGGGCGACCTGATGCACGTGGCGGCGGTGCAGTTCCCCAAGCCCTCTGTGACCATCCAGTTCGACAGCGACTCCAAGGCGGCCGCGGCGCAGCGCAAGAAGGCTTTTGCCGATGCGGCGAAGCAGGGCTACTGGGTCGGCAGCGCCCACCTGCCCTTTCCCGGCATCGGCCACCTGCGTGTCGACGGCAAGGGCTACCAGTTCTTGCCGGTGAACTACAGCCAGATCAAGTGACTGGGTGTCACACAAGAACAGAGACGTCGGGCAGCAGCTTGAAGCTGGTGTCCTTCAACGTCTCGACAAAGGCCCGCACATAAGGCCGTTGTGACAGGCCGGCCTTGCCCGCGGCGTGCAGCCGCGAGGTGAGGCCGCGTTTGCCGACAGGTCGCGTGCTGACGTAGCCGCGTTCCACATACGGCTGCACGCTCCAGCTCGGCAACACCGCGATGCCACGCCGGCTGGCCACCAGCTGCAGGATGGCGACCGTCAGCTCCGAGGTGCGGCGGCGCGGGTTCACGCCGGCGGGCGCGAGCACCCGCATGATGTCGAGCAGCGCATCGGGCACCGGGTAGTGGATCAGCGTCTCGTCGGCAAAGTCGCGCGGCGTGAGATGGGTGCGTGCGGTGAGCCGGTGGTCGTTGGCCATCACCGCGACCATCGGGTACTGGAAGAGCGGCGTGAACTCCACGCCCGCGCTGTCGTCCACCTCGGAGGTGATGGCCAGCTCGGCGCGGTCGCTCACCACCAGGCCCACCGGGTCGGCGTGAAAGCCCGAGACGATGTCGAGCTCCACCTCGGGCCACTGCGGACGAAACGCGTCCATCGCCGGCATCAGCCAGTCGAAGCAGGTGTGGCACTCCACCGCGATGCGCAGCGGCCCCGCGCTGCCGCCGGCCATGTTGGCGAGGTCGCGCTCGGCGAGCTGCACCGCGGCGTTGACCTGCTCGCCCAGCTGCGCAAGCCGCAGACCGGCGGGCGTGAGCCGCACCGGCTGGGTGCGGCGCTCCAGCAGCTCGAGCTCGTAGATGCCTTCGAGCAGCTTGAGCTGGTGCGACAGCGCCGATTGGGTGAGGTGCAAGCGCTCGGCCGCGGCACTCAGCGAGGGCGCGTCCATCAGCACGGCGAGCGTGCGCAGGTGGCGGAGTTCGAGGGCCGATGTCATGGGTAGAAGCGCATAGGTATGAATGAGATTCACTGAATCTCTGAAATTCTTTCGCTTGAATCATAGGGTATGCGTCCCTAGCATCGACCAACTTATCTGCCAACGAGACCGACGAATGAAAACGCACACCCTGGGCTTCCCGCGCATCGGCGCACACCGCGAACTCAAGTTCGCCCTCGAGCGCCACTGGCGCGGCGAGTCGCAACCCGAGGTGCTGCCCCAGGTGGCGCAAGATCTGCGCGCCCGCCACTGGCTCGCGCAGCGCCATGCAGGGCTCGACTTCGCGACGGTAGGCGACTTCTCGTTCTACGACGTGATGCTCGACCACACCGTCATGTTCGGCGCGGTGCCGGCGCGCTTCGGCTTCACGCCCGGCTCGCTGAGTTTGTCGCAGTACTTCGAGCTGGCGCGTGGCAACGCCGCCCAAGGCGCGATGGAGATGACCAAGTGGTTCGACACCAACTACCACTACCTGGTGCCCGAG
>NZ_JADMJX010000272.1:7138-15096 GCF_018780185.1 Rhizobacter sp.
TGGGTGCAGATCGACGAGCCGGTGCTGGCGCTCGACCTGCCGGACGCATGGGTGCAGTCGCTGAAGAGCGCCTACGACGCGATCACCCAGCCGCATCTGCAGCTCATGCTGACCACCTACTTCGAGTCGGTCGAACGCCACCTGCCGCTGCTCGCGACGCTGCCGGTGCAGGGCTTGCACCTCGACCTGGCGCGTGCGCCGCAACAGGCCGCCGCCGCGCTGAAACACTGGCCGCGCAACAAGGTGCTGTCAGCCGGTGTGGTCGACGGCCGCAACATCTGGCGTGCCGACCTGCGCGCGGTGCTGGCGCAGCTCAAGCCGCTGCATGCGCACTGGGGCCACCGGCTGTGGCTGGCGCCCAGCTGCTCGCTGCTGCACTGCCCTGTGGATGCGTCGGTGGAGCTGCGGCTTCATGAGCCGGTGCGCGGCTGGCTCGCGTTTGCCGTGCAAAAGCTCGGCGAACTGGGCACCCTCAAGCGGGCGCTGCTTGACGGCGACGCCGCCGAAGCAAAGGCGCTCGATGAGAGCGACATGGCGCAGAAATCGCGCCGCCTGAGCCCGCAGGTCAACCAGCCAGCGGTGCGTGCGCGGGTGGCGGCGCTCGTTGCCGCCGATGCGCAGCGCACACAGGCGTATGCCCAACGCAGCGCGCAACAACGCAAGCGCCTGGCGTTGCCGCCGTTTCCCACCACCACGATCGGCTCCTTCCCGCAGACCAACGAGATCCGTGTCGCGCGCGCACGCTTCAAGCGCGGCGAGTTGCGCGAGCCGCTCTACCGCGAGCAGATGCAGCAGGCCATCACCCAGGCCGTGCGCGAGCAGGAGGCGCTGGGCCTGGACGTGCTGGTGCACGGCGAAGCCGAGCGCAACGACATGGTCGAGTACTTCGGCGAGCAGCTGAGTGGCTACGCCTTCACCGACAACGGCTGGGTGCAGAGCTATGGCTCGCGTTGCGTCAAGCCGCCCATCATCTATGGCGACGTGGCGCGGCCGGTGGCGATGACAGTGGAATGGACCCGTTATGCGCAGAGCCTGACCCCCCGCTGGATGAAAGGCATGCTGACGGGGCCGGTGACGATGTTGCAGTGGTCCTTCGTGCGCGACGACCTCTCCCGCGAGCAGGTGGCCCTGCAACTCGCGCTGGCCTTGCGCGACGAGGTGGTCGACCTGGAGGCCGCCGGCATCGCGGTGATCCAGATCGACGAGCCGGCCTTCCGCGAAGGCCTGCCGCTGCGCCGCGCCGACTGGGCGGCCTACCTCGAATGGGCGGCGCGCGCCTTTCGCGTCAGCGCCAGCGGCGTGCGCGACGACACGCAGATCCACACCCACATGTGCTACTCGGAGTTCAACGACATCCTGCCCTCGATCGCAGCGATGGACGCTGATGTGATCACCATCGAGACCTCGCGCTCGCAGATGGAGCTGCTGCGGGGCTTCGGCGAGTTTGCCTACCCGAACGAGATCGGCCCCGGGGTCTACGACATCCATTCGCCACGGGTGCCCGATGCGGGCGAGATGCTGGCGCTGTTGCGCAAGGCGCGCGAGGTGATCCCCGATGAACGGCTGTGGGTCAACCCCGACTGCGGTCTGAAGACCCGCGGCTGGGACGAAACCCGCGGCGCACTGCGGCACATGGTGGAGGCGGCACAGGCGCTGCGCCGCGAGGTGGCGCTGTGAGCTAAGGTCTCGTGGCCACCGGCGTGGGCTCGGCCACGAAACCGATGCGGCTCAGCCCCGCCTTTTGCACCACACCGATCAACTCGGCCACGCGCCCGTACGGCACGGTCTTGTCGGCGCGCAGCTGCACTTCGGTGAGGGGGTTCTTCTTCGCCGCTTGCGCCATGCGCTCGGCGAACACCGCGGGCGCCACCGGCTGGTCGGCGAGGTAAAGCTGGCCGGTGGGGTCAATAGCGACGGCCACGAAGTCGGGCACGTCGCTGGCCGTTGTGCCCTCGGTCTGCGGCAGGTCGAGCTTGAGGCTGGCGCTCATCAACGGCGCGGTGATCATGAAGATCACCAGCAGCACCAGCATCACGTCGATCAGCGGCGTCATGTTGATGTCGCTCATCGGCGGCGGCGCCGAGCTGCGCTCCAGGCGACCGAAGGCCATGTGTCAGCTCGCGGGCGTGGTGAGGGTGCCGTGGTCGTCGACCAACATCTCGCGCAGGTCGTGGGCAAACCCTTCTAGCTCGGCTTCGCAGGCGGCCACACGCTTGTTGAAGACGTTGTAGGCCAGCACGGCCGGAATGGCCACCGCGAGGCCGGCGGCCGTCATCACCAGCGCCTCGCCCACCGGGCCGGAGACACGGTCGATGGTGATGCTGCCGGCGGCCGAGATGCTCAGCAGCGCGTGGTAGATGCCCCAGACCGTGCCGAAGAGGCCGATGAAGGGCGCGGTGCTGCCGATCGAGGCCAGCACGACCTGGCCAAATTGCAGCTTCGTCAGCACGCGGTGCAGCGCATCGCGCAGGCGGCGGGTGAGTTGCGAGCTGAGGTGGCCGCGTGACTCCAGTGTGCCGTCGCTGGGTTCGCTGGTGGCGGCGGCGAGCAGGGGGCGCAGCACACCTTCGCGGTCGAAGGCGGCGAGCTGGTTTTGCCCGCCGGCCAGCGTGGGGGCTGACCAGAAGGCCGGCACGGCGCGCGCGATGTCGCTGCGCACCCGGCCCAGCAGCCAGCCCTTCCAGAAGATCAGCACCCAGGCGCTGATCGACATCAGCAAGAGCAGGGCCGCCACGCCGCGCGTGATCGCATCGCCCTGCTGCCAGAACTGGACGAAGCTGCTCATTCTTTCAGGCGAAACCCAGCACGTCGTTCATGCTGAACAGGCCGGTGCTGCGGTCGCTGAGGAAGCGTGCGGCGCGCAGGCTGCCCTGCGCATAGCCTGCGCGGCTGTCGCTCTTGTGCGTGATCTCGATGCGCTCGGCCAGGCCGGCGAAGAGCACCGTGTGGTCGCCGATGATGCTGCCGCCGCGGATGGTCGCAAAGCCGATGGTCGATGGGTCGCGCGCGCCGGTGACGCCTTCGCGGCCATACACGGCGCACGCCTTCAAATCTCGGCCCAGGGCCTTGGCGACCACCTCGCCCATCGCGAGCGCGGTGCCGCTGGGTGCGTCGACCTTGTGACGGTGGTGGGCTTCGATGACCTCGACGTCGTACCCCTGGTTCAACGCACGCGCCGCGACATCGAGCAGGCGCATCACCACGTTGACGCCGACGCTCATGTTGGGCGCCATCACGATGGCCATGCGCTCGGCCTGCGCGGCGATTTCGTTTTTCTGGGCTTCGTTGAAGCCGGTGGTGCCGATCACCAGCTTCACCCCCAGCTCGCGGCACGCGGCCAGGTGGGCCATGGTGCCCTCGGGGCGGGTGAAGTCGATCAGCACCTGGGCGTTGGCCAAGCCACTCTTCAGGTCGGCGCTGATGTGCACGCCGCTCGTGCGGCCCAGGAAGGCGGCCGCATCCTGGCCGAGCGCCGGGCTGCCGGCGATGTCGAGTGCGCCGGCCAGCACGCAGTCGTCCGAGGTGGTCACAGCTTCGATCAGCATGTGCCCCATGCGACCCGAGGCGCCGGCGACGGCGACACGAATCGGGCCGCTCACGAGCGCGGCTCCAGCGGCGGGTAGGTGCGCTGCGGGCCCTCGGGGGCCGATGCCGCGGTTTCGGGCTTGGGGGGAACCGGCAAGGCCTTGATTTCTTCCGGCGTGAGCGACAGCGCGGGTGCCTTGCCGCGGCTCTTGTGGGTGTCGATCGAGGCCACGAATTCGCGTTCGGACGGCAGGTCCTGGGCGCTGATGCTTTTGAGCTTGTCGCCCTCGAACAGCACCAGCACCTTGCGCTGTTGCGGCTCGGCGCCCTGGCGGCGAATGGTGAAGACGTAGTCCCAGCGGTCGGCGTGGAAGGTGTCGGTGAGCAGTGGCGAGCCGAGCACGTCGCGCACCTGGGCGCGTGTCTGGCCGGGTTTGACCAGGGCGACCTGTTCCTTGGTCAGCACATTGCCTTGCACCACCTCCACGCGGTAAGGCGTGATGAAGCCGAGAAAGTTGTCGCTCGATTGCAGCGAACCGCAAGCGCTCAACAGGGTGGCGGCGCACACGCCGGCAAGACACGAAAGAGAGAAGCGCATGGTGGTGTGAGAGCGCGCGCTGCTGCGCGCCAACCTCGATATGATCCGTTGATTCTAGCGGCTGACCCCCAGCCCGACCGCTGCGCACCATGCCGAGAACCCCTGCCATGTCCAACGCCGATGACCTGAAGAGCAGTGGCCTGAAGGCCACGCTGCCGCGCATCAAGATCCTCGATGTGTTCCAGCACACGAGTCAGCGCCACATGACGGCCGAAGACGTGTTCAAGGCCTTGCTCACCGAAGGCGCCGACATCGGCCTGGCCACCGTCTACCGCGTGCTGATGCAGTTCGAGCAGGCGGGCATCTTGTCGCGCAGCCACTTCGAGTCGGGCAAGGCGGTGTTCGAGCTCAACGAGGGCAAGCACCACGACCACCTGGTCTGCATCGACTGCGGGCGTGTCGAGGAGTTTTACGACCCTGAGATCGAGAAGCGGCAGAACGCCGTGGCGCACGCGCGGGGCTTTGAGTTGCAGGACCACGCGCTGTCGCTCTACGCCGTCTGCACCAAGAAAGACTGCCAGTACAAGACAAAGTAGCTGTCGAGCTACTCCGGTTTTTGCATGGCCTTTTGGTGGCGCTCGATGAACTCTCTGTAGGTGTCGATGCCGCGCAACTGAAGAATGGTGTTGCGCACGGCGGCCTCGACCAGCACGGCCAGGTTGCGGCCGGCGTCGACCGCGATCACCACTTTGCGCACCGGGATATTCAGCACGTCTTCGTTCAGCGGCTCATAGGGCAGGCGCTCGAAGTCGCGCTCCAGCGTTTCTTTGCGCACCAGGTGAACGATCAGCTTGAGCCGCATCTTGCGGCGCACCGCGGTCTCGCCAAAGATCGATTTGATGTCGAGCAGGCCGATGCCGCGCACTTCGAGCAGGTTGAGCAACAGCTCGGGGCAACGGCCCTCGATGGCGGTTTGCGAGATGCGGTAGAGATCGACCGCGTCATCGGCCACCAGGCCGTGGCCACGTGAGATGAGTTCCAGCCCCAGTTCGCTCTTGCCCAGGCCCGACTCGCCGGTGAGCAGCACGCCCACACCGAGGATGTCCATGAAGACGCCATGGCGCGTCGTGCGCTCGGCGAACAGTTGGGCCAGGTAGCCACGCACCACGTCGATCACATGGCCGGCCGAGCCGTCGGTCACGAACAAGGGGATGTCGGCGCGGTCGCACAGTGCCACCAGCTTGTCGGGCGGCGTCTGGTTGTCGGCGACGATCACGACCGGCGGCTCCAGCGTCACGATGCGCTGGATGCGGCGCTCCTGGTCCTCGGGCGACGAGTCCTGCAGGTAGGCCACTTCGCGCCGGCCGACGATCTGCACGCGGTAAGGGTGGATGTAGTTGAGGTAACCCACCAGGTCGGCGGCCGACTGCGCATTGCGCACGGCGGCTTCATCAAAACGGCGCTCGGGGTGGGCGTGCCCCGCAACCCATTCCCAGCGCAGCGCGGTGCGGTGTTCTTCGAACAGCGCTTCCGCGCTGATGACTGAGGGCTTCATGGAGCCCCTGGCCCGACGGATACGTCGGGCCTCCTCCCGAGGGAACGCGGGCCGGCTTGGGAGCGGCCCGGCGCTCGGCCCGCTGCGGTGATCGCAGCATTCATGCGACGGACTTCAACGGTTCCCAGTTGGAGATGAGTTCGTGCACCTTGGCGGCGCTGGTTTCCGTCTTGAGGCGCTCGCGCAGCTCGCGGTCGCTGAGCATCTCGGCAATCTCGGAGAGGATCTCCAGATGTCTTTGGGTGGCCGCCTCGGGCACCAGCAAAAAGATCAGCAAGCTGACCGACTCGTCGTCAGGGGCATCAAACGGAATGGCTTGCTGCACACGGACCACCGCGGCCAACGGGTTTTTCAGGCCCTTGATGCGGCCGTGAGGGATCGCGACACCATGCCCGAGGCCGGTGGAGCCCAGGCGTTCGCGTGCAAAGAGGTTGTCGGTGACCGTGGCGCGCGCAATGGCGTGCTGGTTTTCAAAGACCAGGCCTGCGTGCTCGAACGCGCGCTTCTTGCTGGTGGCCTCGACATCAACGAGCACGTTGCTGAGGGGCAGGATGGCGGAGAGTCGGTTCATCTGCAGGTCACGCTCTGGCCTCGGTGAGGCATGGTCTGATTAGTGACTGAGGATGCAATTATAAAAACGCGCCTCATGCCCGGGCTAGGCCTGTGCCTGGGCAATGCGAGGAATTGTGCACGTGCTGCTGCGCACCAGCAACGAATAACGCCCCGCATTTGAAGGTGCTGTCGTGCTGGGCCCGAAAAAAAGCGGCCCGCAGGCCGCTTTTTGCACCAGAAGAGGCAGCGAACTCAGAGCGCTGCGTCCAGGCGCTTGGCTGCCACATGGTGGTGGTCTTGCAGTTTGTCTTTGTGACGACAGACCTGCCGATCCAGCTTGTCCATCAGCTGGTCGATGGCGGCGTAGAGGTCTTCGTGCGAGTTCTCCACGAAGATGTCTTTGCCCTTTACGTGCAGCGTGACTTCGGCTTTCTGCCTTCGTTCCTTTTCCTTCAGCTTCTCTACCGACAGCAGCACATTGATGTCCACAACTTGGTCGAAATGACGAGTGACGCGATCTAGCTTGGTAAGCACGTACTCACGCAAAGCCGGTGTCACTTCGAGGTGATGGCCGCTGATCGTCAAATTCATGAGGACTCCTTTCGCAGGGGGTGGGGAAAGCGGGGGGAAGCGAGGAGGGGGAGGAGAAGAGGGGTGGAACCGGGGGTTCGTTGAAATCAGTGTGCGCCTGAAAGGGCGGTGTGACAAGCGGGTGACAACGCTGCCAGCAGGTGTGTTCTGGCCGGTGCTTGCTTCGCGTCAAAAGAGTGTCGGTTTCCTCACGGGGTTGGGGGCTGCGTGAGCGCGAGGCCAAGCGGCGGGCCTGATGCGCCCCGTCAACCTGCGTGAAGGCCGAAAACAGCGCGTCGCGCGCGCCCGCGTCGTCAGCAGGCACTTGCTGGATCACCTGTGTGAGCGTGTTGTTCATCGTGCCGCTCCCCCCGCGGCCCCACATCCTCGGGACTGGCGTCGGCTTGCCCGGGCTCACAGGCGGGTGTGATAATTCGGCGGTTTCATTCACGGAGTGCGATTCACGCATATGGACAGCAGTCACCCTCGGTGACCGTCCGCTCTGACACAGCTTTGCGGCGTTGATGCGCCCGCGGGCCCCAGGGCGAGGCGGTTCTCACCTTAGCCCTTCCTCTCTTCCCTGGCCCCGTCGGAGCGCCTCTGCATGCTGAATGTGTTCACGCTGGCCAATGGCCGGCTGTTTCAAGAAGAAATCGAAAGCCCGGGCGCACTGGCCAACGTGCACCCGGTGTGGGTCGACCTGGAGTCGCCCACGCCCGAAGAAAAAAGCTGGATCGCGCAGCACTTCGGCGTCAGCATCCCCGAAGACGTGGTCGATGACGACCTGGAAGAGTCGGCCCGTTTCTACGAAGAAGACAACGGCGAGCTGCACATCCGCTCCGACTTCCTGATCGACGACGACGAAACCCCGCGCAACGTGCGCGTGGCCTTCATCCTCTACAACAAGGTGCTGTTCTCGATCCACGGCGAAGACCTGCCGGTGTTTCGGCTGCTGCGCCTGCGTGCGCGGCGCATCCCGGCGCTGATCGAAGACGCGAAAGACGTGCTGCTCAAGCTCTACGACGCCGACGCCGAATACAGCGCCGATGCGCTGGAAGGCATCTACGACAACCTCGAGCGCGTGAGCGCGCGCGTGCTCAAGCAAGAGGTCAACGACCAGGCCGCCGGCCAGGCGCTGGCGGCGATTGCGCGCGAGGAAGACTTGAACGGCCGCATCCGCCGCAACGTGATGGACACGCGCCGCGCGGTCAGCTTCAT
>NZ_JADMJX010000129.1 GCF_018780185.1 Rhizobacter sp.
GTCGAAGTGCCTGCACCGAGCTGCTCGCTGGCTGCGACCGGCTCAGCCCGAACGGACTGCCGGGAAGCGGTGCGCTGCGGTGCGCGCATCTGCTTGCGATCGAGCGCGTAGCGCAGCGAGTTCTGGTACGCACTCTCCGAATGGCCCACCCCCTGCAGTCCCACGTGCAGGCGGGCTGCATTCATCATCGCGAACATCGCCGCCAGGCCACGGTGGGGCTCCCCCACCAGCCAGCCGGTGGCGCCGTCGAAGCTCATCACACACGTGGCGCTGCCCTTGATGCCCATCTTCTTCTCGACGCCATCGCAGCGCAGGCTGTTGCGCTCGCCGCCCGGCAGGATCTTGGGGCAAAGAAACAGCGAGATGCCCTTGGTGCCCGAAGGCGCGTCGTGGATGCGCGCGAGCACCAGGTGGACGATGTTGTCGCTCAGGTCGTGTTCGCCGCCCGAGATGAAAGTCTTGGTGCCTCGAACCCGGTAGCTGCCGTCAGGCTGCGGCTCGGCGCGTGTTGTCAGCAGGCCGAGGTCGGAGCCGGCATGGGCTTCGGTCAGGCACATGGTCGAGAGCCATTCGCCGCTGACGATCTTGCCGAGGTAGCGCTCTTTCAGCTCGGGCGTGGCGTGTGCCATCAGGCACTCGTAGGCGCCGTGCAGCAGGCCGGGGTACATGTTCCAGGCGTGGTTGGCCGAGTTGAGCATCTCGTGCAGCACGGCGTTGATGGCATGCGGCAGGCCCTGCCCGCCCACGCTCGGATCGCACGCAAGGGCCGGCCAGCCGGCGGCCACGAAGGCCTGGTAGGCCTCGCGGTAGCCGCGCGGCGTGGTGACCGCACCGTCGCGCAGTGTGCAGCCTTCGAGGTCGCCGCTGGAGTTGAGGGGGGCCAGCACTTCAGCGGCAAACTTGCCAGCCTCTTCGATCACCTGCCGTGCGGTGTCGACATCGAGCTCGGCGTACGCGGGCAGTGCGGCCCATTGCGCGGGCAGGTCGAGCAGCTCTTCGGTGACGAAGCGGATGTCTCGCAGCGGGGGCTCGTAGTGCCACATCAGGTTTTCTTGCGTGCCGCGCCGAGGTAGGTGTCGATCACACGCGGGTCCTTGGCGAGGTCGGCGGCCGGGCCTTCGAGCGCGATCTCGCCCATCTCGAGCACGTAGCCGTAGTCGGCCACTTCGAGTGCGGCGCGGGCGTTCTGCTCAACCAGCAGAATCGTGACACCGGTGGCGCGCAGGTCGGCGATGGTCTTGAAGATCTCGCGCACGATCAGCGGTGCGAGGCCGAGGCTGGGCTCGTCGAGCATCAGCAGCTGCGGCTTGCTCATCAGCGCGCGGCCGACGGCGAGCATCTGCCGCTCGCCACCCGAGAGCGTGCCGGCGAGTTGTTTGCGGCGCTCTTTCAGGCGAGGGAAGCGCGTGAACACCTCTTCCATCGCGGCGTTGCTGTCTTTTTTGCCCAGGCGCACTTGGCGGTAAGCGCCCAGCAGCAGGTTGTCTTCGACGGGCATGCTGCCGAAGAGGGCGCGTGTTTCCGGCACCAAGGCCATGCCTTGCATCACGCGGTCTTCGAGCGTGCGCTGGGTGATGGGTTTGCTGTCGTAGGTGATGTCGCCTTTCGACGGCAACACGCCCATCAGTGCGTTGAGCAGCGTGGACTTGCCGGCGCCGTTGGGGCCGATGACGGTGACGACGCTGCCCTTGTCGGCCTTCAGGTTGAGGCCGTGCAGGACTTCGGCGCGGCCGTAGCCGGCGTGGAGGTTGTCGACCTTCAGCAGGGTGCTCATGGTGTTGTCATTTCCGTATGGCTCGTCATTCCCGCGCAGGCGGGAATCCAGGTTGGTGGCGCACCTCCACCGGTTCGGGCCGACGCTTCGCATACCACCAGCCGTTCGGGCTGAGGTATCGAAGCCTTGTGCCTGCTTCGCATGGTTCGTTCTCCGTACTTCCA
>NZ_JADMJX010000300.1:0-11861 GCF_018780185.1 Rhizobacter sp.
CGCCAAGCCGATGAGCGAGCGCGTGAGCCGAGGTGCCTTCCTGCTCTACATCCTGTTCCTGCAGCTTGCCAGCGCCCACCACCTGCTGGCCGACCCGGGCATGAGCACCGGCTGGAAGGTCGTCAACACCAGCTACTTCATGTACTTCGCGGTGCTCGCCTCGATGATCCACGGCCTCACCATCCCCGGCGCGATGGAAGTGGCACAACGCGCCAAGGGCTTCAACAAGGGCCTGTTCGAGTGGCTGCGCAAGGCGCCCTGGGGCAACCCGACCTTCTCGGGCGTGTTCATCTCGATCATCGGCTTCGGCTTCCTGGGCGGCATCTCGGGCGTGATGATGGGCACCGAGCAGCTCAACATGATCATCCACAACACCATCTACGTGCCGGGGCACTTCCATGCCACGGTGGTGGTGGGTACCACGCTGTCGTTCATGGCGCTGACCTACTTCCTGATCCCGGTGCTGTTCAAGCGCGAAATGATCGCCCCGGGCCTGGCCAAGATCCAGCCTTACCTCTTCGGCCTGTCGATGTATTTCTTCTGCCTGGTGATGATGGGTGCGGGCACGCTGGGTGTGTCGCGCCGCCACTGGGACATGGCCTTCCAGGGTGCCGCGCTCGCCTACGAGTGGCCGGGTGCCGCCTACCTGATGATGGGCCTGGTGGGCATCGGCGGCATCGCGGCCATCGTGGGCGGCGGCATCTACATCTACGTCACGGTGGGCTCGCTGCTGTGGGGCAAGAAACTCGATGCCGGCGCGCCGAGCGCGAAGTTCACGCCCATCCCGCGCACCGCGCCGACCGCCGTGGCGCAGACCTACGGCTCGGCCGGTTTCGCAGCACCCGGCACCTTCATGCTGGCGATGGTGTTCCTGGTGGCCTTCGTCCTGTACTACTTCATCAACTGGAAGTACCTGTCGCAGGTGTGGGGCCTCAGCTGAAAGGCGGGCCACGCAACGCACAACCCTTGAGCGAAGGACGAACCGCATGAACTCGACCACCCTCGCGCAAGGCGCACGCCCGAGCCCTGCCCACACGGCCCGCTTGGTGCTGGGCCTCTTCAAGCTGCGCATCGGCGTGATGATCATGGTCACCGCGCTGGTGGGCCTGGTGATCACGCCGGGGGCAGCGCTCAGCCTCGCGCAGGTGGCGGTGCTGGCGCTCGCGGTGCTGGGGGCGTCGGCCAGTGCCGGTGCCTTCAACCAGTATTACGAGTACGACACCGACCGCCTGATGGCGCGCACCCGCACGCGCGCCTTCGTCACCGGCGCCTTGCGGCACTCGCCGGCCTGGCTGCTGTTGATCGGTGGGCTGCTGGCGGTGTCGGTAGGGGCGGCGTGGTGGGCGCTCAATGCGAGCGCCGCGCTGTACACGTTTCTCGGCGCCTTTTTCTATGGCGTGGTCTACACCGTGTGGCTCAAGCGCCGCAGCTGGACCAACATCGTGATCGGCGGCTTGGCCGGCAGCTTTGCCGTGCTGGCCGGCGGCGCGGCGGTCGACCCCACGCTCGGGCCGCTGCCGCTGCTCCTGGCGCTGGTGCTGTTTCTCTGGACACCACCGCATTTCTGGAGCCTCGCGATTGCCAACCGGGCCGACTACGCAGCCGCTGGCGTGCCCATGCTGCCGGTGGTGGTGGGGCCAGAGCGTGCCGCACGCGTGGTGTTTGCGAGCACGGTCGCGCTGGTGGTGGCGTCGTTGCTGCCGGGCCTGTTTGGCGCCGGGCCTGTCTACATGGTGGGCGCTGCGGCGGGTGGCGGCTTCTTTCTGTTGAAGTCGTGGCGCCTGGCGCGCGACACCAACCGCAAGACGGCCATGGGCTCGTTCTTCGCGTCGCTCGTGCAACTGAGCCTGCTGCTGGTGGGTGCCACCATCGACGGTCTCATCCGGTAACCCGTTCCCATGCCTGGCCGGCCGCTGCTTCATTCGACGCTGCTGGGGCTGGCTGCACTGTTGTGGTCGATTCAGGGCAGCGCGGCGACCCAAGGCTGGCCTGCGGGCACGCCGCCCGGCCAGCCGCCCGTCGTCGTCGGCGCCCAGCCGGCCGATACCACGCCGCCGGCGCCCTCGTTGCAGCGCGAGGCCGCGCTGCACGCGAGCCAGGCCGCCATCGGCCGCCTGATCGCCGACCACCCGCTGCTCGACCGCGAGGGTCGCCCCGTGCGGCTGGCCAGCTACCGCGGCAAGCCGCTGCTGGTGAGCTTCATCTACACCGGCTGCTTCCAGGTCTGCCCGACCAGCACACGCTCGCTGCAGGAGTCGCTGCAGCCGCTGTACAAGAGCTTCGGGGCCGACAACTTCAACGTCGTCAGCATCGGCTTCAACCAGCCGGCCGACTCGCCCCCGGCCATGCGTGCGTTTGCTGCGCAGCACCGCATCGACGAGCCCAACTGGCACTTCCTCAGCCCGCTGCCTGCCACCGTCGATGCGCTCACGCGCGACTTCGGCTTCAGCTACCTCGCCACGCCCGCCGGCTTCGACCACGTGCTGGGCGTCTCGGTGGTCGATGGCGATGGGCGCGTTTATGCCCAGGTCTACGGCGAGCGCATGACGCCCGACCAGCTCGGCGAGCCGCTGCGCCGCCTGCTGCGGGGAGCACCTGTCACGCAGCGGAGCGGGTTGGCTGATCTGGTCGAGCGCGTGCGCATCATCTGCACCGTCTACGACCCCGAGACCGGCACCTACCGCACCGACTACGGGCTCATCCTGGAGATCGCCGGTGGCGTGACCTTCATCCTCGCCATGCTGTGGTTCTTCATCGCCGAGGCGCGCAACCGCAGGCGCGACCGCCTTGCGTGAGGTGGCGCTCTCCGGCTGGCGGCGTGTCGAGCACGGTTTCGACGCGGCGTTCGGCTCGGCCCTCAACCCGCTGCGCCACCTCGGCGCCATCGGCTTCTTGCTGTTCTGGCTGCTTGCACTCAGCGGCATCTACCTCTACGCCGTGCTCGACACCTCGGCCGAGGGTGCCTACCGCTCCATCGACCGCCTGTCGCGCGAGCAGTGGTACCTGGGCGGCCTGCTGCGCAGCCTGCACCGCTATGCGGCCGATGCCTTCGTGGTGGTGATGGGCCTGCACCTGCTGCGCGAATGGCTGTTCGGCCACTACAGCGGCTTTCGGCGCTTCTCGTGGCTCACCGGCGTGCCGCTGCTGGCGTTTGCCTTCGTCAGCGCGGTGGGAGGCTTTTGGCTCAACTGGGATCAGCTGGGCCAGTTCTCGGCCATCGCCACCGCCGAGCTGCTTGACGCACTGCCGGTCTTCGGTTCGCCGCTGACGCGCAACTTCCTGAGCACCGCGGCCGTCAGCGACCGGCTGTTCTCGCTGTTCGTCTTCGTGCACCTGGGCGTGCCGCTGCTGCTGGTGTTCGGGTTGTGGTTCCACATCCAGCGCATCAGCCGGGCGGCGGTGTTCCCGCCGCGCCGGCTCGCCTTGGGCTGCGTGGCGGCGCTGTTGGCCCTGGCACTGGTGCAGCCGGTGATGAGCCATGCGCCGGCCGATCTCTCCATCGTGCCGGGCGCGCTGGCGCTCGACTGGCTGCTGCTCTTCGTGCACCCGTTGGCCTACGCCAGCTCGGTGAATGCGGTGTGGCTGCTGATGTCGGCGGCACTCCTGCTGCTGTTCGCGCTGCCTTTCGTGCCGCAGCGCGCGGCGCGGGTGCCGGTGGCGGTGGTCGACCCGGCCAACTGCAACGGCTGCCGCCGCTGCTTCGACGACTGCCCCTACGCCGCTGTGACCATGGTGCCGCACCCCAACCAGCGCATTGGCCGCCAGATGGCGCTGGTGAACGCCGACCTGTGCGCGAGCTGCGGCATCTGCGCCGGTGCTTGCCCTTCGTCGACGCCGTTCCGTTCCGTCGCCGAGCTGCGCACCGGCATCGACATGCCCAGCGCGCCCATCGATGCACTTCGCAAGCAACTGCAAGCGGCTTTGGGCGGCGAACCCAAGCTCGTGGTCTTCGGCTGCGACCGCGGCGCACGCGTGGCCACGCTGGCCGCGCCCGATGTGGCCACGTTCAGCCTGATGTGCACCGGCATGCTGCCGCCGTCGTTCGTCGAATACGCCTTGCGCGATGGCGCCACTGGCGTGCTGGTCAGCGGCTGCCGCGAAGGCGGCTGCGAGTTCCGCCTTGGCCAGCGCTGGACCGAAGAGCGCTTGAACGGCAGTCGCGAACCTCACCTGCGCGACTCGGTGCCGCACGAGCAAATCGCCACCGCCTGGGCCGATGCGGGCGACGAGGCCAGCCTGCGCACCGCGCTCGAACAGCTGCGCCACCGCGCCGCACTCGTTCATGGATAAGCCCACCCCACCCACCACCACACCGGCCGCCTGGGCCGGCCAGTTGCTGCTGTACGCGCTGTTCGCGCTGGTGATCGGCGTGTTCTCGCGCTGGCCGCCGTACCGGCACCTGGCGAGCGACCAGTCGCTGATCAAGATCAGCTTCAGCCACACCGGTAAGCCGGTGTCCGAGTGCCTCTCGCAAACGCCCGAAGAGCTGGCCAAGCTGCCACCCAACATGCGCGCCCCGAAGCGTTGCCCGCGCGAGCGCTCGCCCATCGTCGTCGAGCTCGACATCGACGGCGCACCTGCCTACCAGCACACCGCCAAGCCGTCGGGGCTGTCGAAAGACGGCGCCTCGTCGGTCTACCACCGCCTGGCGCTCGGCGCGGGTGTGCACCGCGTGGCGGTGCGCATGAAAGACGACGTGCGCAGCCCGGGCTTCAACCATGTGCGCGAAGAGACCGTCACGCTCAAGCCGGCCCAGATCCTGGTGATCGATTTCGATACCGCGGCTCAGAAGATCACGCTGCAATGAACACACTTCAGCACCCTGCCACGCTCGGGCCCTCACGCGCCGCCGCGACTGCTGCGGCCGGCCACTACACGCTGCCCGTACCCACCGACGCCCGCCGTACGCTTGCCCGCGGCTGGTTGTGGCTGGGCCTCCTGGCGCTGATCGGCTCGGGCCTCTTCTCGGTGCTGCTGGTGCTGTCGCGCACGCCGGGGCTCAACAAGCTCTTGCCCGTGGCCGACTTCTTTCGCGTGGCCCTGGTGGTGCATGTGGACTTGTCGGTGCTGGTGTGGTTCATCGCGCTGGCCGGCATGCTGTGGAGCCTGCACACCGCGCCGCGGCGCCTGGGCTGGGCCTGGGCCGCGCTCGGGCTGTGCGGCGCGGGGGCGCTGCTGATGTCGCTCGCGCCCTTCATCGGCAGCGGCGAGGCCATCATGGCCAACTACATCCCCATGCTCGACGGCATGCCCTTCATCGCCGGCTTGCTGGTGTTTGCCGCCGGCGTGGGCCTGCTGGTGCTGCGCAGTCTGTGGGCCGCGCCCAAGATCGGCATCGCCTTTGACGGGCAGGGCGCCTTGCTCTTCGGCCTCAACGCGAGCGTGGTGGCCACCGCGGTGGCGTTGCTGGCCTTTGGCTGGTCGTTCGTGGTGCTGCCGCAGTCGCTTGCGGGCAAGGCCTACTACGAGATCCTCTTCTGGGGCGGCGGTCATGCCCTGCAATTCACCTGGACGCTGCTGATGCTGGTGGCCTGGCTGTGGCTCGCCAGCGCCTGCGGCGCGCGCGTGCCGCTCAGCCCGCGGGTCACGCTGGGCCTCTTCGCCCTCGCTCTCGCCAGCGTCTTCGTCACGCCTTATGCCTACGTGGCACACGACATTGCCTCGGTCGAGCACCGCAACCTGCACACCTGGGCCATGCGCATGGGCGGGGGGCTGGCGATCGTGCCGATCGCGCTGGCGGTGACGGTGGCTTTGCGCGGCCAACGCGGCCTGGCACCGCTCGCGCCGGAGCAGCGGCCACTGCGCGCGGCGCTCGTTGCCTCGATGGTCTTGTTTGGCGCGGGCGGGCTGATCGGCGTGTTCATCGCCGGCAGCAACGTGCGCATCCCGGCGCATTACCACGGCTGCATCGTCGGCGTGACGCTTGCGTTGATGGGCCTGGTCTACCGCCTGCTGCCGCAGCTGGGCTACCGCGCCCCCACCGGGCGGCTCGCCACGCTGCAGCCCACGCTGTATGGCGCGGGCCAGTTGATGCACATCCTCGGCCTGGTGTGGTCGGGTGGCTATGGCGTGCAGCGCAAGGTGGCCGGGGCCGAGCAGGTGCTGCGCAGCACGTCGGAAGTGGCTGGCATGGGCCTGATGGGGCTGGGCGGGCTCATCGCCATCGTCGGCGGCCTGTTGTTCGTGGTGGTGGTGATCGGTGCAATGCGCGCACCGGCCGAGGTGAAGCCCGCATGAAGAAACTGCAGGCCCTGCTGCAGTGGCTGTTCATGCGCGTCGAGGCGCTGTTCAACGCGGCCTTCGGCGACCGGCTCAACCCGCTGTACCACCTGGGGGCCATCACCTTCTTCCTGTTCTGGGTGGTGGCGGCCAGCGGCCTGTACCTCTACGCCTTCTTCGAGACCGGCGTGGCCGGCGCCTACGCCTCGGTCGAGGCGCTCACGCACCGCCAGTGGTTTGCTGGCGGCATCTTGCGCAGCGTGCATCGGTACGCGTCGGATGCGATGGTCTTCACCATGCTGTTGCACATGCTGCGCCACTTCGCGTTCGATCGCTTCCGCGGCTTTCGCTGGTTCTCGTGGCTGACCGGCGTGGCGCTGATCTGGGGCGTCTACGTCTCGGGCATCAACGGCTACATGCTGCCCTGGGACCAGATGGCGCAGTTCGTGATCACCGCCAGCTTCGAGTGGATCGACTGGCTGCCTGGCTTCGGCGGCACGCTGATGCGCAACGTCATCTACCCGACGAGCATCAACGACCGCTTCTTCTCGCTGCTGGCCTTCATGCACATCGGCGTGCCGCTGGTGGTGCTGCTGCTGATGTTCATCCATGTGCAGCGCGTGCCCAAGGCACGCACCAACCCGCCGCGGCCCATCATGGCCAGCCTGCTGATCACCTTGCTCGTGCTGTCGCTCGTGCAGCCCGCGCTGAGCCAAGGCGGCGCGGCCAACCTGGGCGTGGCGGTGGGCGAGTTGCAGTTCGACTGGTTCTTTCTCGCGCTGTTTCCGCTCTTCTACCTGTGGCCCATGGCGCAGGTGTGGGCGTTGGTGGCGGGCTTCAGCGGGCTGCTGGCGGCGCTGCCCTGGTTGCCGCCGAGCTTCAGGCGCGCCGGCAAGGGAGAGCATCTGTTGACGATCCATCCCTCGACCGAGCCCTTGCGTGTGCGCAGCGGCGAGACGCTGCTCGAAGCCGGCCTGCGCCAGGGCCTCGCGCTGCCTTATGAATGCCGCAACGGTGGTTGTGGGGTGTGCATGTGCACGGTGCTGCACGGCAGCGTCGACCACGGGGCCTACCAACCGAGCGCACTGCCCGAGGCCTTGCGTGCGCAGGGCAAGACGCTGATGTGTTGCGCCAAGGCGCTGTCGGATGTGGAGATCGAGGTCGAGCCCGGCGACGCGCCAGCGCGCTTGCCGGTGGGTGAGCACTTGGCGCGCGTGGACCGCATGGAGCGGCTCTCGCCCGAGGTGATGCGCCTGACCCTGGCGCTGCCCGGTGGCGAGAGGATCCCCTTCAAGGCGGGGCAGTACATCAACATCCTGCTCGACGACGGCCAGCGGCGCGCCTTCTCGTTTGCCAACCCGCCGCAGGTGCAGGGGCACATCGAGCTGCACGTGCGGCGCATTCCCGGCGGGCGTTTCACCGGCCATGTGTTCACGCAGATGAAGGTGGGCGACACGCTGCGCTTCGAGGGGCCGCTGGGCGACTTCACGCTGCGCGACAGCGAGCACCCGATCCTGTTCGTGGCGGGGGCGACCGGCTTCGCGCCGATCAAGAGCATTGTCGAAGACGCCTTCGCGCGCGGCCTGGCGCGGCCGATGTGGCTGTACTGGGGTGTGCGCAAGCGCGCCGACCTTTACGCACAAGGCCTGGCCGAGCAGTGGCAGCGCGAGCATGCACAGTTCCACTTCGTGCCGGTGCTGTCGGAGCCCGACGCGGCCGACGGCTGGCAGGGCCGCACCGGGCTCGTCCACGAGGCGCTGCTGCACGACTTCCCCGACCTGCGCGCGCACGAGGTCTATGTGTGCGGCTCCGTCAAGATGGTCGAGACCGCAGTGCCGGCCTTCATGGCGCAGGGCCTGGGCGAGGGGTTCTGTTTCACCGACGCCTTCGTGCCTGCATTGCGGCCGTGGCCTTAGCCGACAGGGAGGGCCGTGCGATGGCGTGCCAGCCACTGGTCGAAGGTCTGCAGGCCGGGGTGCAGCTGGCGAGACTGGGCGATCGGCCGCGAGCCGCAGTAGTCGGCCTCGAAGTCGTGCTTGAACTGGAACATGTTGGCCAGGTCTTCCGCGCCCGGAAAGCCCAAGCCGCGGTACACCTCGAACGGGATCGATTCGTAGCGCACCGGCTCACCGAGTGCGCGTGACAAGGCGGCCGCCATTTCGTCGCCACTCAGGTGCTCGCCGGCAATGCCGACGGTCTTGCCGATGTAGGTGTCACCACCCTTGAAAAGCCCCAGGGCGCAGTGCCCGATGTCGACCGCGGCGATACCGGGCAGCTTCTTGGCGCCCATCGGCAGCGAGAACACCAGGCCGCCGTCGGCGCCGCGCCGGGGCGCCATGCCGAAGTGGATCAGGTTGTCCCAGAAGAACGAGGTGCGCAGCGCGGTGGTCGGCACGCCCGAGGCGGTGAACACTTCGTCGGCCTCCCCCTTGGCGTCCATGTGCGGCACGTTGTACTTGCCCATCAAGGTGGGCATGTAGCCGCTTCCCACGGGCAGCCACTGGCGGGTGTTTTCCAGCGTCGACCAGATGAAGTGTTCGACACCGGCTGCCGCGGCGGCGGTGGCCATTGCCTGGGCCTGCGCCCGCTCGCGCTCGGGCGAGAAATGCTCCCAGTAGGCGGTGACGCCAAACACGCCATGCACGCCGTCGAAGGCTTCGCGCAAGCTCGCGATGTCGTCGAGGTTGGCCTGGACGACCTCTACCCCGAGTGCGCGAGCCTGCTCGGTGGCCGGGTTGCGGGTGATGGCTCGCACCTTGAAGGCGCGGCTCGGGTCGCTCTGGATGGCGCGCACGAGGCCGCCCCCCTGGGCGCCGGTGGCGCCGATCACGGCGATGATTTTCTGTGTGCTCATGGAGTTCTCCGATCTCAGAAGAAATGGCGGGTCTTGGCGGGCGCAGCCGGCCTGGCCGCACCGATGCGGGCGCGTTTGATGGCCGATGCCGTGAACCCCGGTGGCGGGGTCACGACCTCCACGGCGAAACCGCCGGCCGTGGCACGCACACGCGCCATCAGCTGGCCGTTGGCGGTGATCTCCACCACACCGCTGCCGCTGCTCAGGCGGCCCTGTTCGTCGAAGTCGAACTGCACGAAGCCGTCGGACACATAGGTCACGCCGCCGCGCGTGAAGCTCAGTTGTGCGTACTCCTGGCGCGACAGCTGCGGGCGCGGCCCGGTGGCGGTGTTGACGTTGACGGTGTGCAGCAGCACGTTGCCGCTGTTGAAGGTCGACGCGTTGCCACTGGCCACGTCGGTGAGCAGCAGCCCGGCCGTCGGGATGAAGCGCAGGCGCTGGGTGTCGATGTCGCCGTTCAGGCTGCCATCGGCCTCTACCCGGGCGGCGCCGTTCACCCGCGTCGAGACCGGGTCGCCGTTGTCATCGACATCGCTGTTGACGAAGTTGGTGATCGTCGACTGCACCGTGCCCACGCGGTGCGCCGGGTCGGTGAAGTCGTAGGCCACGCTGCTGGAGCCGTCGTAGCCGATGCCGAAGTCGCCGGTACACGCCGCAAACTGCGCGGCGAGCGTGTGCTGGCCCAGCGGCAGGCTCTGGCCCACGGCGGGCACGGCGCCACCGTCGAGCGTGAGCGTGGCGTTGCCGCCGAGGCAGATCTCGTTGATGGCCTTGACGCGGAAGTCGTCTTCGACGAACTGCAGCGGTGCACCAGCCGCCGTGAGGCCATCGCCCCACAGCGACATCAGCCTGAGCACCTGGGCCTGCTGGTCTTCGGTGCCGGTGCTCACGGTGAGCATGGCGCTGCCGCTGACCACGCTGCCCTGGTTGTTGCTCACGACCACGCGGAACTGCGCGCCGTTGTCGGCCGCGCTCACGCCGTTGAGCGTGTAGCTCGCCTCGATGGCGGCCGGGATGTTGTTGCCATTGCGCTGCCATTGGTAGCTGATCGGGCCGCTGCCGGTGGCCGCTACGGCAAAGCTCGCGCTGCCGCCCACGGTGGCCACCACGCTCGCCGGGTGGGTGGTGATGACCGGTGCCGACTGCGGCGACACCACCGTCAGCGTGGCCGCCTGGCTGGTCACCGAGCCGACCGAGTTGCTCACCATCACGCTGAAGAGTGCCGCGTTGTCGCCCTGCGTTGCAATCACCTGGTAGGCGGCCTGCGTGGCGCCGGCAATTGGCGCACCGTTTCGCAGCCACTGGTAGGCGAGCGGGCCGCTGCCTTGGGCGGCCACGGCAAAACTGGCGGCCTCGCCGGCCACGGCGGTGGCGCTCAGCGGCTGGGTGCTGATGCTGGGCGCGATGGCCGAGCCGCTCACGTTCAGCCGCGCGGCGGCGCTGGTGATGGTGCCGGCCGCGTTGGTGGCGGTCACGGTGAAGAGCGCGCCATCGTCGGCCGGCGAGGTGTTGAAGACCCACAGCGCGGGCGTGTTGCTGTTGGCGATCGGCTGGCCATTGCGGCTCCAGCTGTAGGTGATGGGTTGGGTGCCTTCGGCCACCGCCTGCATCAGCGCGGGCTGGCCGGCTTCGACCGTGGTGTTGCGCGGGTTCTGCATGATGCGCGGCGACAGGCGGCCGGGCACGGGCGAAGTCGAGGCCTCCAGGCGCAGGCACTCGCCGGCAATGCCGCCGCCGTTTTCGCCGACCGTCAGCTCGGTGATGGCCGTGACACGCGTGTCGGTCGCGGCCCAGATGTTGGTGATGGCGTTCTTGCGCACCGACATCGTGAAGCGGCCTTCGTTGTTGGTGATGGCCGAGGTGCGGCCCGAGTAGTCGCCGCCGCTGCCGCTGACGATCACGCCGCTTGCGGGTGAACCGTCGGGGTTCTGCACGCAGCCTTCGACCTCGACCGTTTCCGATTCGATGTCGGCATTCCAGTAGCTGTAGTGCGTCACCTCGCCCTGGTAGTAGCGCTCGCCGTTGGGGGCGGTGCGCAGCATGGCGACGCCTTCCTTGGTCCAGCGGCCAGTGGCTTCATCGAAGTGGAACAGCGGCACCTCGGCCGGTGGGTTGGGTGAGCGGGTCGACAGCGGGATGCGGATGCGTGCGTCGGTGTTGGGTGCGAGCTGCAGGCGGCGCCCGTTGGCGTCGCGCAGGTCGACCTTGATCGCACCGAAGCTCTCGATGGCGCGCACGTTGCCGTTTTGCAGCGTGGTGTAGCCGCCGGGCATGCGCTCTGGGTCACGCGCCGGGTCGACGTTGGTCACGCTCGCCGTGACCGGGCCGGAGACCGGTGCGCCGGTCAGCGCATCGACCAGCGAGTTGGCCGGCACCTGCGCCTGCGCGGTGCTGCCGGGCAGGATGAGCGTGGCGCCGACTTCGGCGTTGAAGACCAGCGTGGGCGCCAGCTTGAGCAGGCGCACGCGGATGGTGGCGGCGCTGTTGGCCGGCAGCTTGACGATGGCGACGTTGTTGCCATGGCCGGTGGCTTCGACCTGCACCGGCAGGCGCTCGCTGGCGGCCAGGCCGGTGAGCGCGAAGCGGCCGTCGGCCTGCGACTGGGTGCTGCGCCCACCGGCGCTGATGCGCGCGTTGGCGATGGGGGCGTCGGTGTCCATGTCGACCACGAGGCCGGAGACGCTGGCGCCGCCCGCGGGCGGGTTCTTGTCGTCTTCACCATCGCCGCAGGCGACGAGGACGAATGCGCTGGCCAGGGCGACCAGCCAGGTGGTGATGGATTTCATGG
>NZ_JADMJX010000300.1:11961-15003 GCF_018780185.1 Rhizobacter sp.
CGCAGGCAGCCGCCCAGCGCCAGCTTGCTGGTGCCGGTGAGCAGGGTCAGCGACTCGTGACCCGGCGCATCGAGGCCGACGTTCACGTGCTGGCCCGCGGGCACCGTGAGTTGAAAAACGCCTTGCGGGCTGCTGGTCGCGGTGGCGACCAGCCGGCCGTCTTCGCTGAAGGCGTGCACGCGGGTCGCGCGCGGCTGGTCGTTCTGGTCAACAACGCAGCCCTCTAACTGCACCGACGCCGAGGCGCTGGCAGTCAGGCTGGAAGAGGTGGTGGTGGGCGGGGTGTCGGTGCTGCCACCGCCACAGGCGGCGAGCAGGCATGCAGCGGCCACCGCCGCAACCCGGTTGCGGGCGAGGGTCATGGAAATCTCCTGGAAGGTGTGAGGTTCAGCGGTTGCCGGCGGCCACGGGCGGCAGGCTCTTCAAGTGCAGGTACATGGCCCGCACGTCGGTGTCGTTCATCTCCTTGAGCGACAGGAAGGGCATGACCTGGCTCACCACCGTGCCGTCGGGGCGCTTGCCGGTCTTGAACATCTCGGCAAAGGCTTCGGCCGTGGGGTACTTCGCCATCACGCTGCCTTCTCCTGGCGTCAGGTTGGCAGCGGCCGGCCACTCGGGCGGGGCGCCCGGGATCTTGCCGCCCGAGAGCTGCGCGCCGTGGCAGCCGATGCACGAGTTGATGACGTAGGCACCGTGTTGTTCGCTCACCGTCTCAGGCACCGGGGTCGACGGCGGGAGCGTGTGGTCGATGACCTCGGCCGCGTCGTGCATCACGCCGGTGGCGTACAAGGTTTTCACCAGTGGCGGCAACTCGAGCACTGCGCTGCGGCCTTCGACCGGCGGCATCTGGCGGATGTAGGCCACCATCGCGGCGAGGTCGGCGTCGGTCAGGCGTGCGTAGTCTTCGCTTGGCATCACGATGGCCGGCTTGCCATTCGGCTTGACGCCGTGGCGCAGCGTGCGCACCCAGTCGTCGGCGCTGTAGGTGGCGACCACGCTGCCCGGGCCCGGGGTGATGTTGGGGGCGTGGATGTGCATGCCCTTGCCGTCGTTGACCACGTCGCGGCCGGCACCGTTGACGCCGTGGCATTCGGTGCAGCCGCGCGAGAGGTAGAGGTAGCGGCCGCGCTCGATGCTGGCCGCATCGTTCTGATACGCCACCGGCGAGATCTTCACCTCGACCGTGCGGTTCATCTTGCGTTCGCCCATCTGGGCGCCGACCACGATCGCCGATGCGGCCAAGGCCACGAGGCCGACGACGGCGATGCCGCCGCGTTTCAACCATTTGTTCACGTTGCTGCTCCTGTGTTGAGGGCGAAACCGCGCGTCAAGCGCAGTTCGCGAGGCCGGCCTGCTGCGGCACACCGATGGCGCGCGCGAGCTTGGTCCAGTCGCGGATGTCGAGGTGCGGGCGCACCACGTCGATGACGGTGTCGAAGAATTCGGCCGGCACTTCGGTTTTCATGCTGCCCAACATGCCGGCACGCTGCACCGGCATCAGCGCGGGCACGATCCAGCGCATGACTTCCAGATGCTCCTGCGGCGACACGCTGGCCAGCAGGCGGTGGTGAATGTCCATCAGCTCGGCATCGGTGTAGTGCGCCCACAGCGCGGCGTTGTTGGCCGTTTCCTCGATGTGCATGTGCTGCAGGTTCTCGGCCACGAAGAGGGCCAGGTGGCGGTACAGGCGCAGTGCCAGGCCCATGCGCTCGCCGTCGGCGGCGGCCATCACGGCGCGCGACTCGGCGCGCAGCTCGCCGATGCTGTGCAGGTGCTCCACATGGTCTTCGCTGGTGCGGCTGGCACCGGCCGGCAGGCGGGCCTGGATGGCGGTGTGCAGGAAGTCGTTCTCGTGCTTCACGTGGTCGGCGCACAGGCTGAGCAGCGACTCGAGTTGTGCCAGCGTGCGGCCCAGGTCGTCGGCATCGAACACGTCGACACGGCCCACGCGGGTCAGCGTGTCGGTCATGAAGCTGCGCAGGCCCTTGTGAATGCCTTGGTAGATGTCGTAGCGCGGTGCGGTGGCGGGGGCGGCAGCGTGCTGGGTCGATGCGGTGGCAGTGCTGTTGCTCATGGTCGGTGTTCCTGAAAGGTGTCAAAAAGGGGTTGCCGGGGCAGCCGAAGAAGTGCTCCGGCATGGGTCGGCAGTTTTCCCGGATGGGGCGGGCCAGGCATCGCCTGAAGGAGCCATTGGCCCGGTCGGCGATGGGCCACACCCTTTGGGGGGTGGCGTCAGCGCGCGGTGGGTTCGGCCGTGAACACGCTCACCACCAGCAAGGGCACGGCGGCGTTGTTGACGAGCTGGAAGTCGCTGTGCGGCGGCACGACCAGGGTGCACGGCGACTGGAAGCGCAGTGGCCCGCCGTTGATGAGCAGCTTGCCGCTGCCCGCCAGCACCAGCGCGGCGAAGCTGCCGCGGTGCTGCTGCACGGGGGTCTGTGCGCCGGGGGGCAGGGTGTGCATCCAGACCTGGAACCCGGTTACCCCGTTGGCCGGGCCGGCGGCGCAGAAGCGGTGTTCGCCGGGGCTGGCGCGGGCTGTGGCGCGGCAGGCCAGGTCCATCAGGTGGGCATGGTGGATCACGTACATGGCGGCCAGTGTGCGCAGGCCGGGCGGGGCCGGCATCGCCCAAAGGAGCCATTGGGGGGCTCTCTTCCCCTCCGTCATTCCCGCGGAGGCGGGAATCCAGGATGGTTCGCTTTGTCTCGGCTCTTGTTCACTGCGTGAGGCCGCGCCGGGAGTTCGGCCCGGCGGCCGACCTACTTTCTTGTGTCGACAAGAAAGTAGGCAAAGAAGCGACCCCAGCCTCCTCGGCCCTCGCGTTGCGAGGGCTGCCTTGCGCTGCTCGGTCTTTGCGGGTCGGGCAGAACTCACTACGCGAGCTTCGCTCGCTGCGTTCAGACAACCGCCCGAAGTCAGTTATTGATGCGCGCTGCGCGCGCTCCCGCAAAGCCCTGTGCTGCTCAGCTCGTCCGAAGGGGGAGACGAACACCAGCCGGCCTCGCTGCGCGAGGCTTGGTCGCGCTTCGCGCCGATGCGAAG
>NZ_JADMJX010000362.1 GCF_018780185.1 Rhizobacter sp.
GCTGACCTCTTGCATGCCATGCAAGCGCTCTCCCAGCTGAGCTATACCCCCGTTGTTTAACAAGGCGCGCTGTTCAAGCGAGACTGCGATTATAGACAGATTTTCAAGCTCTCTGCAAACGAGTGAGCACCGTCTCTTTGGAGAACAACTCCAACACTGCATCAATCGACGGCGTCTGTGGACGACCACACACCAGCACGCGGATCGCGTGGGCCAGTTGCGGCATCTTGAGGCCGTGCGCGCCGAGCGTTTCCTTGATGGCCGCAGCAATGGCCGCCTTGTTCCATTCGGCAGCGGCAAGCTTGTCGCACAGCGTGGGCAAAGCAGGTTTCACGAGCTCGGTGACGTGCGCGGCCAGGTCGTCGGCAGTGGGTTGCACCTCGGCGTAGTACATGGCCACCCAGTCGGCCAGCTCGACGGTGGTCGAGCACCGGTCCTTGAACAAACCCACGACCCGAGCCACGTCGGCGGCGGCGATGCCGCGGCGCTGCAGCTGAGCGGCGACGAGCTCGGCCAGGCGATCGTCTGGCAAGGCCTTGAGGTAATGCGCATTCACCCAGGCGAGCTTGGCCGGGTCCCATTGGGCCGGGCTCTTGGAGAGGTGGCTGCCATCGAACCACGCCACCAGTTGTTCGCGCGAGAACAGCTCTTCATCGCCATGGCTCCAGCCGAGGCGCGCCAGGTAGTTGAGCATGGCCTCGGGCAAGAAGCCGTTCTCTTCATAGGCCGTGACGCTCACCGCGCCGCGTCGCTTGGAGAGCTTCTGCCCATCGTCACCCAGGATTACCGGCACGTGCCCGAACAGCGGCAGCGGCGCACCGAGCGCGTTGAAGATGTTGATCTGCCAGGGGGTGTTGTTGACGTGCTCGTCGCCGCGGAAGACATGGCTGATCTGCATGTCCCAGTCGTCCACCACCACGGCGAAGTTGTAGGTGGGCACCCCGTCGGCCCGCATGATGATGAGGTCGTCGATCTCGCGGTTGGCGATGCTGATCGGGCCCTTGCACAGGTCGTCCCAGGTCACAACGCCGTCCTTGGGGTTGGCGAAGCGGATCACCGCTTGAACACCGGCCGGAGGCTCGGGGAGCCGCTTGCCCGGCTCCGGGCGCCAGCGGCCGTCGTAGTGGGTCTTCTCGCCGCGCGCCTTCTGCGCCTCGCGCATCGCATCGAGCTCTTCAGGCGTGGTGTAGCAGCGGTAGGCCTTGCCTTCGGCGATCAGTTGATCGACCACCGCTCGGTAGCGGTCGAGCCGCTGCATCTGGTAGATCGGGCCTTCGTCGTAATCGAGGCCCAGCCATTTCATCGACGCGAGGATCTGGTCGACCGAGTCTTGCGTGGAGCGGGCCACATCGGTGTCTTCGATGCGCAGCACGAACTCGCCGCCGAAGTGGCGGGCAAAGGCCCACGAGTACAAGGCCGTGCGGGCCGTACCCAGGTGCAGAAAGCCGGTGGGTGATGGGGCAATGCGGGTGCGGATCTTGTTGGTCATGTGTTCAGAGAGTTGCCAGGCCGCGCAACAGATCGGCCTTCAGGTCTTCCACGTCGTCGAGGCCCACGGCCACGCGGATCATTCCCTGCGTGATGCCGGCCGCTTGACGTTGTTCTTCAGTCAGCCGGCCATGCGAGGTGCTGGCCGGGTGGGTGATCGTCGTCTTGGTGTCGCCCAGGTTGGCGGTGATCGAGCACACCTGGGTGCTGTCGATCACATGAAACGCGCCTTGGCGCTGGCCCTTGACGATGAACGACACCACGGCCGCGCCGAGGCCCGACTGCTGCGCCATTGCCAGCTCGTGTTGCGGGTGTGAGCGCAGGCCGGGGTAGAACACGCGCTCGATCTGCGGCTGCTGCTCGAGCCAGGTGGCGAGCTGCAGAGCGCGCTCCGACTGCGCACGCATGCGGATGTCCAGCGTCTCCAACCCCTTGAGCACCACCCACGCGTTGAAGGGCGACAGCGACATGCCCGCGCTGCGCATCACCGGCACGAACTTCTCGTTGATGAGCTGTTCGCGCCCACAGATGGCACCCGCGATCACACGGCCCTGGCCATCCAGGTACTTGGTGCCGGAATGGATGACCAGGTCGGCACCGAACTCCACCGGCCGCTGCAGGGCCGGCGAGCAGAAACAGTTGTCGACGGCGAGCAGCGCACCAGCCTCTTTCGCGATGAGCGAGAGCGCACGGATGTCGCACACCTCGGTCAGCGGGTTGGTCGGTGACTCGGCGAACAGCAGCTTCGTGTTGGGCTTGATCGCACGGCGCCACGCGCCCACATCGGTCTGCGACACAAACGTCGTCTCGACGCCGAACTTGCCGAACTCACGGCCGAACAACATGATGGTCGAGCCGAACACGCTCTGCGAGCACACCACGTGGTCACCGGCCTTCAAGAGGCCCATGCCCAACAGCAAGATGGCGCTCATGCCGCTCGACGTGCCGATGCAGCCCTCGGTGCCCTCCAGCGCCGCCAGGCGCCGCTCGAACATGGTCACCGTCGGGTTGCTGAAGCGCGAGTAGATGAAGGCTTCTTCTTCGTTGGCAAAACGCGCCGCGGCTGTGGCCGCGTCGGGTTGCACGAAGCTGCTGGTCAGGAACAGCGCTTCGGAGTTTTCGCCCCAGGCGCTGGGCGGCAGGCCCTCGCGCACCGCCAGCGTGTCGCGCCGCAGCCCTTGGGGCAGGTCGACACGCGGGATCTTCTTGCCCACGCTCACGACTGCTCGGTGGCGCTTTGCAGCGCGAGCCGCGTGCGGTCGTTGTTTTCTTCTTCGTCACCCTGGCTCTTGCGCTGCGTGGCCATGGCATCGAAGTCGGCGATCGACACATCACCCGTTACGTAGTGGCCATCGAAGCACGAGGCTTCGAAGCCAGCGAGCTTGGGGTTGAGCGTCATCACGACCTTCTTCATCGCGTCGACGTCCTGGTAGATCAGCGCGTCGGCGCCGATGAACTGGCGAATCTCTTCAATGCTGCGGTTGTGCGCGATGAGTTCTTCGCTGGTGGGCATGTCGATGCCATACACGTTGGGGTAACGCACCGGCGGCGCGGCCGAGGCCATGTAGACCTTGCGCGCACCGGCGTCACGCGCCATCTGCACGATCTCTTTCGAGGTGGTGCCGCGCACGATGGAGTCGTCGACCAGCAGCACGTTGCGACCCTTGAACTCGACGCCAATGGCATTGAGCTTCTGGCGCACCGACTTCTTGCGCACGCCCTGCCCCGGCATGATGAAGGTGCGGCCGACGTAGCGGTTCTTCACGAAGCCTTCGCGATAGGGCTTGCCGATCTTCTGCGCGAGCTGCATGGCCGAGGGCCGGCTCGACTCAGGGATCGGGATCACCACGTCGATCTCGTTCGGGCGGATGGTCGAGATCAGGCGCTGTGCCAGCGTCTCGCCCATGTTCAGGCGGGCCTGGTAGACCGAGACACCGTCCATCACCGAATCGGGCCGCGCGAGGTAGACGAACTCGAACATGCAGGGGTTCAGGCTCGGGTTGTCGGCGCACTGCTGGGTGTGGATCTGGCCTTCGAGGTCGATGAACACCGCCTCGCCAGGCGCGACGTCTCGGATCACGGTGTGGCCGGTGCCTTCAATGGCCACCGATTCGCTGGCCACCATCACCTCGCGGCCATCGGGCGTCACGGTTTCGCCAAAACACAGCGGGCGAATGCCATACGGGTCGCGAAAGGCCAGCAGGCCATAGCCCGCGATCAAGGCCACCACGGCATACGAGCCCTTCAGGCGCTTGTGCACCGCACGCACGGCCTTGAACACTTCTTCGGGCGACAGCGGCAGGTCGCGCGCAGCCACCCCCAATTCGTGCGCCAGGATGTTGATCAGCACCTCGGTGTCGCTGGTGGTGTTGATGTGGCGGCGGTCGATGTCGAACAGCTCTTGCTTGAGCGTGTGCGCATTGGTCAGGTTGCCGTTGTGCACGAGCACGATGCCAAACGGTGCGTTCACGTAGAAGGGCTGCGCCTCTTCTTCGCTGTAGGCATTGCCTGCGGTCGGGTAGCGCACCTGGCCGAGACCCACGGGGCCGGGCAGCGCCCGCATGTTGCGGGTGCGGAACACGTCGCGCACCATGCCGCGCGCCTTGTGCATGAAGCACTTGGTGCCCTGCATGGTGACGATGCCGGCAGCGTCTTGCCCGCGGTGCTGCAAGAGCAGCAGCGCGTCATAGATCAGCTGGTTGACCGGGCTCTTGGAGATGACGCCGACGATGCCGCACATGGGAAATCCTTGGGTTTCAACGCACCGTGCCGGCGGGTGCCGGCAGATGCTGCAAAAGTTGGGGTGGAAGCACTGGGCGCAAGGCCGTCAAGGCCCCATGCAGCCACTGTGCACCCTGCGACGCCTGCCAGGTGGAAGATTTCGCCAAAGGTGTGAGGCTGATCACGGTGGCAGCCGCCAGCAACAGCAGCAATCCGCGCAGGAGACCAAACCCGGCGCCCAGCGCTCGATCGGGCAGGCTCAAGGGCGTGGCGTGGATCAGGAAGCGCAGCAGGCGCGAAGCCAGCGCCCAGACGATCAGCACAGCGATGAAAAGCGCCGCAAAGGCCGCCGCATGGTTGATGCCCGAGCCGGGTTTGCCCACCGGGATGTGTGGCGCCAGGTCGGCGGCAAACCAGTGCGCCGCGAAATAGGCCACGAACCAGCCCAGCAGTGACAGCACCTCGAACACAAAGCCGCGCACCAGGCCGACGATCACCGAGATCAGCAACACGCCGGCGAGAACCAGATCGACCCATTGCATGGCTCGGTGTCAGAGCGTGTAGACCGCCGACGGCAGGCCCGCGGACTTGATCTTGTCAGCCGCCTTGTCGGCCTCGCCGCGCGAGGCAAAAGGCCCGACACGCACCCGAATGCGCTTGCCGCTGGAGGTTTCGACCACCTGGGTGTAGGTCTTGAGGCCGAGTTTTTCGACCTTCTGGCGCGCTTCACGCGCCGCCGTCACTTCGGCAAACGCTCCCACCTGCACCACGAAGCGGCCTTCGGCGGCGGCCACCGGCTTGGGCTTGACCTCTTTGCCTTCGAGCAAGGCTTGCGCGCGGCCACTGTCGGTGGGTTTGACTTCGGGTTTGGGGGCCGTTGGCTTGGGTTCGGGTTTGGGCTCAACCGGCGGCTTGGGCGCCGGCTTGGCCTCCGCGGGCGCGGCGGATGCGACAGGGGCAGGCGCCGACGCGGCAGCCACCATCTCGCGCCCGGCATCAGCGGGTGTCTCGGTGACCACACTCGGCGGCACCACGGGCGGCGTGAGACGCGGCGCGGGTGTTGCAGCGCGCGGCGCTGACGACGCGCTGCCATCCTTGCGGGCAATCTCGATCGGGGTGTCGACCGGCAAGGGCCGCGGCTGGGTTTCGAACAGCAGCGGGAAGCCGATCACGCCGGCCGCCACCAGCACCACCGCACCGACCAGGCGCTGGCGAGCCCGTGTGCGGGCCTGTTGCACCGTGTCGACGGGCTCGGGGGGCATGGCCGACGCCTTCTTGGGGGCATCACCCGACTTGCGCTTCAGAAATGACAGCAAACCCATGCAGTGCTGGTTCCAGGTGGGGCGTTATGGCGCTTGTTGAGGGCTGGCCCCACCCGCACGGGAGACCGGCGGAGAAGGCCGGTTGGCCGGTGTCAGCCGACGTGCTTGGCGGTCAGACGGGGCAGACCGTCCTTCAGCACGCCGCCCACGGTGTAAAACGAGCCGAAGGCCACGATTCTATCAGCGGGGTCTGCTGCAGCCACTGCGGCGCGCAGGGCTTCAGAGGGGTTGGAATGGCAAGCGGTTGTGACCGGGCCGGGGCCACGCAAGCCGAGGCTCTCATGCAGCGATTTCAGCTGTTGTGCCGTGGCCGCGCGCGGGATGGGCAGGTCGCAAAAATACCAGTGATCGACCAGTGGCGCCATGCGGGTGAGGATGGCGGCGACGTCCTTGTCGGCCATCACGCCGAATACCGCGTGGGTGCGCGGGAAGAAGCCCATCTGGTCGAGGTTTTCGAACAGCGCACCCACGGCGTGCGGGTTGTGGGCCACGTCGAGCACCAGCGTGGGTTGGCCGGGCACGATCTGGAAGCGGCCCGGCAGCTCGAGCATGGCCAGGCCGTTGCGCACTGCCTGCGCCGTGATGGGCAACCGGTCGCGCAAGGCCTCGAATGCAGCCAGAGCACCCGACGCGTTGAGCAACTGGTTGGCACCGCGCAGTGCGGGGTAGGCCAGGCCGTTGAAGCGTTTGTTGCGCCCGCCCCAGCCCCACTGCTGCTTGTCACCGGCGTAGTTGAAATCGCGGCCGATCTGCCAGAGGTCGGCGCCGATCTCCTTCGCATACGCCGCGACGCTGGCGGGCGGCACCGGGTCGCTGAACACCGCCGGCTTGCCGGGTCGCATGATCGCTGCCTTCTCGCGGCCGATGGCTTCGCGGTCGGGGCCGAGGTATTCCATGTGGTCGAGCGCGATGCTGGTGATGACGGCGCAATCGGCATCGATCACGTTCACCGTGTCGAGCCGGCCACCCAGGCCGACTTCAAGAATCACCATGTCGAGCTCGGCCTGCGACAGCAGCCGCAGGATGGCCATGGTGGTGAACTCGAAGTAGGTCAGCGCCATGTCTCCGCGCGCTTGTTCCACCGCCTCGAAGTGCGGCAACAGCTCGGCCGCTGACACCATCGAGCCGTTCACGCGGCAGCGCTCTTCGAAGTGCACGAAGTGCGGCTTGATGTACAGGCCCACCTTGTAGCCCGCCTGCAGGCCGATGGATTCGAGCATCGTGCAGGTGGAGCCCTTGCCATTGGTGCCGGCCACGGTGATCACCGGCACCTTGAACGCGAGGCCGAGGCGTTGTTTGATCGCCTCGCTGCGCGCCAGGCCCATGTCGATGTTCTTGGGGTGCAGGCGCTCGCAATGGCCCAGCCATTCGGCGAGGGTGGTGGGTTGGGGCATGGTGTGTGCGGGGTGGAATGCACAAGGGCGGCCGAGGCCGCCCTTGTCAGTGTCTCGGGCGAGAAAACTCAGGCCACGGCGTCAGCGCTTTGCCGCTGCAGCATGGCCAAGGCCTTGGCGATCACGCTGCGCAGCTCGCGCCGGTCGACGATGGCGTCGATGGCGCCCGTCTGCATCAGGAACTCGGCACGCTGGAAGCCTTCAGGCAGCTTCTCGCGCACGGTGTCGGCAATCACGCGCGGGCCGGCAAAACCGATCAGCGCCTTGGGTTCGGCGATCACCATGTCACCCACGAAGGCGAAGCTCGCCGACACACCACCCATGGTGGGGTCGCACAGCACGCTCACGTAGGGCAGCTTGGCTTTGGACAAATGCGTCAGTGCCGCATTGGTCTTGGCCATCTGCATCAGGCTGAGCAGGCCTTCTTGCATGCGCGCACCGCCAGTGGCGGTGAAGCTGATGAAGGGCACCTTCTGCTCGACGGCCATCTCGACGCCGCGCACGAAGCGCTCGCCGACCACCGAGCCCATCGAGCCGCCCATGAAGTCGAACTCGAAGCAGGCCGCCACCACCGGGATGGTGTGCAATGCGCCGCCCATCACGACCAGCGCATCGGTTTCGCCGGTGGATTCCATCGCGGCCTTGAGGCGCTCGGGGTAACGCTTGCTGTCCTTGAACTTGAGCGCATCGACCGGCACCACCTCCTGGCCGATCTCGTAGCGGCCTTCGCCGTCGAGAAAGGCATTCAGGCGGGCACGTGCACCGATGCGGTGGTGGTGGCCACACTTCGGGCAGACGTTGATGTTTTGTTCGAGGTCGTTCTTGTAAAGCACCGTCTCGCAAGACGGGCACTTGATCCACAGACCTTCGGGCACCGTGCGGCGTTCGCTCGGGTCGGTCTGCTGCATCTTGGGGGGCAGCAGTTTCTCAAGCCAGCTCATGCGGGAGCTCCTTTCAAGGAATCGAGGGCTGCGCGGATCTCGGCGATGAACGCCGCACCCGCGGAGGCGACATTGTCGCGCGTTTGGGATTCGAGCAATTTCACAATGCGGGCGCCGATCACGACGGCATCGGAGACGGCTGCCACGGCCTTGGCCGTCTCCGCATCCCGGATGCCGAAGCCCACGCCGACGGGCACTTTCACGTGGGCACGAATTCGGGGCACAGCATCCGCCACCGCCTGGGTGTCGATCGCGCCGGAGCCTGTCACCCCCTTGAGCGACACGTAGTAGACGAACCCGGTAGCGATGCGGGCAACGTCCTTGATCCGTTGTTCGGTCGAGGTGGGAGCCAGCAGGAAGATCGGATCGAGGTCCGCAGCCCTCATTTGTGCGGCGAAAGCCTCACTCTCCTCAGGCGGATAGTCCACGACCAACACGCCATCGACGCCGGCCGCTTTGGCGTCGCGCACGAAGGCGCCCTCGCCTCGCCGTTGGTCGTAGCGCTCGATCGGGTTGGCATAGCCCATCAACACGATGGGCGTGGTGTCGTTGCTCTTGCGGAACCCGCGCACGAAGTCGAACACCTGGGGCAGGCCGATGCCCTTGGCCAAGGCACGCTCACCCGCCGCCTGAATCACCGGGCCATCGGCCATCGGGTCGGAGAACGGCACGCCGAACTCGATCACGTCGGCTCCGGCCTTCGCCATCGCCAGCAGCACCTCGACGGTGGCGTCGGGGTAAGGGTCCCCGGCCATCACATAAGGGATCAGCGCCTTGCGGCCTTGCGACTTGAGGGCCGCGAAAACAGCTTGAATGCGGCTCATGCAGCCCCCTTCACGCTGCGGCCGGCCTGCGAGGGGCGGTCGAAGTATTCAGCGCCCGACAGATCGGCCACGGTACCGATGTCCTTGTCGCCACGGCCGGAGAGATTGACCAGCAGGTGCTGGTCTGAGCGCATCGTTGGTGCCAGCTTCATCGCGTAGGCCACGGCATGCGACGACTCCAGCGCGGGGATGATGCCTTCGGTGCGGCACAGGCGATGGAAGGCCTGCAGCGCTTCAGCGTCGGTGATGCCGACGTATTCCGCGCGGCCGATGTCTTTCAGGTACGCATGCTCGGGGCCGACGCCGGGGTAGTCGAGCCCGGCCGAGATGGAGTGTGTCTCGGTGATCTGCCCGTTGTCATCTTGCAGCAGGTAGGTGCGGTTGCCATGCAGCACGCCGGGCGAGCCCTTGGTGAGGCTGGCCGAGTGCTTGCCGGATTCGAGGCCCTGCCCTGCGGCTTCGACACCGATCAGGCGCGTTTTCTCGTGCTCGATGTAAGGGTAGAAGATGCCCATGGCATTCGACCCGCCTCCCACGCAGGCGATCACCGCGTCGGGTTGGCGTTTGATCATCTCGGGCATCTGCACCAGGCACTCGTCGCCGATCACGCGCTGGAAGTCGCGCACCATCGCCGGGTAAGGGTGCGGGCCGGCCACCGTGCCGATGATGTAGAAGGTGTTCTCGATGTTGGTGACCCAGTCGCGCATGGCCTCGTTCAGCGCGTCTTTCAGCGTCTTGGAGCCGCTCTCCACCGGCACCACGCGTGCGCCCAGCAGGTTCATGCGGTAGACGTTGGGCGACTGGCGCTTCACGTCTTCGCTGCCCATGTAGACCACACATTCCATGCCGTAGCGTGCACAGATGGTGGCAGTGGCCACACCGTGCTGGCCGGCGCCGGTTTCGGCAATCACACGCGGCTTGCCCATGCGGCGGGCCAACAGGGCCTGGCCGATGGTGTTGTTGATCTTGTGCGCGCCGGTGTGGTTGAGGTCTTCGCGCTTGAGGTAGATCTGCGCGCCGCCCAGTTCACGGCTCATGCGGGCCGCGTGGTAGATCGGGCTCGGGCGCCCGACAAAGTGCTCGAGCTCGTAGTGGTACTCGGCCATGAAGGCCGGGTCACGACGCGCCTCTTCATAGGCGGCGTTCAGCTCATCGAGCGCATGGATCAAGGTCTCGGCGACAAAGGTGCCGCCGTACGGGCCGAAATGCCCGCGGGCATCGGGCTGCTGGTAGTTCAACATGGTGAATGACGCTTTCAGGTGATGTCATGTCGGAGAAGCTGCGATGCGCGCATCCGCTTCGCGGACGGCTTCGCAGAACCGGCGCATGGCCGCGGCATCCTTGATGCCTTTGGCACTCTCGACGCCGGAGCTGACGTCAACGGCCGAGGGCCGCACCTGAAAAATGCCTTCGATCACATTTCCGACATGCAACCCACCAGACAAAACGACTGGACGGGGCACGTTTGAAGGAATGAGAGACCAATCGAAGACCTTTCCGCCGCCACCATAACCCTCGACCAAGGCGTCGAGCAACAGCCCCTGGGCGTGCGGGTACTGAGCGGCGAAGTCTAACAAATCGAAGCCTGGCCCGATGCGGGCGGCCCGCAGGAAGGGCCTTCCCGCCGCGCGGCAATCGGCTGGTGTTTCGTCGCCATGGAATTGCAGCAGCAGGTTGGGAAGGGCTTGTGTTGCGGCGGCAATCAGGGCTGCATCCGCATTCACGCACAAGGCCACCGGTGTCACGAAGGGCGGCAGGCGCTGGGCCAAGACAGCCGCGCGCTCGACCGTCACGGCCCGCGGACTGCGCGGGTACAACACGAAGCCGACCGCGTCGGCGCCGGCTTCAACCGCCGCATCGACATCGGCTTCACGGGTCAGGCCACAAATCTTGATTCGGGTGCGGGCGTTCATGCCGTTCATTCGTTGTGAGGCAACCAGTCCATGGCGGGCGTGCGCGTGGGCAGCCCAAGACTGGGATCGTAGTACGGGCCCACGAAGTACAAGCCGTCTGCAGGAAATGTCGGCGCTGCCTCCTTGCGCGAGCGCGATGCGAGCACCTCGCTCATCCAGGCCACCGGGCGCTGGCCACTGCCGATGGCCACCAGGCAGCCCATGATGTTGCGCACCATGTGGTGCAGGAAGGCTGAGCCATCGAAGTCGAAACGCCAGTAAGCGCCGATGCGGCTGATCTCGATCTTGCGCATCTGCTTGACGGGCGATGCGGCCTGGCACTCCGACGAGCGGAAAGCACTGAAATCGTGCTCGCCGATGAGTACGGAGGCTGCGGCCTGCATGGGCTCAAGAGCCAGCGGGCGGTGTGTCCAGCCGGCGAGGCCCGTCTCCAGCGCGGGCCGCACGGCCGACTCCAGCAGCAAGTAGGCATAGCGCCTGCCCTGGGCGCTGTTGCGCGCGTGAAAGTCATCGGTCACGTGGGTGCACCACTGGACCGCGATGTCAGACGGCAAGTACCGGTTGGTGCCACGAACCCAGGAGATCAGCTCGCGCTGCACAGGGGGGTCGAGATGGACGACCTGGTTCAGGCCATGCACCCCGGTGTCGGTGCGCCCGGCACAGAGAGTGCGAACGGGCGCTGCCGCAAATTGCGACAGCGCCCGTTCGAGATGGTCTTGCACGGTGCGGCCACCGGGCTGGCTCTGCCAGCCGTTGTAAGCCTGGCCGCGGTAGCAGATGCCGAGAGCCAGCCTCACACCAACCTGGGCCGGTCAGCCCAGATCGTTGAGCATGCTCTGGGCGCGCGTCTTGACCGCGCCGCTGGACTTGGCCACCACTTCCTGAAGCAGGTCGCGAGCGCCTTCCGTGTCGCCGATCTGGCGGAACTCTTCGGCCAGCTCGAGCTTGCGGGCGATCGGGTCCGAGCCGTCATCGCTGACGTCGCCCAGGTCGATGGCGCCAAAGTCGCTCGACACTGGCGCGCCCTGCGTCACCTTGGGTTGGGCAACGGTGGTGTCGCTACCGAGGTCGAGGGAGATGCTTCCCAGGTCAAAGTCCATGGGGCCGGAGGTCGGGGCCGCCGGCGCAGGTGCGACGGCGGGTGGCAGGTTGAAGCTCATGCTGTCGAGCGATGGCGCAGGTGCGGCTGCCATCGGCTGGGTGCGCTCGCTGGCTCGCGAGGGCGCAGCAGGAGGGGGTGCCGTATCAGGCAAGGCGAGATCGAGATCGAGGTCAATGCTGTCACCCGAGGTGGAGTCGAAACCACTGCCAGAGCTACCGCTCGCGCCAAACTCCGACGGCGACGGCAACACCGACTGCGGCATGGTGCTCGCACCCAGCAACTCGGCCGCCGGGCGACCATCGCCCTCGCTGCCCACGGGTTTGCCACCCGGTTGATACAGCTGGTTGTCAGGATCGATCTGCACGCCGATCTCTTGCGCCTTGGCCCAGTCTTCGCCTTGACCACCCGTCAAGCCGTACAACTGCGTGGCCAGCAACTCGAAGCCCTTGGTGTCACGCCGCTTGGCATACACCTCAAGCAGCTTGGTGCGGATGGCCAGGCGTTCCGGGCTCGCACGCATGGCTTCCTTGAGGATTTCTTCAGCCTGCAGGTCACGGCCATAAGCCAGGTACACATCGGCCTCGGCCACCGGGTCGACGTCACCAATGGCGTCGAGCTGGCTCAGCGAGTAGCTCATGGACGACGAGGCACCACCGGCATCGCGGGTGTCGATGCGCTGGCCACCGCTGGCACCGAAGAACGAGTCGGGCTGCAAACGGCTTTCAAGGAATGACGTTTCGCCGCTGTCTTTCTTGGCGCGCTTGGTGAAGCGGTAAATGCCAAAACCAGCCAGCAGCGCAATCAGTGCGGCACCCGCGGCCAACACCAACGGGTTGTCTTCCAGCAGCGAGGCAAACGGGCCCGGAACCTCGACGGCCGGCGCTGCAGCAGGCGCTGAAGCCGCCATCGGCCGAGAAGGCGCAACAGCGACCACCGGCGCACTGGCGGGCTCGAGCGCGGCGCTGGCTGCAGCCGATGCTGCGGCGACAACCGCTGGCACGGATGCCGCGGCCATGGGTGCCGAGGCCGGCGCGGAAACAGGAGGCGGAGCGACCACCACCAGCGGCGCCGGCGCGGGAGCCGGCGGCACGGGAGCTGGCGCCGGGGCAGGCGCCACCACGGGCGGCTTGGGCGGCGTCACCGGCGGCACAACCACCGGCGGGGCCAGGGGAGCCGGTGCCGCTGGCGCAGCAGCCTTGCCTGGCGCAGTGCCCGAAGCACCGGAGAGTTTCTTCAACTCGTCAACGTTCTTGGACAACTCGGCCACACGGGCCGTGGCTTCCTTCTTCTCACGCTCTTTCGACAAACGCTCTTCCGGCGCGGAGGCCTTGGCCGTCGTGCCCTTGCTCAGCGTGAGCTTGTCGGGAGCGGGAGCCGCACTCGCCTTGCGATCATCAACCGACGATTGCACCTTGCCACCGGCCTGGCGCGCAGTGCCATCGGTCTTGGCCGCAGGGACTGCGGCCGCAAGACGCTGGCGATAGGTGCCGAAGTCAGCGCTCTGCGCTTGAATCATCTGGCGGGCATCAGCCGGCGTGATGGCCTTGGCCGTTTCAGCCGAGGGAACAGCAAGCACCACGCCCGACTTCAGGCGATTGATGTTGCTGTTGATAAAGGCTTCCGGGTTGGCTTGATACAGCGAAGCCAACATCTGGTCGAGCGAAACGCCTGGCCGCTGCGCGCGGTTGGCGATGCGCGACAGCGAATCACCTGGGCGAACCGTGTACTCGTCGCCGATCGGCTGCGCTGGTGTCGCGGAAGGCGCCTTCACGCTCGGTTTGCGCGGCTCAGCGGGAGACGTGTCGGAAGTCACCGGTGCCTTGGGCGCAGCGGGCTTGCGCTCGGTGGCACGTGGTGCAATGGCAAGCGGTTCGGTGGGCGCAGGGGAAATGAGAGGCGACGTTGTCGCAGCGGGTGCCGCCGGTGCGGCAGACTCGGCCGTACGGGTCACCGGCGGATCCATCAGCAGCGTGTATTCGCGAACCAGGCGGCCGGTGGACCATGTGATTTCAAGGATCACATCGATGAACGGCTCTTGAACCGCACGGTCGCTGACGACGCTGAGGTAGGGGCGGCCATCGGCCCGACGCTGCAATACCACCTGCGTGCCCGGCAACACCGAGTTGTAGTCAACCCCTGCGGCGCGGTACGACTCGGGCGGCGCAATGCGGACGTTGAGGTTGGAAGCCTCTTCGGGAGTGATGCTGGTGACTTCGATCTCAGCGCGCAGGATTTCGCCCAGCGCCGATTGCACCTGCAAGCGCCCAAGGCCCAAGGCCCACGCGTTCGAGGCCACGAGGCAGGCGGCGAGGGCCGCTCCGGTCAGAGCGAATCGCCCTGTGTACAGCGAGTTTCTTTTCAAGGCGTCTCCCAATAGGACGGGGGTGGAAGCGAGCGAGCCCCACTGCTTTCGGAGTTGTTGTTGACGCTAACCACGGGGTTTCCTGGGCGTAACAGTAGAAATCACAATAACATCAACGAGATACAAAGACAAGCTCATGCTTTGCCTGACATTCGCTCGCAAATGCCATTCGCGGGTTCAGGAGATGGCCCTTGTTGTGGTTCTGCAACGCAAAACAAGGGCCAATCAGCCGCCTCCGCTCAGGCGTCCAGCAGGATGCGCAGCATGCGGCGCAAAGGCTCCGCAGCGCCCCACAGCAACTGGTCTCCGATGGTAAAGGCGCCCAGGTACTCCGGGCCCATGGCCATCTTGCGCACTCGGCCGACCGGAATGGTCATGGTGCCGGTCACCGCCACAGGGGTCAGATCGCGGATCGTCGCCTCGCGGGTGTTGGGCACGAACTTCACCCAGGCGTTGTCATTGGTGATCATCGATTCGATATCGGCCAGCGGCACGTTCTTCTTCAGCTTGAAGGTCAGCGCCTGGCTATGGCAGCGCATCGCGCCCACCCGAACGCAGAAACCGTCGACCGGAACGGCGGGCGTACCAAACCCTTCGCCCTGCCCCATGATCTTGTTGGTCTCGGCGCCGCCCTTCCACTCTTCCTTGCTCATGCCATTGCCCAGATCCTTGTCGATCCAGGGGATGAGGCTCCCGCCCAGCGGTACGCCGAAGTTGGCGGTTTCGGCTTCGGTCAGGCTGCGCTGCTTGGCGATGACCTTGCGGTCGATCTCCAGGATGGCGCTCTTCGGGTCGTCGAGCAGAGCCTTCACTTCGGCGTTGAGCGTGCCGTACTGCGTGAGCAACTCACGCATGTGCTGCGC
>NZ_JADMJX010000171.1 GCF_018780185.1 Rhizobacter sp.
CCCTTCGACAGGCTCAGGGCGAACGGGATACAGGTTCAGGGCGAACGGTGGGGTGCGAAGGTCAGGAGTTCTTGACGAGTTGGTCGTAGGCGGGGGCGTCGAGCAGTTGCTCGAACTCGGCCATGTCGGCCACACGCACCTTGAAGAACCAGCCGGTGCCCAGCGGGTCGGTGTTGGCGAGTGCGGGGTCGGCGCGCAGGGCTTCGTTCACCTCGACCACCTCGCCGCTGACCGGCATGTAGAGGTCGGCGGCGGCTTTCACCGACTCGACCACACCGGCCACTTCACCCTTCTTGAACGTGCGACCGACCTCGGGCAGATCCACGAACACCACGTCACCCAGGGCGTCTTGTGCATGCACGGTGATGCCCACGGTGGCGGCTTCGTGGTCTTCGATGTTGATCCACTCGTGATCGGGGGTGTACATGGTCGTCATGGGGGAGGCTCCTGTTTTGAAATCGATGAAGAGGTTGTTCAGCCGCGGAAATCAACCACGGAAATACCGGTGCGGCGCAAAAGGCATGGTGGTCACGCGCATCGGCTGGCGCTTGCCACGCACCTCGGCATACACCTCGTGGTGCGGCAGCGCGTGGTTGCTGGCGAGGTAGGCCATCGCGATGGGCTGGTTGACGCTGGGCGAGAGGGTGCCGCTGGTCACATGGCCCAGCTTGTGGCCTTTCGCGTCGACGATGGTCGCGCCTTCGCGCACCGGCACTCGCTCCAGGCCCAGCAGGCCCACACGCTTGTGGCTGGCGCCATGGGCGAGTTGCCCTTCGACGACGCTCGCACCCGGGTAGCCGCCCGCGCGTGCACCGCCGGGGCGGCGCACCTTCTGGATGGCCCAGGTGAGGCCGGCTTCGACCGGCGTCGTGGTGTCGTTGATGTCGTGGCCATACAGGCACAGGCCGGCTTCGAGGCGCAGCGTGTCGCGTGCGCCCAGGCCGGCGGGCTTCACTTCGGGCAGGGCCAGCAGCGCGCGGGCCAGGGCTTCGGCTTTCAAGGCCGGCACCGAGATCTCGAAGCCGTCTTCGCCGGTGTAGCCCGAGCGGGTCACGAAGCAGTCGGCGCCGGCAATGTGCGCGTGCATGCCGGTCATGAAGGTCAGCTTGGCGACCTCGGGGTTGAGCCGGCGCAAGGCCGTCACCGCCTTGGGGCCTTGCAGCGCGAGCAAGGCGCGGTCGGGCAGGGGCTGCACGGTGCAGCGGTGGCCGATGTGGGTGACGAGGTGGCGGGTGTCGGCCTCTTTGCAGGCGGCGTTGACGATCACGAACAGGTCGCCTTCACGGCGCGTGATCATCAGGTCGTCGAGGATGCCGCCGCTCGTGTTGGTGAAAAGCGCGTAACGCTGCTTGCCCACCGGCAGGTCGACCACGTCGACCGGCACCAGGGTTTCGAGGGCACGGGCGGCGTCTTCACCCACCAGGCGCAGCTGGCCCATGTGCGATACGTCGAAGAGCGCCGCCGAATCGCGGCAGTGCTTGTGCTCGGCAATGATGCCGCCGGGGTAGTTGACGGGCATCTCATAGCCGGCGAACGGCACCATCTTGGCGCCGAGTTCGAGGTGGAGGGCGTACAGCGGGGTCTTCAGCAGGGCGGTGGTGTCAGACATGGCGGCTCTCCGAGGGCATTGTTGTGTCGCAAGCATCCATCACCGAGATGAAGAATGCCTGCAATGCCCTCACTGTCCGCTCTACCTGAGAGATTGGCGCGAGCCCATCACGGCCCCACGCTTGCCCCTTCGGTGGGCCCACTCGGGGTGGGCCTCTCTCCAGCGAGGAACGCCTCTCGTCTTCCACATGACATGAGGCGTGTGCCAGTCCTTTTGCCTGAGCGTTCAGGCCTCACATTTCTGATCGGCCCTGCGCCTTCGGCGGCTTCACGAGGAAGCTCTCTCCTGGCTG
>NZ_JADMJX010000033.1 GCF_018780185.1 Rhizobacter sp.
GTTCGTGAAGATCTACGGCGCCAAGGGCCTGGCCTGGATCAAGGTCAACGACGCCGGCAAGGGCCGCGAAGGCCTGCAGTCGCCGATCGTCAAGAACCTGCACGACGCGGCCATTGCCGAGATCATCGCGCGCACTGGCTCGCGCAACGGCGACCTGATCTTCTTCGGTGCCGACCGCGCCAAGGTCGTCAACGACGCCATCGGCGGCCTGCGCATCAAGGTCGGTCACAGCGAGTTCGGCAAGAAGAACGGCCTGTTCGAGGACAAGTGGGCGCCGCTGTGGGTGGTCGACTTCCCGATGTTCGAGTACGACGACGAAGGCCAGCGCTGGAACGCGGTGCACCACCCGTTCACCGCGCCGAAAGACGGCCACGAAGACTACATGGACACCGACCCGAGCAAGTGCATTGCGAAGGCCTACGACATGGTGCTCAACGGCTGGGAACTTGGCGGCGGCTCGGTGCGTATCCACCGCGCCGAGGTGCAGAGCAAGGTCTTCAGCGCACTGAAGATCGGGCCGGAAGAAGCGCAACTCAAGTTTGGTTTCCTGCTCGACGCACTGCAGTACGGCGCCCCGCCGCACGGCGGCCTGGCCTTCGGGCTGGACCGCCTGGTCACGCTGATGACCAAGGCCGAGTCGATCCGCGACGTGATTGCCTTCCCGAAGACGCAGCGTGCACAAGACCTGCTCACGCATGCGCCGAGCCCGGTCGATGAGAAGCAGCTGCGCGAGCTGCACATCCGTCTGCGCAACCCGCAGGTGGTGAGCTGAGCACCCCGCCGGCCGTCGGGAGACGGCCGGCCGCGTGAACAAATCCTCGGGCGGCCCGCATGGTGGCCCGCCCGGGCTTGATCCCTGTTAAACCCCCGGTCGGAGGCGATCGATAAGCTGGGCTGAACCCTTTTCAGCCCCTCCATGACATCCCTCCAGCTCGCCGAACGCGATACCGAACCCGACGCCCTGCACCCGCCCCTGGAGCGCCCCAGGCGACTACCCGCCGCACACACCGACGGCCGTGAACGGCCCGGCACACCCGAGGCCCTGTGGGCACTGCTGCAGTCGGCCCGCCCCGAGGTCGAGCGTGCGCCCCGCCTGGGCGAGGCCCTGCGCCTGAGCGGCCTGATCGACGTTGACACCTTGCACCGCGCGCTCGAGCTGCAGAGCCAGCCCGGCCTGCACCGCTTGCTCGGCCGCATTCTGGTGGAGCAGGGGGTGTTGTCCGAGGTGCAGTTGCGCATGGCCTTGGCGCGATGGCTGGGGGTGCGTGTCATCGACCCGCACGAGTTCCAGCCGCAGCCCGAGGCGCTCAAGCTCATCGCCCGCAGCGTGGCCGAGCGCGAGGGGGTGTTGCCGCTGATGCTGCGCGACGACGCGCTCGTGGTGCTGCTCGCCGACCCGTGGGACAAGACCCTGCTCGACGAGTTGCGCTTTCTCACCCAGCGCCGGGTGGTGGTGGTGATGGCCGTGCCGGGCACGCTGATGCCGGCCATTCACCGGGCCTATGCAGCTGCGCAGCCGGGCGAAGCGCGCAACGAGCCCAGGGCGTCGAGCGTGGAGCTGCTGGCCACCGAGCTGCGGGTCGCGGCCGAAGCGGCCGACGTGCACGATGCCGACGTGGTGTCGGAGTCCGACAACACGCTGGTGCGCATGGTCAACTCGATCATCCACGAGGCCATCACGCGCCGCGCCTCTGACATCCACATCGAGACGGCCGACGCACCCCGCCAGGTGCGTGTGCGCCTGCGCATCGACGGTGAGCTGTTGCCGCTGATCGAGCTGCCGCCCAAGCTGCGTTTTGCGGTGGTGGCGCGGCTGAAGATCATGGCCGACCTCGACATCGCCGAGCACCGCAAGCCGCAAGACGGCAAGATCGACTTCGCCCGCTTCGGCGGCCCGCACATCGAGCTGCGCATGGTCACCGTGCCCACCTCGCGCGGCCTCGAAGACGTGGTGCTGCGCCTCTTGAGTGGCTTGAAGCCGATGCCGCTCGACGAGATCGGCCTGAGCGCGGGCAACATCAAGTCGCTGCGCGACGTGGCGCTCAAACCCTATGGCCTGATCCTGATCTGCGGCCCCACCGGCTGCGGCAAGACCACCACGCTGCACTCGGTGCTGCGCGACCTCAACACCGAGGGTCGCAAGATCTGGACGGCCGAAGACCCGATCGAGATCACCCAGGACGGCCTGCGTCAGGTGCAAATGAACCCGCGCATCGGCTGGACCTTCGCCAACGCCATGCGCACGTTTCTGCGCGCCGACCCCGACATCATCATGATCGGCGAGATGCGCGACGAAGAGACCGCACGCATTGCGATCGAGGCCTCGCTCACCGGCCATCTGGTGCTCTCGACGCTGCACACCAACTCGGCACCCGAGAGCATCACGCGGCTGCTCGAGATCGGCCTCGACCCGTTCAACTTTTCCGACTCGCTGCTCGCCATCCTGGCGCAGCGCCTGGTGCGGCGGCTGTGCACCCACTGCCGCGAGCCGCGGTTGGCCACCGACAACGAGCTCGACAACCTGGCCTGCCATTACCTGGGCGCCGGGGCGGCGGCCGACGAACAGCGGCGCACCGCGCTGGTGGCGCACTGGCGCGAGCAGCATGCCGGCCCCGACGGCCGCCTGGTGCTCTACCGCAGCCGCGGCTGCGACCAGTGTGATGGCCACGGCTACCACGGCCGGCTCGGCATTCACGAGCTGATGCTGACCGACGACGCCGTGCGAGCCCACATCCGCCACCGCGAAAGCGCTGCCGTGCTGCAGGCCGACGCGCTGGCCGGCGGCATGACGACCCTGCGGCAAGACGGCATCGGCAAGGTGCTGGCCGGTTTGACCGACCTCTCTGAAGTGCTGGCCGCCACCAACGCCTGATCCCCACCCCCTCTCTGGAGACCCCCATGAGTTTCGACGCCCGCCACCCGAATGCGCCCACGCCCGCTGCCGACTTCGCGCACACCAGCCCCCACCTGGCGGTCGCGCGCTTGCGGCCCGACCTGCTGCACAAGGTGGGCGAAACCTTCGCCGTGGCCTTGTCTCGCCTGCAGGCACGCCTGGCTCCAGCCGCCAGCGGCCAGCTGGAGCCTGCGGTGTTGCAGTCGGTGCTGGCCGAGGTGGTGCGGCTCGAACGTCTGGGTGTGCAGGTGCAGGAAGTTGCCCACGTGCTGGCCGGCGAGGGCGGCTGGGCCACCGAGCGTGTCGATGTGGCGGCGGCCCTGCGCCAGGCGCGCGCGATGGCGGCCGACAAGGCGGCGCTCTCGAACGTCGCGCTCGGCGGGCCCGAGGGCGCCTGCGAAGCCGAGGTCAACCCCGCCGTGCTGGGCCAGCTTCTGCAGCTCGGCATGGAGTACGCGCTGCACCTGGGCGAGCGGGTGACGCTGAGCTGCGGCGTCGAAGGCGAGCCGCCATGCCCTCGGCTCGGCTTTGCCATGCAGCGCGCCTCGGCCGATTGGGGCGCCGATGTCGACGAGCTGCCGTGGCTGCTGTTCTCGGCCCTGGCGCGCGTCAGCGGCTGGTTGCCGCGGCGCCAGATCGTCGGCCAGCAGCTGCTGCTGAGCCTGACGCTCGGCCTGCCAGCAGAGGCGGCGGTGCGCAGCGCCGCGCTCTTGCCGACCACCCCGGTGGCCGTGGGCCGCCGCGTGCTGCTGGTCGACCCGCAAGAAACCAGCCGCGTGCTGGCGCAGAGCCTGCTGCACGAGGCAGGCATGCAGGTCGATGCCACCGGCAGCGTGGAGCAAGCCTGGGCCGGCTTCAACAGCAGCCTGCACCCGCAGCCGCCTGACGTGCTGCTCATCGGCCTGGCCACCGACGAGGCGCCTTGCGTGGCGTTGGTCGACGCCTTGCGCGCCCGCCAGCCGCGCCTGCGCGTGGTCGAGCTGGTCGACGATGACAGCGCCTTTGCTTTTTCGGTGCCCGGCTCCGACAACCCGGCACGGGTGGGCCGCCACACGCTGCACCGCACCCTGGTGAGCGCCATCTCGCAGGAGCTCGACGCCGTGTGAGCCGGGCTTGGTGACCGTCACGTGGGGCCAATGAAAAGGTGGCTAAAGTCCCACCCATGACGCAACCCGTGACGCAACCCAGGGCCCCGAAGATCCCCGAGTCGGTGTTGATCGTCATTTACACCGACGCGCTGGAGGTGCTGCTGATCGAGCGCGCCGACCAGCCCGGCTTCTGGCAAAGCGTCACCGGTTCCAAGGACCGCCTCGACGAGCCGCTCACCGAGACCGCGCTGCGCGAGGTGGCCGAAGAAACCGGCATCACCATCGGCTCGGCCGAGGTGCCGCTGGCCAACCTGCACGACTGGAACCTGCGCAATGTCTACGAAATCTACCCGGTGTGGCGGCATCGTTATGCGCCGGGTGTGACGCACAACACCGAACACGTGTTCGGCCTGCGTGTGCCGCGCGGCACGCCGGTGACGCTGGCGCCACGCGAGCACCTGCGGTATCAGTGGCTTCCCTGGCGCGAGGCGGCCGACCGCTGCTTCTCGCCATCGAATGCCGAGGCCATTCTTCAGCTTTCAAGGTTCGCATGACCCGAGGCGCTTCTTCATCGACCCTTCACCCCAGCCACATCCTGCGGGTGGGCACCTACAACATCCACAAGGGCGTGCGTGGCCTGGGGCCGCGCAAGCGGCTGGAGATCCACAACATCGGGCTCGGTGTCGAAGCGCTCGACGCCGACCTGATCTTTCTGCAAGAGGTGCGCAACTTCAACCACGGTGAGGCGGCGCGCTTTCCCGACACGCACTTCGGTTGGCCACGCGTGCCGCAGGCCACCCACCTTGCCCCCGAAGGCTACGACGTGGCCTACCGCACCAACGCGGTCACCAAGGACGGCGAGCACGGCAATGCGCTGCTCTCGCGTTGGCCGCTGGGCGAAGACATCGGTCACCACGACGTCTCCGACCACCGCTTCGAACAGCGTGGCCTGCTGCACGTGCTGGTGCACTGGCATGGCATCCAGGTGCACGCCCTCGTGGCCCACCTGGGCCTGATGCATGCCAGCCGCGTGCGCCAGGTCGAGCGCATCGCCGCCTTCCTGGCCAACAAGGTGCCACGCCACGAGCCGGTGGTGCTGGCCGGCGACTTCAACGACTGGGGCGAGAAGCTCGACGCGCCGATGCGCGAGATGGGTCTCGAGAGAGCCGAACACGCGGGCAGCATGTCGCAGCGCACCTTCCCGTCGCGGGTGCCGTTGTTTTCGCTCGACCGCATCTACACCCGCGGCTTTGTTTGCACTTCCACCTTCGTGCCGCGCGGCACCGCCTGGGCGCGCATGTCGGACCACCTCCCGCTGGTGGCCGACCTCGAGCTCGCCTGATGGCCGCTGCAGGTGGCGAATCGCCCAGCACGCTGATGCGCGTGGCACCGCGCACCCTCTACAGCGGCGGCAACCAGGCCACGCTGCTGCGCGGCGGTGAGGCCTTGTTCCCGGCGATGGTGCGCGCCATTGAATGCGCACGCCACGAGATCTGGCTTGCCACCTACATCTACGACAACACCGGCAGCGTGTCGGTGCTCACGCAGGCGCTGGCCGCCGCGGCGCGCCGTGGCGTGAGGGTCCACCTGGTGGTCGACGGCTTCGGCTCGCGCAGCAGCCTGCTCGAGTTGCGCACCGTGCTGGCCGAGGCGGGCGTGCAGTTGGTTGTCTTCCGGCCGCTGCACCGTTGGTGGAGCTGGCTGCAGCCCGGCCAGCTGCGCCGACTGCACCAGAAGATGTGCGTGGTCGATGGTGACGTGGCCTTCATTGGCGGCATCAACCTGCTCGACGACCACTACGACCAGGTGCACGGCTGGAGCGACGACCCACGGCTCGACTTCGCGGTCGAGCTGCGTGGCCCGGTGGTCGTGCCGATCGAGCAGGCCACCCGCGCGCTGTGGATACGGGCCAACCTGGGGCGCAATTTCAGGCGCGAGATGGCGGCCCTGGCCAGCAGCGCCTTGCCGGTGGCGCGCGCGCGCCGCATGTTGCGCCGCCTGCGCATGCCCAAAGGCGCCAAGCCGGGCGATGAAGCGCACGACCTGCCGCCGGTGCGCGCCGCCTTCGTGATGCGCGACAACCTGCGCCAGCGCCGCGCCATCGAGCGCAGCTACATCGACGCCATTCGCAAGGCGCGCACGCGGGTCGACCTGGTCTCGCCTTATTTCTACCCCGGCCGCGCCTTCATGCGCGTGCTGGTGGCCGCGGCGCGGCGCGGCGTCGAGGTGCGTCTGTTGCTGCAAGGCAAGGTCGACTACCGCATCGCAGCGCTGGCCGCACGCGCGCTCTACGACGTGCTGCTCACCAACGGCGTGCGGGTGTTCGAGTACATGCCGGCCTTCCTGCATGCCAAGGTGGGCCTGATCGACGACGAGTGGGCCACGGTGGGCAGCTCCAACATCGACCCGTTGTCGCTGCTGCTCAACCTCGAAGCCAACGTCGTGATCCGAGACGCAGAGTTCAACCATGCACTGGCCGCGCAGTTCGACAACGCGCTGGCGGTGTCGCGTGAGATCGACCCGTCGCAGGCGCGCTTGCGCTCGGTGCAGGGCGTGCTACGGCGTGGGTTCGTCGCCTGGGTCGCTCACATCTATCTGCGAGTCGCCGGGATCACCGGCAGGTACTGATGTCAGACCTGGTCGTCCAGCGCCCCGAAGGCCTGTACTGCCCACCGGGCGATTTCTACATCGACCCCTGGCGACCGGTGGACCGCGCCGTCATCACCCACGCCCATGGCGACCATGCACGCGTGGGGCATGGGCACTACCTGGCCGCGGCCAAGTCGGAAGGTGTGTTGCGTTCGCGCCTGGGCCCGATCACCTTGCAGACGCTTGCCTACGGCGAACAGATCGACCACCACGGCGTGCGCTTGAGCCTGCACCCGGCCGGCCATGTGCTCGGCTCGGCGCAGGTGCGCATCGAATACGGTGGCGAAGTGTGGGTCGCGTCGGGCGACTATTTCGTCTCGGGCGCGGACGACGCGAACACCACCTGCGAGCCCTTCGAGCCGTTGTGCTGCCACTGCTTCATCACCGAGTCGACCTTCGGCCTACCGATCTACCGCTGGCAGCCGCAACGCGAGGTGTTCAACGACATCAACACCTGGTGGCGCGGCAATGCGCAGGCCGGCCGTGCGAGCCTGCTGATGGGCTACAGCTTCGGCAAGGCGCAGCGCATCCTGGCGGGGGTGGACGCGAGCATCGGCCCCATCGTCGTGCACGGCGCCGTCGAGCCGCTCAACCAGGCTTACCGTGAGGCCGGCGTATCACTGCCGCACACGCACAACGTGAACGATCTGGACAAGGCAGCGCTGGCACAAACCCTCGTCGTGGCACCGCCTTCGGTTCAAGGCTCGGCCTGGAGCAAACGCTTCGGTGACTACAGCGACGCCTTCGCCAGCGGCTGGATGCAGCTGCGCGGCGCGCGCCGCCGCCGCGCGGTCGACCGCGGCTTCGTGCTCAGCGACCACGCCGACTGGCCGGGCCTGCAACGCGCCATCGCCGCCACCGGGGCGCAGCGCGTGATCGTCACCCATGGCTACGAGGCGATCATGGTGCGCTGGCTCGAAGAACAGGGCTTGCAAGCCGGCGCCTTCGAGACGGAATACGACGACGAACGGGCGGATGTGCAAAAGCCATCGCCAGACTCCGTTTGCCCTGAGCCTGTCGAAGGGCTTGGCGATGATGCTGAGATGTCCACATGAAGCGCTTCGCGCAGCTCTTCAACGAGCTCGACGCCAGCACGGCCACCAACGCCAAGGTCGACGCGCTCAAGCGTTACTTCGCGCAAGCGAGTGACGCCGACGCGGCCTGGGCCGTGTACTTCCTCTCCGGCGGCAAACCGCGCCAGGTCGTGCCCACGGCCGTGCTCAGAACGCTGGCCCAGCAGCGCGCCGGCATCGCACCGTGGCTGTTCGACGAGTGTTACCAGGCCGTGGGCGACCTCGCCGAAACCATCGCCCACGTGTTGCCGGTGGCGCCCCAACTCAGTGACGTCGGCCTGGCCGAGTGGGTGGAGAAGCGCCTCCTGCCCTTGCGCGAAGTCACGCCCGAGCAGCAGGCCGAGCGCATCACCGCCTACTGGGACGAGCTCGACGCGACCGGCCGCTTCTTGCTCACCAAGCTGATCGGCGGCGGCTTTCGAGTCGGCGTGAGCAAGCTGCTGGTGCAACGCGCACTCGCCGCGCACGCCGGGCTCGACGCCAAGCTGGTGGCGCAACGCATGATGGGGTACACCGACAAATCGGTGCGGCCCGACGCGGCGCTCTACCGCAACCTGCTCACGCACGACAGCGTGCCGCAAGCCGATTCGGGCCAGCCCTATCCCTTCTTCCTGGCCCATGCGCTGGAGCTTGCCCCCGCCGATTTCGAAGCGAAGCTCGGCCCGCCGAGCGACTGGCTGGTGGAGTGGAAGTACGACGGCATCCGCGCCCAGGTGGTGCGCCGCGGCGGCAACATCTGGGTCTGGTCGCGTGGTGAAGAGCTCATCACCGACCGTTTCCCCGAGGTGGTCGCACTGGCCGGGCAGTTGCCTGACGGCACGGTGCTGGACGGCGAAATCCTGGTCTGGAAAGACAACCAGCCGGCAGCCTTCAACCTGTTGCAGCAGCGCATCGGCCGCAAGACGCTGAACAAGAAGGTGCTGGCCGATGCCCCCGTCAGTTTCATCGCCTACGACCTGCTGGAATGGCAAGGCGACGACGTGCGCGAGTGGCCGCAGCAACAACGCCGCGAGAAGCTGCTGGACCTGACGCGCCACACCACCCTCAGCGTGTCACCCACTGAGCAGCGCGCCAGCTGGCAAGCGCTCGCCGAGCTGCGCGAAGAATCACGCGCTCGCGGCGTCGAAGGTTTCATGCTCAAGCACCACGCCGCGCGTTACGGCAGCGGCCGCACCAAGGCCGATGGCACCTGGTGGAAGTGGAAGATCGACCCCCTCACCGTCGATGCCGTGCTCATCTACGCCCAGGCTGGCCACGGCCGCCGCGCCAGCGTCTACACCGACTACACCTTTGCCGTCTGGAGCCGCCCGCCGAAGGACGCCAGCGAGGCGCAGGCCGTGATCGACGCCATCGAACGGCGCGAGCCCGCGCAGCCCGAGGCGCTGCAGCTCGTCGCCTTTGCCAAGGCGTATTCGGGCCTCACCGACGAAGAGTTCCGCGAGATCGACCGCGTGATCCGCACCACCACGCTGGAGAAGTTCGGCCCGGTGCGCAGCGTCAAGCCCAGCCTGGTGTTCGAGCTCGGGTTCGAGGGCATCAACCAGAGCCCCCGCCACAAGAGTGGCATTGCGGTTCGATTCCCCCGCATGCTGCGCATCCGAAATGACAAGCCGCTGCACGAAGCAGACACATTGGCGACACTGCAGGCCTTGATGAACCTGGAAGCCTGAGCCATGGCCAACTTTGACTGTGACCTGTTCGTGATCGGCGCCGGCAGCGGCGGCGTGCGCGCGAGCCGTATGGCGGCGCAGCGTGGTGCGCGGGTGGTGGTGGCCGAAGCGGGAGCCCTGGGCGGCACCTGCGTCAACGTCGGCTGCATCCCCAAGAAGCTCTATAGCTACGCGGCGCACTACGGCGAGATGGCCGAGCAATCGCATGGCTTCGGCTGGCGCGGCGACAAGCCGGTGTTCGACTGGTCCGTGCTCAAGCAGCGGCGCGCGGTCGAGATCAAGCGCCTCAATGGGGTCTATGAAGGCTTGCTTGGCGGTGCGGGGGTGCAGCTGCTGCGCGGTTGGGCGAAGGTCGTGGATGCGCACACCGTGGCGGTCGAATGCGAAGGGGGCGAGCAGCGCCTGACCGCCCGACACATCCTGCTGGCCACCGGCGGCCAGCCGACACCCGCTCAAGGGCCGGGCGCCGAATGGGCGCTCAGCTCCGACGACATGTTCGACCTGGAGCCCTTCCCGAAGCGCCTGCTGGTGGTGGGGGCGGGGTACATCGCCTGCGAGTTTGCGTCCATCTTCCAGGGCTTGGGCGCCGAAGTGACCCTGGTGCATCGCGGCCCGCAGTTGTTGCGTGGTTTCGACAAGGAGGTGGCGAACTTTCTCATTGCCGAGATGCGCAAGAAGGGGGTCACCGTGCACCTGGAGACCACGCTGGCCTCCGTCGAGAAACAAGGCGACGTGCAGCGCGTGGGCCTGAGCAACGGCCAACTGATCGAGGCCGACGCCGTGCTGCACGCCACCGGCCGCCGCGCCCGCACCGACGGGCTCGGCCTGGCCGAACTGGGCATCACCCTCAACGCCGATGGCTCGCTGCCGGTCAACGCACAACTGCAGACCCAGGTGCCGTCGATTCACGCGCTGGGCGACCTGATCGGCCGCAAGGCGCTCACGCCGGTGGCGCTGGCCGAGGCCATGTACCTGGTTGACCACCTCTTCGGTGCGGCCCAGCGCGAACCCATCGACTACGACCTGGTGCCCACGGCGGTGTTCACCCACCCCAACATCGGCACCGTCGGCCTGAGCGAAGAAGCGGCCCGCGACAAGCACGGCCGCGTGCGTGTCTACCGGGCCGAGTTCAAGGCCTTGCAGCACACGCTGAGCGAGAGCACCGAGCGCACGCTGATGAAGCTGCTGGTCGACGACGCCTCAGACCGCGTGGTCGGCATGCACATGGTGGGCGCCGATGCCGGCGAGGTGATCCAGGGGTTTGCGGTCGCCTTGCAAGGGGGGCTCACCAAGGCGGTGTTTGACCGAACACTCGGTATTCACCCCACGGGGGCGGAAGAGTTCGTGACGATGCGCGAGGCGCTGCGCGTCACGCCGGCATGAGCTTGGGCCGCCCGGCGCCACCACAACTGAAACAAAGGCCCTGGGTGGCCGCAACGTGGCCGATACCTGAGGTTCGCATGATGCGGTGACCCGTCATTGCCGCGGGACACCCCAAGGCCCACGCATGAACCCACTTCGATATTGCTCGCTCCTGTTGAGCGCCTGGGCCCTCGGGCTGCCGGTTGCCGCGGGTGAGGTGCAGGGCCCGTTCGAGATCGTGACCGTGAGCCACCGCGAATCGGCCGTCGGGCACGGCATGAACCCGTTTCGCACCCGGGTGGCCTACACCTTTCGCCTTCACCATCACGGCAAGCCGCTGGCCTTCAGCGACGGGCCTGTCGGCGAGGTTGGAAAGACCAGCCCGCCCGATACGGTGCTTGATCGCGCCTACTTCTTGCAGGGTGGCAACGCGGTGCTGGTGGCCACCCGCGGTGGCAGTTTCATCGTGACGCAGGCCCAGGGGCTGCCCGTCATCACACACCTGGCGACCCCCGGCTTCACGGCCCACCAATGGCTCGACAGCGCGTCCGGACACCCGGGGCCCAAGGTCTACCGCCCGGCCAAGGCGGCCGACGAAGCGCGCGTGCTGTCGGGCGGCAGGCTGGTGCTGCTCTTCGGCATCAGCAACAAGCTGGGCGTGCTGGACGTGTCCACGCTGAAGTTCCACGCGCTCGTGAACACCGGCCCGTCGCAGCACAACGGCATGGATCACTACACCGACGGCTACCGCGACGACGGCGGCCCGCACGGCAAGGCGCGCGAGGTGTCACCTCGCGGTACGCAGTTTGTCCAGCTGGCCACGAAGTACGTCAACGACCAGCCGACCCACGCGTTCGTCGTCATCGACTTTGCGAAGAACAGCCACGTCCTGGTGCCGCTCGACGTGAACGCGACGCGCCTGAACACCTTCCGCAAGATGACGCCGGCGTGGTTTGCCCGCCACTACGAATGGTCGAGCGGCCCGGGCGGCAGCGAGCGCTTGGCCGTCAGGCGACCCGTGCCCCCTGCGCGGTGGGCGGGCTACCTGACCGAGCGCGCAGCCGAGTCGCCGCAGTACCGCCTGCAGCCGGTGTCACCCGCCATGCAAGCCGCATTCATTGCCCACCTCGAAGCAACGCACGGTGCGGTGCGCCTGCCCGCGATGCCGGGGCAAACCGAGATCAGGCTGCGCATCGGTGCAGATGCCTTTGCCCTCAGGTACTACGCCGAGGGCCAGATGCTCACCTTCGAGCCCGCGCTCGACAGCTACACAGAGCGCGCGATGGCAGCCTGCCGCGACATCGGCGAAGGCTTCGAGCAAGTGCTGGCCGGCGGCGCGCACGAGACGCTTTTCACGCAGCTCGCTTCGCGCGACATCTGGGCTGAGCGCTGACCGTCCCGGCGCCAAGCGGTTCGAGTCACACGGGTCGCAGCGAACGCAAGGCCGAGCCGGGCCGCAAGCCGCCGACTTCACTGCCGGTCCAGTTGCGCAACACCGGCTCGCTCAGGCTGCGCATGAACACCGCGTCGTCATCGGCCAGGGGCAGCAGGGCTTCGATGAGTGAGGCCATCACCACCTCGACGGCGCGTGCGTTGTTGCCGTCGTCCATCTTGATCGCCACACCCAACCCGCGCTCAGGCAGCGCGGCGCAGTAGACGCCTTCGGCGCCGACCTTCACGAAGGCGCGCTCACCAAGGCGCTGCATCACGCGGGTGTCGAACCGGCCGCTGCCACCCACCATGAAAGGCTCTCGCGCCACGGCTTGCCTGAGGCGCGTTGCGGCGCGGGCGTGGTCGGCCGACAGGCCGCGGCCGGTGGCCACCCGCGCAAACGCAAACGCCAATTGGCGCAACGGGATCGCATAGGTGGGAATGGCACAGCCATCGGTGCCGCGGGGTGCGATGGACAGATCCATGCCAGTGGCCGCTTGCAGCGCGGCCGTGACCTCGCGCATCACCGCATGCCCCGGTTGCACATAGCCGCAGAAAAAACCGCGCAGGCCCGGGCCGCCGTGCAGCGCGCAGGCGACGCAGGCAAAGCCTGCATGTTTTCCCGAGCAGTTGTTGTGCAACGCGTTCGGTTCTTCGCCCGCGGCTGCCAAGGCGCGGGTGGCCTTGTCGTAGGACGGCCAATGGGCGCCGCATTCCAGCGCCGTCAGGTCGAGCCCGGCCTTGGCCAGCATCCCGGCGGCGGTTTGCACGTGCAGCGGCTCGCCGTTGTGCGACGCGCAGGCCAAGGCCAGCTCGGCGTCGTTCAGGCCCAGCTGGTCGGCCGCGCCACTGGCGACCAGGGGCAGCGCCTGCAGCACCTTCACGGCCGAGCGCGGGAAGATGGGGCGGGCGATGTCGCCAAGCTGGGCGAGCACCGCGCCGTCGGCATCGACGACCGCCAGCGCGCCCGCGTGTTGCGATTCGACGTGGCCGCCGCGCGTCACTTCAACCAGGATGGGGTTCATGGCGCTCAATGTAGCGCGGGCACAATCGCGGGCTTCATGTCCCTCTTTGCCCTGAGCCTCGTTCTGGTTGCTGCCTTGCTGCACGCGGTGTGGAACGTGGTGGCCAAGAAGGCGGGCGGCGACAGCCGCTTCGTGCTGCTGGTGGCGCTGATGATTGTGGTGGTGTGGGCGCCGGTGGGCATCTGGGCCGGCTGGGACGCCGTGCCGCGGTGGGGCTGGGCCGAGTGGGGCCTGATCGTGGTCAGCGGCATCACCCACCTCGTCTACTTCAATGTCTTGCTGCGCGGTTATGCGGCGAGCGACCTCACGGTGGTCTACCCCGTGGCGCGCGGCACCGGCCCGCTGGTGGCAGCCTTCGGCGCCTTGCTGCTGTTGGGCGAGAGCATGTCGTGGGTCGGTGTGCTGGGCGTGTTCGCCGTGACTGGCGGTGTGTTCCTGATCGCCGGCGGGCCTGACCTCTGGGCCAAGGCGCACGACCCGGCGCAGCGCCAGCGGGTGAGGGCGGGGTTGGCCTACGGCGCGGCCACCGGGCTGCTGATTTCGGGCTACACGCTGATCGACGGGTATGCGGTCAAGGTGTGGCTGATCTCACCGGTGTTGATCGACTACTTCGGCAACTTCGCGCGCATTCCCTTCATGCTGCCCACGGCGCTGCGCGACCGCGCGCGTTTTGTCGAGGCGTGTCGCGCGCAGTGGAAGCATGCCTTGTTCATCGCCACCATCAGCCCCTTGGCCTACGTACTGGTGTTGTATGCGGTGCAGCTCGCGCCCTTGTCGCACGTGGCGCCGGCGCGCGAGGTGTCGATGCTGTTTGCCGCCTTGCTGGGTGGCAAGCTGCTGGGTGAAGGCAACCGGGGTCTGCGCATCGTCGGCGCCGCGTTCATCGCGCTCGGTGTGGCGGGCCTGGCGCTGGGATGACGGCCACCATGCTGCTCGCAGGCATCGACTTCACCAGCCGCCCGACGCGGCGCAAGCCGATCACGGTGGCGCTGGGTGGGCTGGAGCACGGCGTGCTGCGACTGGCGCGTGTCGAGGCACATGAGAGCTTCGAGGCCTTGTCGGGTTGGCTGCGCACGCCGGGGCCCTGGATCGCGGCCTGCGACTTCCCATTCGGGTTGCCGCGTGAGCTGGTGGAGTTCTTGGGTTGGCCGCGGGAGTGGTTGCCCTTGATGCGGCACTACACGGCCATGTCGCGCGAGGAGATACGCGACACCTTTGTCGCGTTTTGCGATGCGCGCCCGGTGGGTGCGAAGTTTGCGCACCGCGCCTGCGACGGGCCGGCGGGCTCGTCGCCGTCGATGAAGTGGGTCAACCCGCCGGTGGCCTACATGCTGCATGCGGGGGTGCCATTGCTGATCGACGCAGGGGTGCATCTGCCGGGCTTGCATGCGGGCGACCTGCAGCGGGTGGCGCTGGAGGGTTACCCGGGGATGCTGGCACGTGAGCTGATTGGGTCCCGCTCATACAAGAGCGACGACAAGGCGAAGCAGACGCCGGAGCGCCTGATTGCCCGCAAGGACCTGCTGGAGGCGTTGGAGCAGGGCCGCAGCCGGCTGGGCGTGCGGCTGCGGGTGTCGCACGCGCAGCGCGA
>NZ_JADMJX010000099.1 GCF_018780185.1 Rhizobacter sp.
AGCTTGGCGCCCAGGTCGTCGTGCAGGTCGCCGGCGATGCGCTTGCGCTCCTTCTCGGTGACCTGCTCCACGCGCAGCTCGGCCATCTGCACATAGTTGCGCTCCATCTCGGCGGTGGCTTCGGCGACCCGGCTTTCCAGCGAGTTGCGCGCCGCTTCGGCGGCCTGCAGCGCGAGCCCGAAGGACTTGAGCTGGCGCGAGCCGATCACGATGAACATGACGGGCAGCGCGAAGTGCAGCAGGTGCACCGTCGGCATCGGCAGCCAGTGGTACTGCACCGCCCGTTCCACCGCCACCAGCACCGCGAGCACGCAGAACATGATGGCCATCGGCCAGAAGTTGGCGCGGCGGTTGTGCCACTCGGTGTAGAGGTACAAGGCAAACATCGCCACCACCTCGACCACCATCAGCAGGTACCAGGCGCTGCTGATGGTGAAGAGCCGCTGTGGCCCCGCCAGCACCAGGGTGATCGGCACCACCAGGCACTGCGTGAGCAAGCCGGCCTCGATGGCGCGCGAACGCAGCGCGCCGTAGCTCAACAGGAACTGCACCACCAGTGCCGTGAGGACGGCAAACCCCGCACACACCATCAACTCCACCGTGCCGTTGTCGAGGGGCAGGTCGCGCAGCAAGGTGCGCGCACTCAGCGCGTTCCAGGTCAGGATGACCAGGCCGAAGTAGGTGAGGTGGGCTTCCTGCCGGTTGATCCAACCCAGGAACAGCAGGAACGCACCCAGCACCGTGGTGGCGATGGTGATCACCTGCAGCAGCGAGATGTTCCAGAACAAGGCGCTCGCGTGCTGCTCGGCCAGCACCGCATGGGGGCCGATCAACACCTGCGACAGCGCACCGGCACGCTGCCGCGACGACACCTTTTGCAGCGGGTAGCCTTGCACCTTGATGTCCAGCATGTTGCCCTCGGCGCGCAGCAGGCCGCTGGGAAGGGGAATGAGCTGCGGGTAGAAGCAGTTGCGCGTGACCGGCTCGCTCATGCGCCCGCCGCTGTAGACGATGAAGCCGTTCAGCCGCACCTCGGCATTGCTGCAGACACGCTCGATGTAGGCGGCCAGCAACTGGTCGGCCGTGCCGGGGGCATCAAAGCGCAGCCGGTACCAGACCGGGCCGTCGTCGCGCGGGCGGCTGTCCGACCACTCGTCGGGCAGCTTGAGGGTCTTGCCCGGCTGGTCGACCGGGAAGATGTCGCCCGTGCCGGTGGTGATCAGCGCGCTGTCGAGCACGATCACATTGACATGCGGGTCATTGGCGTGGGCGTGCAGGCTGGCGATGGCCAGCACACAGGCCAGGGCCAGCGGCCCCAGCCAGGCCAGGGCGGCAGCGAAGATGCGTCGTCGGGCTTGCATGGGCGCCGATTGTGCAGGAGCGGCACCCCGGCGCGCACCGGTGACGGTGGTGGCGCGACAATCCGCTTTTGGAAAGACACACCGTGATCCTTCGCCACGCTTTCATCCCGCTCGACAACATCAAGCTCTCGCACCTGTGCGGCAGCCTCGACGAGCACCTGCGCAACATCGAGTCGGCCTTCGACGTGAGCATCTCGCGGCGCAACGAGTCGTTCCGCATCGAGGGCGCCAAACCGGCCACCGAGCGGGCCGTGGCGCTGCTGCAAGCGCTCTACGACCGCGCGCGCAAGCCGATCTCGGCCGAGGCCTTTCAACTCGCTTTGGTGGAGGCCCTGGCCGACGCCAAACGCGGCGGGCCGCGCGAAGCGGGCGACGCGCAGGGCGAGGCCGAAGAGATGGTGCTGCGCACCCGCCGCGCCGACCTGGCCGGGCGCACCACCAACCAGCACCTGTACCTCAGCAACATCCGCACGCACGACATCACCTTCGGCATCGGCCCGGCCGGCACTGGCAAGACCTTTCTGGCGGTGGC
>NZ_JADMJX010000301.1 GCF_018780185.1 Rhizobacter sp.
TGGGCGTGAAGAGGCCGGTGTAGGTCGCAGGGTTGCTGCGCGGCGTGCGGCCGATCGGGCTCTGGTCGACGCTGATCACCTTGTCGAACACGTCAAGCCCTTCGATGGCATCGTGCGGCTCCGGCTCGGCGTGGCTGCCGTAGAGCTTGCGCGCGACGGCCGCGTAGAGCGTGTCGTTGACGAGCGTCGACTTGCCCGAGCCCGAGACGCCCGTCACGCAGGTGAAGAGGCCGACCGGGATATCGGCCGTCACGCCCTTCAGGTTGTTGCCGCGTGCGTTGACGATGCGCAGGCTCTGCGGTTCGTCATGGTCGGCGAGGCGATGGCGCCGCTCGGGCACCGCGATCTTCAACACCTGGGACATGTAGCGCCCGGTCAACGACTCGGCGCTGTCGGCCACCTGCTGCGGTGTGCCCTGCGCAATCACCCGCCCGCCGTGTACGCCGGCGCCGGGGCCCATGTCGATCACGTGGTCGGCGGCGCGGATCGCGTCTTCGTCGTGCTCGACCACCAGCACGCTGTTGCCGATGTCGCGCAGGTGGCGCAGCGTGCCGATCAATCGGTCGTTGTCGCGCTGGTGCAGGCCGATGCTGGGCTCGTCGAGTACGTACATCACGCCGGTCAGGCCCGAACCGATCTGCGAGGCGAGGCGAATTCGTTGTGATTCGCCACCGCTGAGCGAGTCGGCGTTGCGGTCCAGGCTCAGGTAGTTGAGCCCCACGTCGTTCAGGAACTTGAGCCGCGAGCGGATCTCGCGCACCACCTTGTCGGCGATCTCGGCTTTCGCGCCTTTCAAATGCAGGGATTCGAAATACGCCAGGCACTCGCGCAGCGTGAAGTGTTCGACGCGGTAGATGGGCTCGCCTTGCGCGTCGCCCTCGCCTTGCAGGAACACATGCCGCGCCTCGCTGCGCAAGCGCGTGCCCTGGCAATCGGGGCAGGGTTTGGCGGCCTGGTAGCGGGCGAGGTCTTCGCGCACCGCCGCCGAGTCGGTCTCCTTGTAGCGGCGCTGCAGGTTGGGGATGATGCCTTCGAAGGGGTGCTTGCGCTTGACGCTGCGGGTCTTGCCGCTGGCGCCTTCGGCCTCGTAGACGAAGCTCACTTCCTCGTCGCCCGAGCCCCACAGCAGCACGGTGCGTGCCTTTTTCGGCAGAGCCTCGAAGGGTGTGTCGATGTCGAACTTGTAGTGTTTGGCCACGCTCTCCAGCAGCGAGAAGGTGTAGCCATTGCGCCGGTCCCAGCCCTTGACCGCGCCGCTGGCGAGGCTGAGCGACGGGAAGGCGACCACCCGGTCGGGGTCGAAGGCCGTCACCTGGCCGAGGCCATCGCAGCTCGGGCAGGCGCCCACTGGCGAGTTGAAGGAGAAGAGGCGCGGCTCCAGCTCGCTCAAGCTGTAGCTGCAGATGGGGCAGGCGAACTTGCTGCTGAAGAGGTGCTCCTTGCCGGAGTCCATCTCGAGCGCCATTGCGCGGCCTTCGGCGATGCGCATCGCGGCTTCGAAGCTCTCAGCAAGCCGTTGTTGCAGACCGGGCTGCACTTTCACGCGGTCGATCACTACATCGATGTCGTGCTTCTCGGCCTTCTTCAGTTTCGGCACATCGGCCGCTTCGTAGGCCGTGCCGTCGATGCGAAAGCGCACATAGCCTTGCGCCTGCATGTCGGCGAACAGCTCGGCGAACTCACCCTTGCGGTCGCGCACCACGGGCGCCAACACCATCAGCTTGGTGTCTTGCGGCAGCGCGAGCGCGGCATCGACCATCTGGCTCACGCTCTGCGCCTGCAGTGGCAGCTGGTGCTCGGGGCAGAAGGGTGTGCCGGCGCGGGCGTACAACAAGCGCAGGTAGTCGTGGATCTCGGTCACCGTGCCCACGGTGGAGCGCGGGTTGTGCG
>NZ_JADMJX010000010.1 GCF_018780185.1 Rhizobacter sp.
GATGATCTCCATCGTGGGCATGCGCCCCCGAACGATCCGCTCCTGGCTGGCGATGTCGTAGTTGCGGATGCCACCGGTGGGCGTGTCATCCGCCTCCAGCTTCTGGCTCTCGCCGGTGATGCCCTGCAGCAGGGCATCAACTTCGTCTTGCGACAGGATCTGTTGGTTCATGCGAGAGCTCCCATATCAAAACCCGCGACAACGCCAACGGCGTTGAAAGCGGACATCCAGCCACGCCCAAGGGACGGGTTCCCCGGCCCGATGGGTGGCGCCCCTTGGGGGCAGGAGTGAAACGACTGGGGGGCCATTTACTGCACGATGAAATTGGAGAAGTGCACTTGCTTGACCGGGTTGATCACCACGGCTTGCTTCTTGCGCTGCTTGGAGGCGGGCTCGGCGTCCGGGTCTTCCTCGTCTTGCTGTTCCTCGCGCACAGCGGCTTGCGCCGGCGCCTCGGCGGCGCTGACGTCGATGCCCAGCGGCAACACGGCTTCGCGCATGATTTCGCGGGCCAGGGCGAGCTTGCCGTCGCGAGACAGCAGCTGGGCCGAGGTCTTGTGCGCGAGCACCATCAAGATGCCGTTGCGAATGGCCGGCATGTAGGCCTTCATCTCTTCGGCGAACTTCGCGTCTTCGACTTCGAGCGTCACGCCGATCTGCGCGAAGCGGTCGGTTTCCTTGTCAGCCAGGTTCACCACGAAAGGCTCAAGCGGCACGAAGGTGGGTGGGTGTTTGGCGCGCTCCTTGCGCTTTTCTGCGGCGGCAGCGGCCAAGTCGGTCTCGCCCTCTTCTTCAGCCGCAGCGGCAGCCGCGGCTGCCTTCTTTTTCATCATGAACACCGCAGCGCCACCACCCAGCAGCGCGACCAGCAACACGGCCGCGAGGATGATGATCAGCTTCTTCTTGCCCTTCTTCGGGGCAGCATCGCCTGCGACGGCAGCGTCGACAACGGCAGCGGCGGCAGTGGCCATGAAAACTCCTTCAAAGGCACGCCCGCAAAGGGCCTGCTATGGAGGAAATTATGGAAAACGGGGGGGTTTCCGATGGCTCGATAAGCGGGAGGAAAGCCCGGCTTCCCCGCCTGCACCGTCATTCCCGCGAAAGCGGGAATTCAGGATCGTCGCATCGCACCGCTGCATCGACGTCCAGCCACGCCTGCATCCTGGATTCCCGCCTGCGCGGGAATGACGGGCGGGATCAGGCGTACAGATCCACGCCGCCCGCTGACACGCGGGCCGTGACGTGCCGTGGTGTGACTTCTGTCTCAGCTGGCGTGCCATGGCTGCCCGACAGGGAGCCACCCGAGGCCTCGCCGCCCTCGCCACGGCCACGCGCCTGGCTGTGCACCCCGCCACCCGAGAGGGTGAAGCCAGCATCGCGCAAAGCCGCGGCGAGCTCGGGCAGGCCGCTTTCGATGATCTGCCGTGTGGTCGCCGAGTCGGCACCGAAATTGACCTGGGCCTGGGTGCCGTCGAGGGCAATCTGCACCGAGATCGGCCCCATCTCGGCCGGGTTGAGGTGCAGTTCGGCCGTCTGGATGCCGTCGCGCGCCAGCACGCTGACCTGCACACCGAGCGACTGCGCAAACTCGGGCGCCGTGGCCGGCGTGGGCATGCTCACGGCGACCGGCGCTGCGGTTTCGGCCGTGCGGGTCGCACCGGGCGCCGGCGCGGCGGCGCCAAGCGCCCCCAGCGCCGGGGTCTCCTGGCGCGACGGGGCTTCAGCCAACACCGTCACACGCTCGACGGCGGCTTGCCACGTCGAGGCTTCGGTTTGTGCCTCGGCCGTGGCGGGCTCGGGCTTGGCGCGTTTTTCGCTCGCCACCTGCACACGCTCGGTGAGTTCTTGGGCGGCGTCGCCGCGCGGGCTCACGCCCTGCGCCGCGTCGCTCGGTGTGCGCGGGCCGGCTTTGGCGGGTTGGCCGTTGAACGCCAGGCCAGCACGCTCGCCGCCCTGGGCCAGCGCCGTGGCGGGCGTTTCAGCGGGTGCGGCCGGCAGGTTGAGCGCAGTCAGCCACTCGGCCAATGCGGGGTCGACAGCTTCGGCGTCGGTTTCGGCCACAGCCTCACCAGGCGGCGCGGCTTCGGTCTTGGGGCTTGGCTCGTTGGCACTGGGCTTGGCCTTGTCGGCCTTGGCCTGGCGCTCGCTGCTCGGCCGCGCGGGGGCGTCGGCACGGCGGGTGTTGGCTTTCGGAGCGCTCGGCTCTTGCGCCGGCTCGGCCGGCTGCGGCGGGCTTGTCACGGCCGTGTCGGGCGCCATCGCCTGGCGCTGGCTGAGCATGCGGGCAAAACCATTGTCGGGCGGCGCGCTGCCCTGCATGGGCTGCGGCTGCGGTGCAACGGGGGCGATAAATGACGAGATGGCAGAGGTCATGGCGAGGCGGGTGAGGCGGTTCGATTGAGGCGGCTCGATCAGACGGCCGGCGACAAGGGGCGCTGCTGCAGCTGGCTCCAGGCGGCGCGCGAAGCGAACTCGTCGGTCTGCTTCTGGTCGCGGCGGTCGGCCACCTGGCGCAGCTCGTGCAGGCGGCGCTCGATCAGCTTGCGCACCGAGGCGACACGCATTTCCTGGTCACGCACAGCGTCGCGCGACTCTTCGAGCCGCAGTGCGGCGTGGGCGGCAATCTGCTTTTGCTGGTCGATGGCCTGGCCCAGGCGGGCGCTGAAGCCCTGGTAACACTGCAGGATGTCGATCGAGCTCTTGCGGCTGAACTGCTCACGAAAGCGCGCTTCGTACTCGGTGCGGTAGGCCACCAGCTGGTCGGCCTGCGATTGCGCGGCCAGGTGCGCTTCATTGGCGCGTTGCATTGCGGCCAGTGTTTCGTCGCGCTCGCGTTCGGCCTGCCCAAGCAAAGCCATCAGAGGGTCGAGTGAAGGGTTCTGGTTGCTCATGATTCAAGTCCTCGGGGAAAGGATCAGCCGCCCACCAGCCCGCGCAGCTCGCGCAGGCTCTGGGGCAAGGAAGCGGGTTTGTGCATGTCTTGCTGCAGCAGCTCGGTCATCTGCGGGTGCAGGCGCACGGCGGTGTCGAGCTCGCTGTCGTGGCCAGGCGTGTAGGCACCGAGCTGGATCAGGTCGCGTGCCTTGTTGTGCTTGGCGTGCAGTTGGCGGAAGCGCCGCGCGGCGTCGATGTGCTCGGGCGGGCTCACGTTGTTCATCACCCGCGAGATCGAGCGTTCGATGTCGATCGCGGGGTAGTGGCCGGCTTCGGCCAGCTCGCGGCTGAGCACGATGTGGCCGTCGAGAATGCCGCGCGCCGCGTCGGCGATCGGGTCTTGCTGGTCGTCACCTTCGCTCAGCACGGTGTAGAAGGCGGTGATCGAGCCCACGCCATGGATGCCGTTGCCGCTGCGCTCCACCAGCTGCGGCAGCTTGGCAAAGCAGCTCGGTGGGTAGCCCTTGGTGGCCGGTGGCTCGCCAATGGCCAACGCAATCTCGCGCTGCGCCATCGCATAGCGGGTCAGCGAGTCCATCAGCAGCAGCACGTGCTGGCCACGGTCACGAAAGTGTTCGGCAATGGCAGTGGCGTAGTTGGCGCCCTGCATGCGGGTGAGCGGCGGCGCGTCGGCGGGAGCGGCCACCACCACCGAGCGGCGAATGCCCTCTTCGCCCAGGATGTCTTCGATGAACTCTTTCACTTCACGGCCGCGCTCGCCGATCAGGCCGACGACGATCACGTCGGCCGCGGTGTAGCGGGCCATCATGCCCAGCAGCACCGACTTGCCGACGCCGGTTCCGGCAAAGAGGCCGATGCGCTGGCCACGGCCGACGGTGAGCATGGCGTTGATCGCGCGCACGCCGGTATCGAGCGGCTGGCGGATCGGGTCACGGTCCATCGCGTTGATGGAGCGGCGGATCAGCGGCTCCTTGTGCACGTGGTTGAGCGGGCCCTTGCGGTCGATCGGGTGGCCATGCGAGTCGATCACACGCCCGAGCAGGCCGTCGCCGACGGGCAGGTGCTGCGTGCGGTCTTCGCCACGGCGCCAGGGGTGGTAAGCGGCACCGAGCTGCATCGGCACGATGGGCGACGGGCGCGGCACCACACGGGCACCGCTGGCCAGGCCTTGCACGTCGCTGGTGGGCATGAGGTAGGCGCGGTCGCCCGAGAAGCCCACCACTTCGGCGAGCACCGGAGGCTGGCCGTCGACGCGGTGGTCGTCCATGCGGATCTGGCACACCGAACCCACCGGCACGCGGATGCCCGCGGCTTCGAGCACCAGGCCGGCCACGCGCACCAGGGTGCCTTGGGTTTCGAGCGCCACGGGCTCGGCCGCAAAGGTCTGCATGTCGGCCAGGTAGCGGTGCCACTTCTCGGCGGTGGCCACGGCCTGCTTTTCGAGGGGTGAGGTGATCATGTGTCGCTCGCCTCACCGTCGTCGTCCGGCACGGGGCCGCCGTTCCAGTGTTCATCAATGCCCAGCGAAGCCGCAGCACGCCGCCAGCGGGCCTCCAGGCTCGCGTCGATCACACCGATGTCGGACTCGACCACACAGCCGCCGCGTGTGACCGCAGCATCTGACAACAAACGTGCCCCACGCGCCGCCAGCACGTCGGCCGCACCTTGCGCGACGAGCGTGTGATCGTCGGGGTGCACACGCAGCGTGATGTGGTGGGCGCTCAGCAGCAGGGTGTCGATGGCCTCTTGCGCCACGGCGGCCACCAGCTCGGGGCGCTGCACCAGCTCGCTGCGCACGATCTGGCGCGCGAGGTGGGTGGCCGAGACGGCCAAGGCCCGCGCCATGTCTTGCTGCAGGTCGTCGAGCTGCTGGTTGTACGACTGCATCAGCGTGCCGACCTGGGCGGTGATCTGCGCCGCGAAGCTTTGTTTGAAACCTTCGAGCGCCACCAGGCCATCGCGGTAACCGTCTTGGTAGCCGGCCGTGCGCGCAGCGCGCACATGCGCGGCCAGCTCTTCGGCGGGCGACGGTTTCGGCGGCGCGGGCGGGGCGGGCGGCTCGGCGCGTTGCACCGGAGAGGTCGCCGTGTCGTCACCGCCGGAGAGCGCACCCGGCTTCCAGGCAGCGAAGGAGTTGAGCTCTTCGCGCGGGATGAAACGGCTGTACGGCGTGGCCGGCTTGGGCGCACCCCCACCCGGCGGTTTAGAGGAATTCATCGTCGCCGCCGCCTCCGAGCACGATCTGGCCTTCGTCGGCCAGACGTCTGACGATCTTCAACATTTCCTTCTGCTCGGCCTCGACCTCGCTCACGCGCACCGGGCCGCGAGATTCCAGGTCTTCGCGCAGCGTCTCGGCGGCGCGGGTCGACATGTTCTTGAACACCTTCTCGCGCATCTCGGGTGTGGCGCCCTTGAGCGCGATCACCAGCGATTCGGACTGCACTTCCTTCATCAGCAGCTGGATGCCCTTGTCGTCGATCTTCTCCAGATCGTCGAAGGTGAACATGTTGTCCATGATCTTCTGCGCGAGCTCGTTGTCGGCTTCGCGGATGTAGTCGAGCACCGCGGTCTCGACGCTCGCACCCATCAGGTTGATCATCTCGGCGGCCGTCTTCACGCCACCCAGCGAGGCCTTGCGCAGCTTGTCGCCGCCAGCGAGCACCTTGCTCATCACTTCGTTCAGGTCTTTCAGCGCCGAGGGCTGGATGCCGTCGAGCGTGGCCACGCGCACCAGCACTTCGTTGCGCTGGCGTTCGGTGAAGCACTTGAGCACACCAGACGCCTGGTCGTAGTCGAGGTGCACCAGGATGGCGGCCACGATCTGCGGGTGCTCGTTGCGCAGCAACTCGGCCACCGACTGGGCATCCATCCACTTCAGGCTTTCGATGCCGCTCACATCGCCGCCTTGCAGGATGCGGTCGATCAGCAGGTTGGCCTTGTCGTCGCCCAGCGCCTTGCGCAGCACGGCCTTCACATATTCATCGGTGTCGGTCACGAGCATGCTCTGCTCGGAGGCGACCACGGCAAACTTCTCCAGCACACCCTCGACCTTGTCGCGCGGGATGCTCTTCATCTTGGCGATGGTTTCGCCCAGGCCCTGCACCTCCTTGGGCGTGAGGTGCTTGAACACCTCGGAGGCTTCTTCCTCTCCGAGCGACATCAGCAGAATCGCTGCGTCTTCGAGTCCTTGTGCGTCCATGCTTTTCTCTTATGCCTTCAAGGTGTCGCCATTCACCCAGCCGCGCACGATGCTCGCAACCGCAGTGGGGTTCTCTTTGGCAAAGGCGCGTGCACTGTGGAGGTGGGCGCTGACCTTGGGTGACTCGATGCGCAGGAATTCGGGCTCGGCGGCGGGCAAGGCCTCTTCGTCGGCCACCACGGCGTTGAGCGCATTGCCCCGCGCATCGAGCGGCGCCTGCGGCTGCAGCGCGGCCTTGAGGGCGGGGCGAATCAGCACGAACACCACCACCAGGGCCACCAGGGCCAGGGCGGCGGGCACGGCACCGGCGCGCATCAGGTCGACCGTCTGCGGTTGTTTCCACAGGGGGGTGTCGTCCTTGGCCACGGCCTCGACCTTGAACGGCGCATTGATCACCTTGACCGAGTCGCCACGGTCTTGCTTGAAGCCGATGCTCTCGCGCACCAGCACGTTGAGTTTTTCCAGCTCGTCGGAGGTGAGCGGCACCACGGTCGTCTTGCCCTTGGCGTCGGTCACGCTGCGGTGGTTGACGACCACGGCAGCGTTCAGGCGCTTCACCGTGCCGGTGGCGTTGCGCGTCACCTTGACCGTCTTGTCGACTTCGTAGTTGGTCACCGCGTTGCGGCTGCTGTTGCTCTGGCCGCCGGCCGCACCACCCTGCGCGGTTTGCAGCGGCTGCGAGGCACCGGTCAGCGGCGCGGTGGCGGCGACCGGCGGCTGGTTGGAAGTGGCCCCCGGGATGCCGGTCGCGCCGGCGCCGTTGCTGCCGTTCTGCTCGCTGTTTTGCATGCTGCGCACGGTGGCCTGTGCGTCGGGGCCCTGGTTCGGCTTGAACTCTTCGGAGGTCGACTCGGTCTGCGAGAAGTCGACGTCGGCGGTCACTTGCGCACGCAGGTTGTCGCGGCCGATCACCGGCTCCAGGATGTCGATGATGCGCTTGCTGTAGCTGGCCTCGATCTGGTTCACGTACTGCAGTTGCTGGGCGTCGAGCCCGGCGCCCGAGCTGGTGTCGCTGGCACCCGACAGCAGCGAGCCCGTCTGGTCGAGCACGCTCACCGCCTTGGGGTTCATCTCGGGCACGCTGCTCGACACCAGGTGCACGATGCCGGCCACCTGAGCGCGGTCGAGCGTGCGACCGGGGTAGAGCGTGAGCATCACGGAGGCACTGGGCTTTTGCTGTTCGCGGAAGAACCCATTCTGATTGGGCAGGGCCAGGTGCACGCGTGCGTTTTGCACGGAAGGCATGGCCGTGATCGAGCGGGTCAGCTCGCCTTCCAGGCCACGCTGGAAGGTGAGGCGCTCTTGAAACTGGGTCTGGCCAAAACGCGCGCCATCCATCAGCTCAAAACCCACCACCGAGCCCTTGGGCAGGCCGGCCGACGCGAGCTTCAGGCGCAGATCGTGAACTTGTGCCGCCGGCACCAGGATGGCCGAGCCGCCTTCGGAGTGGCGGTAGGGCACGTTCATCTGTGACAGCTGGGCAATGATGGCGCCGCCGTCCTTGTCGGACAGGTTGGCGTAGAGCACCTTGTAGTCACCCTGGCTGCTCCACATCGTGATGGCCGCCAGCACGGCGATCAGGGCCGCGACGCCCACGCCCAGACTGATACGGCTCTTGACCGGCAACGCTGCCAGCCGCGCGCCGAAGCCGGCCGGGGCAGCGAGTTGGTTGGGGTTGGCAATGGCGACCGCGTTGTCCATGGTGTTTTGGGAGTCGTTCGTACCGAGCAGGGCAGACCGCCCGAATGGGAACGATTATTTGGAAACTTGAGGGGCCGGGATGGGCCGAACAGGCTCCCAAAGAACGGCCAGTTCCAGACATGCCCGCTTACAGAAAACCCTAAAGTTCTGTTCCATGGACGTCACCCTCAAGCCATTCAACTTCGCCCAAGCCGCCGCCCGCGCCGGTCTTGGCACGAACGGCATGCCGTTGGTCAACAACAGCAAGCCGGTGGATGGCGCAGGCTTCCAGCAGCAGCTCACCCAGGCGCTGCGTGCCGTGAGCAACAGCCAGAACGAAGCCTCCGAGATGCAGCGTCAGGTGCAGATGGGCAACCCCACGGTCAGCCTTGAAGAAACCATGGTCGCCATGCAAAAGGCGCAGATCGGCTTCCAGGCCACGCTGCAGGTGCGCAACAAGCTGGTTCAGGCTTACTCCGAAATCATGAACATGCAGGTGTAGTGCGGGCCGGGCACCGCCCGAACGCATCACCTTGCGCATTGCCGTTTGGCGCTGGCGGCTGCCAGCGGGTCGCGTTACCCTGCGCCCTGCCCTTCACTGCCGAACCCAGCTCATGCAGCAGCCCCCACCGTTTTTTCGCGACGCCGGCGCCGGCCCGGGCGTGGTGTGCCTGCACTCCAACGCCAGCAGCTCCAGCCAGTGGCGCGGCCTGATGGAACGCCTGTCACCGAACTTTCGCGTGCTGGCACCCGACTCGTACGGCGCGGGCAAGAGCCCTGCCTGGCCCAACCAACGGCCGCTGCGGCTGCACGACGAAGTGGACCTGCTCGAACCGGTGTTCGCGCTGGCGGGTGAACCCTTCGTGCTGGTCGGCCATTCGTATGGCGCAGCCGCGGCGCTGGTGGCCGCACTGGCTCGGCCGCAGCGCATCAGCGCGCTGGTCTTGTACGAACCCACGGTGTTTGCCCTGCTCGACGCCGAGTCGCCACCACCGAACCAGGCCGAGGGCATTCGAGCGGCGGTGCACCAGGCCGGCGCCGCGCTCGATGCCGGCAACCCCGCGCGTGCGGCCGAGGTGTTCATCGACTTCTGGATGGGCACCGGCGCCTGGGCCCGCATGCCCGAGGCGCGCCAAGGCCCCATCGCGGCGCAGATCGTCAACGTGCGGGATTGGGCCGGCGCCCTCTTCGGCCAGACCACACCACTGCAGGTGTACGCCGGGCTGCCCATGCCGGTGCTCTACATGACGGGCAAGGACTCGCCGGCCTCGTCGCTCGGTGTCGCGCGGCTGCTCACACGCACCCTGCCCCATGTGGAGTGGGTCGAGTTCGACGGCCTCGGGCACATGGGCCCGATCACCCACCCCGAGCGTGTCAACGACTGCATCGCCCGCTTTCTGGAAACCCGCTTTCTGCCGCGCGGCTGAGGCCGCCGCCGCTATCATCAAACGACCTCGCAACCCGCTGGAGCCCCAGATGACTCAACCCCTGCGAACCCTGCTCGCCGCCAGCGTGCTGGCGATGCTGGCCACGTCGGCCGCTGCCAACCCGGGCGAAAAGGCCAACACGGTGGCCGACAAGGCCTCGAATGTGGCCGTGAAGGTGGAAGGCGCTGTCAAGAAAGGCGTGACCACCGCCGCCAGTGCCGTCGGGCGCGGCGTCAAGACGGCGGCCAGCGCCGTCGACCGCGGCGCGTCGGCCGCGAGCCGGGCGATCGAGAACACCGCCCGCCGCATCGGCCTGCCGGCCTCGTCAGGCGCGCCGGGCCCGTCGAGCCCATCGGGCCCACGTCAATAAGGACGGCATCGCACCGATGCGTCTGCCCCCTTCCTCTTCACCCGAAGCCGTGGTCCAGCGCCAGCTCGACGCCTACAACGCACGCGACCTCGAGGCCTGGCTCGCCACCTACGCCGAAGACGCCCAACAATTCGAACACCCCGCCAAGCTGGTGGCCAGCGGCCACGCCGAGATGCGTGCACGCACCGGCCCGCGTTTCAGTGAACCCAACCTGCATGCCCGGCTGATCCAGCGTTCGGTGATGGGCAATGTGGTGATCGACCACGAAGAAGTGACCCGCACCTTCCCCGAAGGGCCCGGCCGCATCGAGCTGGTCTGCATCTACCAGGTGCACGAAGGCAAGATCCGCACAGGCTCGTTCGTGTTCGGTGAAAAGACGCTCGACCCGCGTCGCTGAGCGGCCACACTCGGTAGCAGTCTTCACACGGGTTCGCGACCACAATGCCGGGCGACACAGGCTTCACCCTCAGGCAACTCCCATGAGAATTTCGATCACCCTCGCCCTTCTTGGGCTGATGGCATCCAGCGCCCAGGCGCTGCCGTCTGACATCAAGGTGCTGGCCCAGTTCGACCTCGGCTACGCCAAGTGCGAAACCCGCTTCGCCCACATGCGCGGCAAGCGCGACGAGGCTTACCTGGCGCTGTGGAAGGTGAAGCCCGACGCGAAGAAGCGTGCCGAACTGGCCTCGGTGCGCAAAGGCGCCAAGTACCAGCAGGAGCGCCAACTCGCGCAAAAGGCCATGGGCAACGACACCTCGCCCGAGATGGAAGAAAAGCTCAACCGGCAGTGCCAGGCCACCTGGGCCGAGACGCAAGCCAACAGGCCGCAGCTGAAACGCTAGCGTCTCAGCGCGCGAGTGCGCGCTGGCGCTTTTGCGTCTGGTCGATGTAGCGCTGCAAGGCGCGCAGCACGTCGGCCGAGGGGTCGACGATCTCGCAGCCCAGGCGCACGCCTTTGGCGTCGTGGTTGAGCGAGGTCACGTGCTGCAGGCGCAACGAGGTGCTGACCCGGGTGTCCATGTCGAGCTCGATCTGCACGCCATTGAGCACCACGCCGGGCTGCAGCGGCGGCACGTCGTCGGGCAGGAAGAGCGCACAGCCGCCAATGCTCACGTCGAGCACACGCAGGGTGAGGCCCATGTCGGGGATCATCGGGTGGCGCACCCGCACGACGGGCGTGCTGCGCAGCAGCGGGCGCACGCGGTAGCCGCTGCGCCGTTGAAAACGGTAGACCACACGCGGGAAGGCGCAGTTCAGCGCACTCGACTTGCCGCCGCGCACCAGCACCAGGCCGCTCACGTCGAACTGCAGCTTGATGCTGTCGAGGTAGGCCACGGCCACGGCGTCTTCGGCCTCGACCAGGGCTTGCACCTGGTTGCTGTCGGCGTCGGCGCTGAAGCTCAGCACGCCGCGCGCGGCGTCGATCGCCCACAAGGTGGTCGTGTACGACGCGCCGTCGCTGCCATTGAGGTTGATGAGAACGTTGCCGTCGGCCAGCGACTTGAGCGTCTTGACGAGCTCAGGCTGCGACGTGATCTGGAACTCGGCCAGCCCACCGTGGGCTGCCGCCACGGCGTCGAGCTGCATCGGCAAGGTGTCCACGAAGCGCTCTTTCGGTGTGCTCGTTCAGTGAACGGATTTCGGGCGGCCCGCCAGGATGCCGTCGAGGTCTTCGAGCCAGGGTTCGGCCAGCTGGCGGATCTCGGCGTCGTTGATAAGGATGCGCTGCATGATGCGCGACTTGAGCTGCGCCTCTTCGCTGTCGAGGGCCTGCGCGTTGGCGGCATGCTTGAGCTGCGAGATGAGCACCGCACAGGCGCCTTCGAGCTTGACGACCTGGTCCCAGTCGCCCGAGCGGGCGGCCAGCAGCATGTCGGCACTGGCCTTTTCGATGGCTTCGTAGTACTGGAGCAGGGCAGTGTTCATGATGTCTCCCGAGACGCTGGTAGGGGTGGCTTGGCGCAGGCGTTCGGTGCGCTTCATGCTGCCGCCTTCTGGCCGATCTGGGCCCAGGCCTCGCTCAGGGGCTCGATCAAGCCCACACATTCAGCAATCGCGGATTCGTCGTTGTGGCGGTTGGCATACGTCAGGCGCACGATCACGTAGGCGTACAGGTCGCGCAGGTCGGCGGCGAGCTGGCCACCCTCTTCCACGTTGAGGCCGGCCCGCAGGCCTTCTTCGATGATGCGCACCGCGCGGCCGATGGCCTCGCCCTTGGCTTCGATCTGGCCCTGGCGCATCGCGCCGCGGGCTTGTGCAAATGAATCCAGCAGGCCTTGGAACAGCATCTCCACCAGGCGGTGCGGCGAAGCGCCGTCTACCCCGGTCGTCACGTGGACTTGCTGGTAGGCGCCGAGCTGGCGTTTGGTGGGGGCAGAGAAAGCGGCTGAAGCAAACATGGCTGTTGGGCTTGTAGCGTTGGTCAGATGTTTGGTTATCGGTTCGCCATCACGTCTGCTTGAGCCTGGGATTGCTTCAGAACAGCGGGGCTTTCCCGTGGCTCACGAAGCGACCCAGGCCCCTCATCAACCTGAACTCTTGTTCCACGCCGCCACCTGGTTGGTGATGTAGGTGTTGAGCGCGGTCAACCTGGACATGTTGGTGTCGAGAGCGGAGTACTGGGCGCGCAGCCGGGCTTCGGTCAACGCCATGCGGTTGGTGAACTCGTCCTGGCGCTTCTGGTTGAGCGTCAGGCTGGTGTTCAAACCGGCGGTCTTGGTGGTGAGCGCGCCTTCGCTGGCGAGCATCTGGTCGGCGAAGAGGCGCATCCGGGTCGCGATGCCGTTTTCGGACGGCGTCGTCGCGTTGGTGGCCGAGAAGAGACTTCTCACTTCGGTGAGGTTGCTGTTCAGCGCGCTGGTCAGCTTGGTGTCGTCGATCTTCAGGGTGCCGTCGGCCTGCAGCGCCACGCCCACCGAGTTGAGGCTCGCGTACACGCTGGAAGCCGGCGAAGACGCCGTGAGCGCATTGCGCAACTGCCGCTGCAGCGAGACCGCGGTGCTGTCACCCTGCAGCTTGCCTGCGCTCTTGGTGGTCTCGTCGTACTTGGTCTGCGCAGACAACATCTTGGCCAGCGCGTTGTAGCTGTCCACAAAGCCCTGCACCGAGGTCTTGAGCGCGGTGTTGTCCTGGGTCACGTTGATTTGCACCGTGCCCGTGGTTTCGCGGTTCAGGTTGATGGTCAGGCCCTGCACGGTGTCGGTCAGGCGGTTGCCCGAGGTCGCGATCTGCAGGCCGTTGATCGTGACCTGCGCGTCGGCCGGGGCCTGCGTCTGCGTCATCGCATTGACGGGCTGGTCGGGGTCGAAGCTCAGGTCGGCCGCGCCGCCATCGCCCGACAGGCGAAACGCATTGCTGCTGCCGGGGTTGGTGGAGCTGATCACCAGGCGCGTGCCGGTGACGTCGTTCACGATGACCGCCGACACGCCCGCGCCGGCCGCATTGATCTTGTTGCGCACCGTGGCCAGCGAGTCGGTCGGGCTGATGTCGATGCTCATGGCCGCCAGGTTGGGCTGCGGCGCAAAGCCGGCCTGGCCGAAGCTGCCGATTTCGACCCGCAGCGTGCCGGCGCCCACCAGTTCGTCAGCAGAGTCGTAGGTGCGGGTCACCGCGGCATGCGAAGACGCCAGCGACTGCACACTGATGGCGTAGTTGCCGGGCACCGCGCCTTCGCCGGCCGTGACTTGAATGGAGGTGGGGTCGGAAGAAGTGGCCGTGGAAGCGCCCCAGGTGGTGGCGCGGGTGAGGGACTGCGAAGCGTCACGGAAAGAGGAAAGCGCAGACTGAAGCTGGCCAAAGGCCGAAATCTTCGTCTGAATCGTCGACGCCTGGGTCTGCAGCCGCGTGACGGGTTGTTTCTCGATCGACATCAACTTCGTGATGATGTCTTCGACCTGCAAACCGCTGCCGATTCCTGCTGAACTGATGGTCGCCATGGCACACCTCCTACTTTCCGGCCATCACCGTGAGACAAACTTCACGATCAGGGCCCCTAAACGCAAACACGGAACATCCAAGCAAGCCCGGATATCCCGTTGTCGGCAGGAATTTCCGGAACTTGAGTCCGGAGAGGCTGCTTTTTAGCGTTGCAGCAAGGTGAGCACCTGCTGCGGAAGCTGGTTGGCCTGGGCCACCATGGCGTTGCCGGCTTGCTGCAGGATCTGTGCACGCGACAGGGCGGCGGTTTCAGCGGCGAAGTCGGCGTCCATGATCCGGCCGCGGGCGGCAGACAGGTTTTCGGCAAAAACAGTCAGGCTGCCAATGACGGAATCGAAGCGATTCTGTGCAGCACCAAACGAAGCGCGGGCGGTCGTGACGTCGATGATGCCGGTGTCCAGCGCCGTGATGGCGGCCAGGGCACCGGTGTTGTCGATGCCGGAGATGTTGAGCGCGCCGATGGCTGCGACGGTGGTGGTCAGGTCGACGGAGTTGATCGTCAGCGTGTCGGTGGCGTCGGTGCCGGCGCCCACCTGGAAGCTGAAGGTGCCGCTGGTGCCGTCGAACAGCACGGTGCCGTTGAAGCGGGTGCCCGAGACGATGCGCGCCACTTCGTCGTTCAACTGCTGAAACTCGGCCTGCAGGTTGTCGCGGTCTTGCGAGTTGTTGGTTCCGTTGGCTGATTGAACGGCCAGTTCACGCATGCGCTGCATGGCGTCACCGATCTTGCCGAGGGCGCCTTCAGCCGTTTGCGACAGCGAGATGCCGTCGTTGGCGTTGCGGGCGGCGACGTTCATGCCGCGCACCTGGGAGTTCATGCGCTCGGCAATCGCGAGGCCGGCGGCGTCGTCCTTGGCGCTGTTGACACGCAGGCCTGATGACAGGCGTTGCATGGCCACCGACAGGGAGCCCTGTGAAGAGGCGAGGTTTCGCTGAGCGTTCAGCGAGTTCAGGTTCGTGTTGATGGTCTGGGGCATGTTGCACTCCTTCAAGAATGATCGACCTCCGGCACATGCCGGCGTTTGGCTCTGCAGACATGTGGTCTTTCATTCCACAGCGACTGCCGACTTGAAGTCCGCGCGGGTTTAGGTACATCACCTCCGACCGTGGGACCACAGGTCGTCTTCATGACCTGCTGAGTGCGATTGTTCTGGAGGCTTGAGGGCGGCATTGGGC
>NZ_JADMJX010000135.1 GCF_018780185.1 Rhizobacter sp.
GGCGCGAAGGTGGATTGAGGTTTGTCCTTCTCGTTTTGTCTCGGCTCTTGTTCACTGCGTGAGGCCGCGCCGGGAGTTCGGCCCGGCGGCCGACCTCCTTTCTTGTATCGACAAGAAAGGAGGCAAAGAAGCGACCCCAGCCTCCTCGGCCCTCGCGTTGCGAGGGCTGCCTTGCGCTGCTCGGTCTTTGCGGGTCGGGCAGAACTCACTACGCGAGCTTCGCTCGCTGCGTTCAAACAGCCGCCCGAAGTCAGTGGTTGATGCGCGCTGTCGCGCGCTCCCGCAAAGCCCTGTGCTGCTCAGCTCGTCCGAAGGGGAAGATGAACACCAGCCGGCCTCGCTTCGCGTCGGCTTGATGACGGCACATCACTTCGTTCGCGCCGCTGCGAAGCGAGGCGTGGATGGGGATGTTGCGAAGCAACGACCGTATTGCTCTTGGGTCCCCTTGGTGAGCCGTCGAGCAGCGCAGGGCTTTGCAGCAGGCGCGCAGCGCCCTCGTGATCTGACTTCGCGCGGCTGTTTGAGCGCAGCGGCCGCAGGCCGCGTAGCGAGTTCTGCGCGAGCTGCAGAGACCGAGCAGCGCAGAGCAGTCGGCCCTAGGCCGACCGGCGAGCAGGGTCGCCTTTTCTTTGCTTACTTTCTTTTGGCGAAGCAAAAGAAAGTAAGTCGGCTGTCGGGACGACATCCCGACGCACCCGCTGGAAGTACGAAGAACAAACTACGCGGAGCCGGCACAAGGCTTCGATACCTCAGCCCGAACGGGCGGGCGGTGCCCACACGGGCGGTGAGTCAGCGGCGTCGCACAAGGTGATCAAGAGCTTCATGCGCTACGGCTTCATCGGCGCCATCGCCACCGCCGTGCACTACCTCGTGCTCATCGCCTGCGTGGAGCTGTTCAAGTGGCCCGCCTACCTCGGCTCGGGCATCGGCGCCGTCGTCGGCGCCCAAGTCGCCTTCTTCGGCAACCGCAAATTCACCTTCGACCACAGCGGCGCCATGAACACCGCCTGGATCAAGTTCCAGACCACTGCGTTGATCGGCGCCGCGGTCGGCATGGCCATCGTCGCCATCACGGTGAAGATGGGCTGGCACTACCTGATCGGCCAGGTGCTGGCCACGCTCACGGGCCTCGTGCTGACCTTCGCCGTCAACCGCGCCTGGACCTTCAGGCGCAGCTGACTACGCGCGCACCCAGCTCGCGCCCAGCGTGACCTTCGCCTCGGCCAGGTCGCTCAGGAACGCATCACCCTCGAAATACGCGAACTCGCGCAAGCGCGCATCACCGATCGCGTCACCCGCATCGGCCACCTCGGCCGGGTGGCAAAACAGCAAGCCACCCTCGCGCGGCAACTGCGCCAGCCATTGGCGCATCAAAGCCCGGTAGTCGTAGACGACGAAGTCATACGCTCCCAACAGAGATGCGTTGTGACGCAAGCCGCGCCGCACCAGCTCGCGCTTCAGCGCGCGCCCACCGGTGCGTTCGATCACGAAGCGCTTGAACCCAAACCCCGGCCCGAGCAGGTTCGCCGTGCTGCGCACCGCCGGCCGTGGCGACATCGGCGCGATGCCGTCGAGCACCACCTGTCGCAACACCGGCAGGTGGTGCACATGCTGGTGGCCATCGACCATCTGCGGCGCGCGGCCGGTGGCCTGCACAAACGCATCGACCTGCGCCTGCCATTCGACGCGCAAGGCCGCCACCGGCAGCCGGTGCAAGTGCGACTGCAGCAGCAGCTTCGGCAACGACGGCAGCGTGGGCCACAGGCGCGCGAGTTCGCGGCTCAGTGGCTTGCCTTCGGTGAGGTTGAAGTGCAGGCCCACGGTGAGGGTGGGCGGCAGCTCGCGCAGCAAGGGCGCAGCTTCGCGCCAGTGCGGCGTGTTGGTGATGCACGAGATCGCCGACAGGCGTTGCGCACGCGCGAGCATGGCGATGCCGCGTGTGATGCCGCTCGACAGCCCGAAGTCGTCGGCGCACAACGTGAGCGTGCGCCCCTCGCCCGATGAGGACATCGGCCGATCCCCCGAGGGGATGCGGGCCGGCTTGGGAGCGGCCCGGCGCTCGGCCCGCACTTCAGCCATGTGGCGTCTCGCCCTGCGTGAGCCCGGTGCCCTGTTCGCTCGCCACCAGGTAGATCGGGCGCTGCTTCACTTCATCAAAGATGCGGCCCACGTATTCGCCGAGGATGCCGATCGACAGCAGCTGCACGCCGCTGAAGAACATCAGGCTCGTGACCAGGGTGGCCCAGCCGGGCACATCGTGGCCGCGCACGAAGTGCTCGATCACGATCACGATGCCGAAGCCGATCGCGCCGACGGCGATCAGCGCGCCCGCACCGCTCCACAGGCGCAGCGGCACGTTGGAAAACGCGGTCACGCCAGTGAGTGCCAGGTGCACCAGGCTGCGCAATGAAAAGCTGCTGTGGCCGGCCTGCCGCTCGGCGGGCACGTAATCGATGATCTCGGTGCGAAAGCCGACCCAGGCGTACAAGCCCTTCATGAAACGGTTGCGCTCGGGCAGCGACTTGAGTGCATCGACGACGCGCCGGTCCATCAACCTGAAGTCGCCCGCATCGACCGGGATCTGCACCTTGCTGCCCTTGCGGTTGACGATCCAGTAGAAGAGCGCGGTGCCGAGCCGTTTGGTCCAGCTCTCGTCGGCCCGCGAGGCGCGTGCGGCACACACCATGTCGGCGCCCTGCTGCCAGGCTTCGAGCATCCTGGCGACGATCTCCACCGGGTGTTGCAGGTCGGCGTCCATCAGCACCACCACCTCGCCGCGGGCGTGGTCGATGCCGGCGGTGAGTGCGTGTTCCTTGCCGAAGTTGCGCGACAGGCGCAGGTAGCGCACGCCCCCTTGTTGCACCCAGGGGGCGATGGCAGCGGCGGTGGCGTCGGTGCTGCCGTCATCGACGATCACCACCTCGAAGCGCTCGGTCAGCGCGGCCAGCTGCGGCAGCAACTGCGTCAGCAAGGCCGGCAGGTTCTCGGCCTCGTTGTAGGCCGGCATGACACAGCTGATGGAAGGGCGTGCGGGACGGGGAGCAGCTTGCATGAAGGCGGACGTGGCACCGAAGACAGCCGGGACTTTACGTGGTCTTCAGCTCCGGGAAACGTTCTTTCAGCGCCACGATCAGCGCGCGTGCCGCGTCGGCGTCCTCGGGCAACGGGTTTTGCTGGGCCTTGATGCGCTTGATGTCTTCCACCATCTCACGCAACTGTTCGAGTGCGTGCTCACCGTCGGCGTCGAACTTCTTGTGTTGCACGCTCGCCACCAGCGCCAGCAGCAGGTCGCTCAGCACGCCGATCTGCTTGCCGTACGAGGCCACCTCGCGCAGCACACGCACCTCGGTGTCGCTGCTGCGCGCCTTGAGCAGCAGGCTGGGGTGGATGTCTTGCGTCACCGAGCCACTGAAGGGCCAGTGCACCTGCGGGTTGAAGTTGAGGTAGGTCATGGGGGGCTCCCTGGCGGTTGAAGCCGCCATGGTGCGGCGCAGCAGAACCCGCCGTCAAGCGCCGAGGCTGCACGAGCGATGACAATCGGGCGCATGTTCGCGACCCGTTTTCGCCAGTACCGACAGGCCGGCTTGAAAGACGACCTGCTGGCCGCCGCCGTGGTGTCGGTGCTGCTGATCCCGCAGTGCCTGGCCTACGCGCTGCTCGCCGGGCTGCCGCCGCAGGTGGGCATCTACGCGAGCCTGTTGCCGCTGCTGGCCTACGCGGCGCTCGGGTCGAGCAGCGTCAATGCCGTCGGCCCGACTGCCGTGCTCGCGCTGATGACGGCGCAGGTGATGGCGCCGGCGGTCGGCCCCGGCGGCGTGAGCCCCACGCTGGCCGCGCTGGTGCTGGCCACCGAGGTGGGGCTGCTGCTCGCGGCGGCCGCGCTGCTCAAGCTCGATGCATTGGCGGCGCTGCTGAGCGCGCCGGTGTTGCAGGGCTTCTCGACCGGCGCGGCGGTGTCGATCGCCTTGTCGCAGCTGCCGGCCTTGCTGGGCAGCCCGGCACGCGGCACCAACGCACCCGAGTTGTTCGCCTCCTGGTGGCGCAGTGGCAGCTGGGGGCACGCCGCCACCGCGGGCTTTGGCCTCGGGGCCTTGTTGCTGTTGGCGCTCGCGCGGCCCTACCTGCCGCGGCGGCTGGGGCGGGCGTGGCCGCTCGTCGTCATCTGCGCCGCGGCGCTGCTGGCCTGGGCCACCTCGGCGCCGCTGCACGGGGTGGCGGTGGTGGGCAGCCTGCCCGAGCTCGGGTTGCCGCTCGCGCTGCCGCCGTTCGACGCCACCCTGTGGTGGCAGCTCTTGCCGGGCGCGGCGCTGATCGCGCTGGTCACCTTCGTCAGCAGCTTTGCGGTGGCCGAAAGCCTGGCGCTGCAACGCGGTGAGCATGTCGACGGCCGGCGCGAGCTGGCGGGCCTCGCGGCGGCCAACCTCGCGGCCGGGGTGGGGGGTGGCATGGTGGTCGGCGGCAGTTTTTCGCGCAGCGCGGTCAATGCCGATGCCGGGGCGCGCACCCGCATGGCCGGGGTGTGGACGGCGCTCTTCCTCGCGCTCGCGGTGCTGGTGCTGGCCGCTCCGCTGGCCTGGTTGCCGCGCGCCGTGCTGGCCGCGAGCATCGTGGTGCCGGTGCTCGCCGCGGCCGAGTGGAGCGCCTTCGGCCGCGCCTGGCGCTACTCGCGCGGCGAGACGCTGGTGATGGGCGTGGTGGCCGCGCTCACGGTGTTGCAAAACACGCAGTGGGCACTGGGCGTGGGTGTGGCGGTGTCGATCGCGCTGCTGCTCAAGCACACCGCGCGGCCGCATGCGGCGCTGATCGGCCGCGTGCCCGGCACCGAGCACTACCGCAACGTCGAGCGTTATGCGACCGAGATCACACCCGGCGTGATGAGCCTGCGCATCGACGAAAGCCTGCTCTTCACCAACGCCCGCCAGCTGCTCGGTGTGGTCGCGCGCCACCTCGACACCCACCCCGGCACGAAGCGTGTGCTGCTGCAGATGACGCCCGTCAACCGCATCGACATGAGCGGCCTGGAGGCCTTGCGTGCACTGCAAGGCGTGCTGCTGGAGCGCGACATCCGGCTCGACCTGTCGGAAGTGAAAGGCCCGGTGCTCGACGCCTTGCGCGCCGCCGGCTGGTCAAGTTGGTTCCAGGGGCGGCTGTTCCTCAGCCACCACCAGGGTGTGAACGACGAGCAGGGGATGGCGGCCTAAGGTTTCGCGGTGACGGCGGGTTTGTCGCGCAGCGGCAGCCGCGACACATCGTGTGCAAGGTCACGCACCGAGCCCAGGGCCAGCGCCAGAAAGGCCAGCGCGCAGAGCTTGTAGGTGACCCGTGCCCAGCGCGCGCCGGCGCGCCGGAACAGGCGGTCGACCACCGCGGCGCAGAAAAACGCCCACACCACCGACGACACCATGAAACCGGCAAAGAACACGCCGTAGTCGAGGCTGGTCGGCTGGTGCACGCCCACCGCGCCCATCGCGCTGCCCATGGCGGCCCAGTAGGCGATGTTTTGCGGGTTGGTGACCGACAGCGTCACTCCCGCGCGCAAGGCCTGCCTTCGCTGCACCTCGCCCGTGTCCGACACGCTGAACTCCTTGCCCGCCGCACGCCATGCATCGGTGGCCAGCCACAACAGGTAGACCACGCCGGCCACACCCACCGGCCAGCGCAGCCATTGCAGCTGCAGCAGCAGGCCGATGCCGACCAGGCCGAGCACAGCCCACAGTGCGTCCCCCACCAGCGAGCCCACCTGCACCGCAAGCGCAGGCCGAAAGCCACCGCGAGCGCCTTGGCGGATGGTTTCGGCAAACACGGCGCCGGGCGCGGCGTTGAACACCAGGCCGAGCAAGAACGCAGAGATGAAAAGTGTGGTCATGGCGCCGAACTTTAGGCTGAAAAAGCAGGTCGTTCGGCCTAAGCTAGTTCTGGGCCGGGCAGGGGGAATGTCCACCCGCCAGGCCGACTTCAGCGAAAGGGCGTGCCATGTTGTCCGACTCGTCGGTGACGACCATGCTTCCCGTCAAGGACATGGCCCGTGCTCGTGCCTTCTACGAGGGCCGTCTGGGCTTGAAACCCGGCGGCTTGCGGCCCGACGGCAAGTTTGTCTACACCGTGGGCGGCAGCACGCTGGCCCTGTTCCCGAAGCCCGAAGGCACCAAGGCGGACCACACCGCGATCAGCTTCCAGGTGGGCGACATTGCCGCCACCATCGCAGAGTTGAAAGGCGCCGGCGTGGTGTTCGAGAACTACGACTTCCCCGGGCTGAAAACCGTCAACCATGTCTGCGTGCTGGGCGCAGAGAAGGCGGCCTGGTTCAAGGACACCGAAGGCAACTACCTCTGCATCCACGAGGACCTCGCCTAGCGTGCCGTTCAGTCGTCGTCCACCTGCACCAGCTTCATGCGCCCCGAGGCGCCGCTGCGGATCGACACCTGCGACTTGCGCCGCCCGAAGTGCTGGGCCACCAGCGCGATCAGCTCAAGGTTGGCCTTGCCGTCAACCGGCGGTGACTTGAGTTGCGCGAGCCAGCTGCCGTCGGGCTGCTGCTCGAGCGCACTCACACGGGCATTGGGTTTGACCTTGACCTGCAGGGTTGTCATGCCCGCCCACCTTATCAGCCCGCTGGCCCGGCCGACCCCACTTCTACAATCGCGCGCTCCTTGACGCACCAGCCTGCCATGACACGCCTCACCCCCGCCGCGCGCGACCCCCTGCTGTGGTTTGCGCTGGCGATGGCCGGGCTGTGGGTGCTGGTGCCGGCGCTGATCAACCCCGGCCAGGTAGGCGACCACTTCGAGCAGTTCACCTGGGCGCACAGCATGGAGTGGGGCTACCACAAGCACCCGCCGCTGCCGACCTGGCTGCTGGCCATCACCATCAAGCTCGTGGGGCCCACACCCTATGCCACCTACGCCGTCGCGGCGCTGATGCTCGCCGGTACCGCGTGCTTCACCTGGCTGTTGGCGCGCGAGCTGCTCGGCGCGCGCCTCGCATCGCTGGCCATCGTGTTGTGGGGCCTGCACTGGTCCTTCAGCTGGAAAGGGCAGATGCTCAACCACAACTCGGTGATGATGTGCTGCATCGCCGCCGCGGCGTGGCTGGCCTTGCAGGCCTCGAAGCGCACCTCGGCCTGGGGCTGGTGGCTGGGCCTGGGGCTGGTGGGTGGCCTCGCGATGCTCACCAAGTACCAGTCGGCCGTGCCGCTGGTGGGCGTGATCATTGCGCTGTGGCGCGCAGGCCACCTGCGCGAGCGCGACAAGCTGCTGGGCCTGCTGATGGCGGTGGCGCTCACGCTGCTGGTGTTTGCACCGCACGTGCTGTGGGTGGTGAACCACGAGTTCGTGACGCTCAAGTACGCGTCGAGCACGGTGCAACAGCTCGACACGCTGGGCCGCGTGCGCAAGCTGCTGTCGTTCAGCGCGCTGCAACTGCGCATGCTGTTGTGGCCGCTGCTGTGCATCGGTGTGTTGGCGTTGTGGATGCGCAAGACCCCCGCCGCGGCACCGGTCGATGACGCGGCCAGCGAGCGCGAACGCCAGGCCTGGCTGCTGGGCTTGCTGGGCTGGCCGCTGGTGGTGCTGGCCGTGTTGTGCCTGGCGCAAGGGATGCGCCTGCAAGACCACTGGGGCTTTCAATCGGTGCAGTTCGTGAGCCTGTGGCTGGCCTGGCGATTGCGCCGCTTCGGCCCGCAGGCGGCGACGCGGCTGGTGTTGCTGGCGCTCGTGACCCACACGCTCGCGCTGGTCACCTACTCGCGCTCGGTGTGGGACCCGCGCACGCTCGCCAAGCGCGATCGGCCCGACCAGTTCTACCCGGCGCAGACGCTGGCCGATGCGGTGATGAAGTCATGGAAGCAGGCCACGCCCTGCCCGCTGCGCTACGTGGTGGGTGGCACCTACGAGGCCGGCATGGTGTCGGTGTACTCGGGCCAGAACCCGGTGGTGTTCGAAGGCGGCTCGCCCGAACGGTCGCCCTGGGTCGACGTGGCCGACCTCCAACGCGCGGGTGCGGTCACCCTCTACCAACAGCCCCCGCCGCAAGGGCCCGGGGCGCTGCCGCTGCACATGCTGGCATTCAAGCCGCGAGGCGCCGAGAAATCGCTGTACGACGTCTACTGGACGGTCGTCGCACCGACCGCTTCTTGCCGCTGAAAAAAGGCCCGGCCTTGTGGGCCAGGCCAACGCTCTGACATCAAAGCCGCCGCTGTCGTCAGCGTGCTGATCACTCGGCGGCGACTCCTTGGCAACAGGGGGAAGAGCCCCCTGTCACCTCGGCTCGGGCTGCGTTTTAGGGCGTGTGGCAAGTCACGATCCCCCAACCGCGGCAAAGCCTGCCCCTTGGCGCAGCCCGGGCCGTTTTCACCACCAGGCTTCTGCCTGGACGCCGACGGATGTGCCGGCCTTCTTGTCACCGAAGACCGCCTTGGTGTTGCCACCCAGGTTCAAGCGCGCGGCCTCGTTCCAGACCGCGTGGGTGACAAACAAGCGCACCGTCGGGCGTGAACCGGCGTCCTTGCCAGCCGACGCGGCGACCGCTGCGGTCAGCTTGGTCATGTTGAGCTTGTCGCCACCGTTCTCGGGCTTGACCTGGTCATGGCCGGCTTCTGCCAGGAAGCGGAATGGGCCGCCGAGCCACGTGTCAGCACGGGCACCGATGGTGAACCACTTGTTGCCGGCTTCGGCAGCACGCTTGGCCACGCGGTACTCGGTGATGAAGTCCACCGCCGTCGCGCCGAAGTTGGCGCTTTGCTGGAACACCACGCGGGTGTTCTTGGACTCGCCTTCCTTGTCGTGCTTCACGCCGATCAGGGTGTTGCCACCGAGGATGACGCCGTTCATGGTCTGGTAAACACCCACTGCCAGGCCGCTGGGCGTCGAGGCCGGTTCGATGGCGGTGCCCGTCGACTGGTCATCGCTCTTCAGCTGCTTGGAGGGCGTGACGTAGATCGCCAGCTCACCGTTCGGGAAGTCCTTGATGCCCGTCATGCGGATGGGCAAGGCGAAGCGGTTGTTGGTGACCGCACGGCCTTCCGGGTCCAGCGGGTCGCGCACGCCGTAGTTCGGGTCCATCATGAAGGCGATGCTCAGCTTGCCAACGCCCAGGTCCATGTCTTCAATGCCGGCGCCGTTGCCGTCATTGTTTTCCAGGAACTGGTCGTTGATGCCGGTCTGCAGGCGGTTGTAGAAACGCCGGCCAGCCCAGACACGGCCGTTGGCCAATTGCGAGATGTTGCTGCCGTAGGCGTAGATCTGGCCGAAGCGCGTGGTCAGCGTATCGGGCCCGGTGCCCAGGTTTCGCGCCGCGCCGCTCGAATCGACATAGGCGCCTTGGCCCGAGTCCCAGGCCTTGTAGACGCTGGGCATCACGCGCACGTGCCAGTCGGAGCCTTCGTACTCGGCGAGCTTGGCGTCGAACGTGGGCTCGATGACGTAATCACACTCGTTGCCGAGGCGGTACTTGGTGTCGGCGCCGGCCAGGCCGAAGCAGACCTGGTTGCCACCGGCGGCGTTGATGCCCACACCGGCGCGCATGTAGCCGGAAAACTCGATGGGCGGGGCGGCCAGGGCCGAGCCGGCGGCGCCTGCAAGCGCCATGGCGATGATCAGAGGCTTCGTTTTCATGGGTGTCTCCTTGTCTCCGTTAGGTTGGGGGGTCGTTTGCCTTGCGGCAGCTTTTGGCCTGAAAGGGGTGGCCAAAACTGGTGAGCGCTTGCGCGCGGTGTTCGGTGGTGGTTGTCCTTGGTCGACGTCAGTGCAGCGCGAGGGCTTGGCCGCTGGCGTTGAAGAGCAGGGCGTGCGCGGCAAGCGGCACGAGCCCGATGTCTTGGCCGGCGCTCAAACCGGGCTCGCCGGCGGGCAGGCGCAGCGACACGGTGTTGCTGCTGCCGCGCAGGCTGGCGTGCACGATCAGCGAGTCGCCCAGGTGTTCGAGCAGGTCGATGCGGGCGGCCAGGCCATCGCCGGCTCGCGTGAGCGCCAGGTGCTCGGGGCGGATGCCCAGCACCAGCGGGCCGGATTCGTGCGTCGGGCAGCGGCCCGGCAGCGTGACGGTGCCGGCCTGGTCCACACGCAACTCGATCTGCTCGCCCCGCCCCGCGTCGGCGGTGCAGGCAATGAAGTTCATGCGCGGCGAGCCCAGAAAGCCCGCGACGAACTGGTTGGCCGGCTGCGCATAGAGCTGCATCGGCGGGCCCACCTGCTCGATGCGCCCCGCGTTGAACACCGCAATGCGGTCACCGAGCGTCATGGCCTCCACCTGGTCGTGCGTGACGTAGACCATGGTGTTGCCGATCTCCTTGTGCAGCTTCGAGAGCTCGATGCGCATCTGCACGCGCAGCGAGGCATCGAGGTTGGACAGCGGCTCGTCGAACAAGAACACCCGGGGCTTGCGCACGATGGCGCGGCCGATGGCCACGCGCTGGCGTTGCCCGCCCGACAGCGCCTTGGGCTTGCGCGCGAGCAGGTGGGTGATCTGCAGGATTTCGGCGGCGCGGCCCACCGCGTTCTTGACTTCGTCTTTTGACTGGCCGGCGAGCTTGAGCGCAAAGCCCATGTTCTCGGCCACCGTCATGTGCGGGTAGAGCGCGTAGCTCTGGAACACCATCGCCACGCCGCGCTGTGCGGGCGGCACGTCGTTGATGAGGTCGCCACCGATGCGGATGTCGCCGTCGGTGATGTCTTCCAGCCCCGCGATCATGCGCAGCAGGGTCGACTTGCCGCAGCCCGAGGGGCCGACGAAGACGCTGAACTCGCCATCGGCGATGTCGAGGTCAATGCCGCGGATCACCTCGGTGTCGTTGTCGTAGCTTTTGCGGATGTTGCGCAGGGTGAGGGCGGCCATGTCAGCGTTGCTCCTGGATGAAATTGCGGTACCAGCCCGCGCTGTCTTTCGGCGTGCGTTGTTGCGTCTCGTAGTCGACGTGGATCAGCCCGAAGCGCTTGTCGTAGCCGGAGTTCCACTCGTAGTTGTCGAGCAGGCTCCAGTAGAAGAAGCCACGCACGTCGACACCGGCCTGCATCGCGATGCGAATCGCCTCGAGGTGGCTGCGCATGTACTCGATGCGCTCGGTGTCTTTCACGCGCCCGTCGACCAGGCGGTCGGCGCAGGCGGTGCCGTTTTCGGTGATGTAGACCGGCGGCAGCTTGTAGTCGCGGTGGTCTTGCAGCAGCAGCTCGGTCAGGCCCTGGGGGTAGTTCTCCCAGCCCATGTCGCTGGCGCCCTGCAGGTTGGGCGCGGGGCGCGGCGGCTCTTCGCTGCTGGCCCAGATGCGGGTGTAGTAGTTGATGCCGAGGAAATCGAGCGGCTGCGCGATCACGTCGAAATCGTTTTCATGAGCGACCGGATAAATGCTCACCCCGGGTGCCGTGGGATACCGCTTGAGAAAGATCGGGTCCATGAACCAGCGCACGAAGAGTGCGTATTCGCGCTCGGCGAGGGCCGCATCGGCCGCGCTGGCGGTGGCCGGCGTCACCGACGACTGGTTGAGCACGATGCCGAGCGGCGCCTTCACGCCACTTGCGCGCATCGCGAGCAGCGCCTTGCCGTGCGAGAGCAGCAGGTGGTGCGCCACCTGGATGGCAAGCTGCGGGTCGCGCGCGCCGGGGGCAAACTGGCCGATGCGGTGGCCCAGGTGCGCGGTGCACCAGGGCTCGTTGTGCGTGCACAGGGTGGCCAGGCGGTCGCCCAGGCGCTGGCCCATCACGTCGGCGTAGTCGGCAAAGCGGTCGGCGGTGTCACGCACGCCCCAGCCGCCCTCGTCTTGCAGGGCTTGCGGCAGGTCCCAGTGGTAGAGCGTCGCGTGTGGAGCGATGCCCTTGGCGAGCAGGCCGTCGACCAGGCGGTCGTAGAAGTCGAGGCCCTTCTGATTCCACGCGCCTTTGCCCGCGGGTTGCACGCGCGGCCAGGCGATCGAAAAGCGGTAGGCATCGACACCCAGGCCGGCGATCAGCTCGATGTCTTGCGGGTAGCGGTGGTAGTGGTCGCAGGCGACGTCACCGGTGTGGCCCTGGAAGGTGTTGCCGGCGGTGTGGGAGAAGGTGTCCCAGATCGAGGGGCCGCGGCCGTCTTCGTTGGCCGCGCCTTCGATCTGGTAGGCACTGGTGGCGACGCCCCACACAAAGCCGGAAGGAAATTTCGTCTGGGTCACGCGTCGGGTCCTTGAAAGCAAAAATCAATTTGAGGAGTGCCGTGCCTCAGCCACCCTCCGTTCGCCCTGAGCCTGAACGGAGATGGGGATGCAGCGGAGGGAGGTCACTGGAAGAAGGTGTGAAAGGATCAGGCCTTGACCGCACCGGCGGTCAGCCCTTCGATGAGCCGGCGCGAGGCCAGCATGAAGATCACGAGCAGCGGCACGACCGCGATCGACGAGCCCGCGCTGATGGCGCCCCAGGGCGTCTGGCCGGTGCCTTGCAGTGCGCGCAGCGCGAGCGGCACGGTGTACATCTCCATGTCGCGCATCACGATCAGCGGGCCCATGAAGTTGTTCCACGAGCCGATGAAGGTGACGAGGCCGAGCGTGCCCAGCGCCGGCCCGATCAGCGGCAGCACGATGCGAACGTAGATGCCGAACTCGCTGCAGCCGTCGATGCGCGCGGCGTCGAGCAGATCGCGCGGAATGGCCGAGGTGATGTACTGGCGCATCATGAAGATGCCCAGCGCACCACAGGCCGCCGGCACGATGAGGGCCTTGGGCTCGTTCATCCAGCCGAGCCAGCTCATGGTGAGCGCGGTGGGGATCATGCCCACGAAGCTCGGCAGCAGCATGGTGCCCATCACGAAGACGAACAGTTGCTGCTTGTACTTGAACTCGAACATCGCAAACGCATAACCCGCGAGCGAGCACAGCAGCAGGTTGGCCGCGGTGACGGCGAGCGCCACGTAGAGGCTCCAGCCGAGGTTGTGCCAGAAGTAGGGCAGGCGCTCGAGCAGCAGCTTGAGGTTGTCGATGAAATGGTTGCCGAACCACACCGGCGGCGGCAGCGAGAGGATCTCGCGGTCGGAGTGGGTGGCGAACACGAACATGAAATAGAACGGCGCCAGCATGATGATCGCGCCAGCGAGCACGATGGCGTAGGCGCTCAGTTGGCCCGGGCCGACCTTGAGGGCGCTCACGATGCTTTCTCCTCGCGCTGGCCGAGCACGCGGTTGTTGAGCCAGGTCACGCCGGCGATCAGCATGAACAGCAGCCAGGCGATGCTCGATGCGGTGCCGAAGTCACCGTCGACGAAGGCGGTGGCGTACATGTGCATGGCCGCCGTCTTGCCGGCCTGGTCGATGCCGCCGGTGCCGCCGGTCAGGATGAAGGGCTCCTCGAACAGCTGCAGGTTGCCGATGATGGTGAGCGTCACCGCGAAGAAGATCATCGGCTTCAGGAGCGGCAGCACGACGTGGCGGAACTGCTGCACCGGCTTGGCCCCGTCCATGGTGGCGGCTTCGAACAGGTCTTTCGGGATGGTCTGGATGGCCGAGAGGTAGAGCACCACGTTCCAGCCCACGTAGCGCCAGAAAACCACGAACGAGATCATCCATTTGGTGTACTGCGGCTGGCCCCAGTCGATCACGTTCGCGGGCAGGAACCAGCTGAACACCGGCCACTGTGAGAGCGCGGTGATGCTCGCGTTGACCACGCCGTAGTCACGCGAGAAGAGGGTCGAGAACACCAGCGAGATCGCCACGCTGGAGGTGATGAAGGGCAGGAAGTAGATGCCCACCACCGCATTGCGCCAGCGGCCGAACGCGCGGTGCAGGAAGAACGCGAGCGGCAGTGCCACCGCGTGCTGCGGCACACCCGAGACGATCGACATCCACACCGTGTTGTAGAGCGACTTGTGGAACCACTCGTCGTCTTTGATCACGTACCAGTAGTTCTCCAGGCCCACCCAGTTCATGGCGGCCAGACCGGCTGCCGGCTCCCAGCGGTGGAACGAGAGGTACATCGAGAACAGCAGCGGGAACAGGCCGAACACGCAGAACAGCACGAAGAACGGGCTGATGAACACGTAAGGCGCGATGTCGCGGAACGCGAAGCGCTTCTTGCGCCGCGGCACGGTGGCCGCGGCGCCAGCGGGCGCTTGCGGGGTCAAGGGTTCAGACATGGCCTGCATGATGGCGTGATGAGCGAGCGGTGGGGTCATTCACTCCGTTCGCACTGAGCTTGTCGAAGTGCCGCACCGTGCAGCACGCTGGCTTCGACAGGCTCAGCCCGAACGGAATTGGGTTGCTGCTTGCTTCAGCGGCGAACGCGCTTCTTCAGAGCGGTCTGGGCGTCGGCCAAGGCGGTCTTGATGTCCTTGTTCTGCTCCAGCACCTTCTCGAGCTCGGCGTTGACCACGTCCTTGGCCACCGGGTCGTACTTGTCGACGGCGATCGCCTGGATCTTGTCGGCCGCCACCTTCCACTGCTGGCGGGCCTTCTGGCCGCCCAGGTAGGCGATGGGTTCGTCAAGGAAGGGGTCGTTCTGCGCCGCGATCAGCGACGGGAAGGCGTCGAGCTTGCGGAAGGCCTCGATCTGCATTTCCTTGTTGAGCGTGAGGAACTTGATGAAATCCCAGGCCGCGGCCTTGTTCTGTGCCTTCTTCGGGATGGCATAGAACGAGCCGCCCCAGTAGCCGAACGAACCGTTGGGCAGCTGCGCCGAGCGCCAGTTGCCGGCCGACTCCTTGGCCAGCCAGTTGGTCAGGTGGCCGT
>NZ_JADMJX010000382.1 GCF_018780185.1 Rhizobacter sp.
AAGACCGCCCGGTGCGCAACAACGACCCCGGCTCACCGCAGGTCGCCGCCGATGCCCCCGTTCCCGCCGCGGGTGGCCCTGGCAGCCCCACTCCCTCGTTGCGCTTCGAGCGCGGGCCTCTGAAGGTGCGCAGCCATGGCTTCAGCCTGGCGGTCGATCACATGCTGTCTCCGCAGTGGGCGGTGGGCGTGCTCGGCAACGTGGCCAAGGGGCGCATCGAGCGCAGCCAGACCGAGTTTTCGACTGTGCCAGGCGACCCGACCCAGACCTTGCGCAGCGACACCACGGTCGACACGCGCAGCACCTCGCTGGCGGCCTCGCTCAGCTACTTCACGCGCGACGCCGTCGCCATCGACGGCGCGCTCTCGTTCACACGCACCCAGCTCGAAACGGTTCGCGTCACCGACGAGCCCAATGAGTTCAGCGGCGACAACGTCAGCCGAAGCATCGGCCTGTGGCTCAGCGCCAGCCGCATCTGGCGCTTCGGCCCACGGGCTGTGGTGCCGCAGCTCGGGCTGGAATACACCGACACCCGCACCGATGCGCTGGACGCGCAACAGCGCGACCTGGCCAACCCCGGCAACCCGCCCAGCCCCGGCTTTCGCATCGACGAAAAACAGCAGCGCACGCTGGCCACCTTGCTGAGCGTGCAGCTGCAACAGCCGGTGAGCATGAGCTTCGGCACCTTGACGCCCTATGGCCGCGTCAGCTGGCGCCAACGGGTGTGGAAGAACGCCGACCCGGTGATCGCCCAGAACGCCAACGGGCTGACGCGCGAGCTCGACCCCGATGCCACCGAAAGCCGCAGCTCCTTCGGCCTGGCAGCGGGCGTGATCGCGCAGTTCACGCGTGGCGTCGCTACCTTTGCCGACGTGTCGTACCGGCGCGGCAGCAACGACCTGCGCGAAACGCGCCTCGGCCTGGGCCTCAGGTTCGAGATCTGAACGGTGCCAATGGCCGCCACCGTCATCCAACGCCTGAGCGCCCTCGGCGTGCTGCTGCTCAGCGCCTGCGCGAGCACGGCGCCCACGCCGCCCGCCAACCTGAGCGAAGAGCAGCTGATGATCGTCGACTGCCTGCTGCAAGGTCAGGTGCGTCAGCTGGGCAACATCGCCACCTCACTCTCGGCACGCCGGCCGCAAAAGCTGCCGGCCTACGAGTGCGCGCAGGCCGGCGGCGAGTTCGCGCTGGCCACGCGCGACCCGGCACGCGCGCTTGCCATCTGGCTGCCGTTTGCACAACAAGGCAATGCCGAAGCGCAGACCCAGGTCGGCGAGATGTACGAGCGTGGCATCGGCTCGGTGCCCGACTACGCCACCGCAGCCACCTGGTACACCAAGGCCAGCCAGCAAGGCGACAGCCGCGCGCTGATCAACCTCGCCTCGCTGCACGAGCGTGGCCTGGGCGTGAAGCGTGACCCGCTGCTCGCCGCGCGCCTGTTCCGCCAGGCCAGCGGCCAGGCCGGCGTGCCGGGCCGCATCACCATCGACCTGGTCGAGCCGGTGATCGTGGTGCCCACGCCGGGGCAAGATGGCGCCGCGCCCACCGTGCCACTGGGTGGCCAGGGCGAGCGGCGCGAGCTGCGCGGCAAGGTCAGCTCCGATGCCGGCGTGCGCCAGTTGATGTTCAACAACAAGCCGCTGGCGGTGGATTCGCAGGGCCTGTTCCGCGCCGAGCTCGACCTGTCGCAAGGCAGCTCGGATGTGCGCTTCACCGCGATCGACCGGCAAGGCACGCAGGCCTTGCTCAACTTCCGTGCGGTGCCGGCGAGCGCCGCACCCAGCGCGCTCAAGGTCAACCACGGCCTGCCCAACACGCGCTACCACGCACTCATCATCGCCAACCAGGGCTACCGCCACTGGCCGCAGCTGAAGAACCCGATCAACGACGCACAAGACATGAAGCGCATGCTGGAGCAGCGCTACGACTTCCAGGTGACCACCTTGTTCGACGCGACGCGGCGCGACATGTACGCCGCCTTCAATGCCCTGCGTGCCCGCCTGAAGCCCGAAGACAACCTGCTCGTGTTCTACGCCGGGCATGGCGATGTGGATGAAGGCAACCAGCGCGGCTACTGGGTGCCGGTCGACGGCGAGCGCGAGAACCGCAGCAACTGGATGTCGGTGGTCGACGTCACCGACCAGATCAACGCGCTCGGCGTGCGCCAGGTGCTGGTGATCGCCGACTCGTGCTACTCGGGCACGATGGCGCGCACCGCGCTGCCGGTGGCCGATGCCGACCTGGTGGGCGAGCGCCACTGGGACGCGCTGCGCGCCATCTCTCAGCTGCGCGCCCGTGTGGCGCTCACCTCGGGCGGCCTGGAGCCGGTGGTCGATGGCGGCGCGGGTCGCAACTCGCTCTTTGCCAGCAGCCTGCTCGACGTGCTCGCCGCCGTGAACGAACCGATCGAGACACGCCGGCTGTTCGACACCCTCGCCGCCCGCTTCAGCCTGCGCGCCATGCGCCTCAAGGTGCAGCAAAAGCCGCAGTACGCACCGATTCGTTTTGCGGGGCATGAAGCAGGTGACTTCATCTTCGTGCCCAAGCGCTGAAACGCATCAGGCAACCAACGAAACACGCCGATCGCGTCGGTGAAACACCGCTGAATCAGGCGGCCGCGATGCTGAGGGCTTCAGATTTCAGGAGCCCCTTCATGACCCCCGTCCAGATCGGACATGTGCGCCGCAGCTTCGCACTCGTCGAACCCATCGCACCGCAGGCCGCCGCCCTCTTCTACGACAACCTCTTCACCGCCGACCCCAGCCTGCGCCAGCTGTTCCAGGGCAACATGGCACAGCAAGGCTCGCGCTTGATGACGATGATCGGCGCCGCGGTGGACTTGCTCGAGCGGCCCGACGCACTGGTGCCTGTGCTGCGCAAGCTGGGCGCGCGGCATGTGAACTACGGCGTGCAAGACCAGCACTACGCGACCGTGGGGGCGGCATTGCTCAAGACACTGCAACAAGGCCTGGGCAACGCCTACACCGATGAGGTGCACGCCGCCTGGGTGGCGCTGTACCACGTGGTCAGCGAGACCATGATGGATGCGGCGCGTGGTTCTGTCGCACGTGCTGCTTGATGAAGCATCGGGCGTCATTCCCGCGCGTGCGGGAATGACGGGGACGTCAAGCCAGCAGCTGCGCCACGGCCGCCAACAGGTCGGCCTTGGTGAAGGGCTTGTCGAGCCCCACACAACGCGCTTCGCGCAAAAACTCGCGTGCGCCGGGCGACAGGGTGTCGCCGGTCACAAAGAGCATGCGGCGCGCCAGCAGCGGGTGCAGCCGCTCGACCTCGCGCCACAGGGTGGCGCCATCCATATCGGGCATGTGCAGGTCGGAGACGATGGCGTCGAAGCGTGCCGTTTCCAGCAGCGCCACCGCGACCGCGCCCGACTCGGCGGTGGCCACTTCGTAACCCGCGCCTTCGAGCATGTCGCGCATCAGCTCAGCGATCTCGGGCTCGTCGTCCACCACCAGCAGGCGCGACTGCAAGACGTCGGGTTCTTGCAGCGGCACCGGGGCCGACTCTTGCACCGGCTCGCCGCTGATGGGCAGGTTGAGCCGGAAGGTCGCGCCACCTTTTTGCGAGGTGGGCTCCAGCGTCAAGTCGCCGCCGTGGTCACGCGCCAGTGAGCGCGACAGGGCCAGGCCGAGGCCGGTGCCGATGCCTTCGGGCTTGGTGGTGAAGAAGGGCTCGAAGAGTTTGTCGCGCAGTTCGTTCGGTACGCCGGGGCCGTTGTCCGACACCCGCAGCCACACCCGCGGCTCGCGGTTTTCGCGCCGCGCTTCGACGCCGGTCTCGATGTGCACACGGCGCTCGCCGTCCATGCCGGCCAGGGCCTGCTGCGCGTTGACCAGGAGGTTGAGCACGATCTGGCCGATCTGGTCGCCATCGGCTTTCACGCTCGGCAGCCCATCGGTCAGGTGCAATCGCATCTCGACGCCATGGCTGCGGTAGCTGTAGCTCAGCATCTCGGCGGCAGCGCGTGTCAGGTCGTTGAGCGACACACTTTCGCGCGTGGCGGGTTTGCTGCGCGCCATGTTGAGGAAGGTGCGCACGATGCGCCCGCAGCGTTCGGCGGCTTCGCGAATGCGCTGCACATCGGCGCGCAGGTTCGGGTCGTCGCATTTTTCTTCGAGCAGGCTCGCGCGGCCCATCACGATGGCCAGCGGGTTGTTGAGCTCGTGCGCCACACCGGCCAGCAGGCTGCCCATGGCGGTGAGCTTCTCGCTCTGGCGCAGCGCGTCGCGTTGGCGCTCGATTTGCTGCGTCGCATTGAAGCGCTCGGTCACGTCGACCAGCGACGCGGTGTAGTAGCCGGTGCCCCCCACGTTCGTGCGCCACAACACCATCTCGATGGGGAACTCGCTGCCGTCGGCGCGCAGTGCATGCAACTCCATGCGCTTGCCCAGCACGCGCGCCTCGCCACCCGACTCCATGCGGCGGATGCCAGCCTCGTGCGGCGCGCGGTAACGCTCGGGCATGATGACTTCGCTCACCGAGCGGCCCATCACGTCGGCACGCCGGCGGCCAAACATGGCCTCGGCCGCGGGGTTGAACTCGACGATGCGGCCTTGGCCGTCGGTCGAGATGAGTGCCGCCAGGGCGTGGTCGACGATGGCCGCCTTGAGCGCTTCGCTGGCCTGCAGCTGGCCCGACTGTTCGGCGAGCTGCTCTTCGCGCAGCTTGAGCTCGGTGTGGTCACGGCCAAACACCACGATGCCTTGCACCTCGCCGCCGGCCGGCGCAAAGGGCACCATGGTCTCTTGCAGAAAGCGACGACCGCGTGTGGGGTATTCGACCCAGCCTTGCCAGCGCAGCGTGTCGCCACTGAACAAGCGCTCGGCCCAGGGCAGGTAACCCGAGTACGCCACCTCGCCCAGCACCTTGGAGAGGTGCTGGCCAATCACCTGCTCGGCCGGCTGGCCATAAAACTCCAGCGCTTCGCGGTTGGCGTAGAGGAAGCAGTGGTCACGGCCCACCACCGCCACGCGGGCGGTGATGTTGTCGAGCAGCGCGCTCATCAGCTCGGGGGCGAGCGGCGGCAGCGGCGATTTTTCCTGGCCCCATTGATTGGGCCCAGTCCAGACAAACTCCCTCTCCAAGCTCATGGTCCAACCGGCGCTGTGGGCACGAACACGTAGCCCACGTTGCGCACGGTCTTGAGCACCTCGGGTTTGTCAGGGTTGGTTTCGATCTTGCGGCGCAGGCGCATCACCCGCAGGTCGATCGAGCGGTCGAACACGTCCCAGCCGCGGTTGTGCGCCTGCTCCATGATCTGGTCGCGGTTGAGCGGGCGGTTGGGGTTGCGGGCAAAAAGGGCCAGCAGGTCGAACTCGGCGGCGCTGATTTCGATCTCGCTGCCGTCGACGGCGAACAGGCGGCGCTCTTCCAGGTCGAGCTGGCAGGTGCCGAAGCGCACGCGGTGCGCGGGCTCTTCTTTCACCGGCGCAGCGACCGAGGCTTTCAAGCGGCGCAACACCGAGCGCGTGCGCGCCAGCAGCTCGCGCATCTCGAACGGCTTGGGGATGTAGTCGTCGGCGCCCAACTCCAGGCCGACCACCCGGTCGACCGACTCGCCGGCGGTGGTGAGCATCACCAGGCCGACACGCGGGTGGGCGTCGCGCAGCCATCGGGCGAGCGACAGGCCGTTTTCGCCGGGCATGTTGATGTCGAGGATGGCCAGGTCGGGGGCGGCTTCGGCAATCGCCGCGCGGGCGGCCTGGGCGTCGGGCGCGGTGCGCACGGCAAACCCGTGGCGGCTGAAATATTCGCTCAGCAGCGAGCGCAATTCGGGTTCGTCGTCGACCACCAGAACGGTGGTGCCGGTGTGGGCGTCACCCTGTGTCATGAGCTGCGCTCCGCGGGGCTGTGATGGCTGGGGCGCATCATATCGGGCCAGGTCAGCCTGGCTCAGCACGGCGGCGATCCAGTCGCGGGAGGTGGGAGCGCTCACCGCTGCGCCAAGGTCAGGCCGCACCGTGCGTCAACACCAGGTCTTCGGCAAAGGCTTCGCTGCGAAACACCACCGGGCGGGTGTCGGCGAAGTCGGGGCGGTGCGAGCGCACGTCGCGGCTGCGCGCCACCGCCGTGCGGGTCGAGCGGCCACGCGCGGCGGCCTGGCGGAAGAAGATGCGTTGCAGGGTGGTGGTGACGAGCTGAGGCATGGGGTACTCCGGGCGGCTTTGTCGACTGCTTGCGCAACGGCTTGTGCGCATGCCCAGACTGTCGCGCCGCCCCGTATCACCGCTGTTTCGTGCGCGGGCTGCATTGTTTCGTTTGTTTCAGCGGCCCCATCGGCCCACTATCATCCGCCGCATGCCTGTCACCCTTGCCGGCCAGCTGGTCGTGGCCATCTCCTCGCGTGCCCTGTTCGACTTCGAAGAAGAAAACCGCCTCTTCGAAGCCAAGGACGACCGCGCCTACATGCAGCTGCAGCTGCAGCGTGTGGCCGAGCCGGCCAAGCCCGGCGTGGCGTTTTCGCTGGTCAACAAGCTGCTGGCCTTCAATGCCAAGTCACCCTCGGTCGAGGTGGTGATCCTGTCGCGCAACGACCCGGTGTCGGGCATGCGGGTGTTCCGCTCGGCCAAACACTACGGCCTGCCGATCCAGCGTGGCGTGTTCACGCGCGGCGAGTCGCCTTGGCGCTACCTCAAGCCACTCAACGCCAACCTGTTCTTGTCGACCAACGAGCCCGACGTGCGCTCAGCGCTGGAGGCCGGCGTGCCGGCGGCGCGTGTCTACCCGCACTCGGCCCGCGCCTCCGATGCCCACCCGAACGAAGTGCGCATTGCCTTCGACGGCGACGCGGTGCTGTTCTCCGACGAAGCCGAGCGGGTGTTCCAGCACGCCGGGCTCGACGCCTTCCAGGCCCACGAGCGCGACCGGGCTGACCTGCCCCTGGCGGCCGGCCCGTTCAAACCACTGCTCGAAGCGCTGCAGCTGTTGCAGCGCCAGGAGTCGCCGGCCATGCGCATCCGCACCGCCCTCGTCACCGCACGCAGCGCACCGGCGCACGAGCGCGCCATCCGCACGTTGATGGAATGGAACATCGACATCGACGAAGCCATGTTCCTGGGCGGCCTGCCCAAGGGCGCGTTCTTGCGCGAGTTCGAGCCCGACTTCTTCTTCGACGACCAGACCGGCCACATCGAAAACGCCGCGCCGCACGTGCCCTCGGGGCATGTGGCAGCCGGGGTGTCTAACCCCTGAAGGGTTTGATCCAGCCCAGCCCGGCCGAGGTGCCGGCGCGCGGGCGGTACTCGCAGCCGATGTGGCCGCTGTAGCCCAGCGAGTCGATCAGCGCCAGCAGGTAGGGATAGTTCAGCTCGCCCACATCGGGTTCGTGCCGCTCGGGCACTCCGGCGATCTGCATGTGGCCCACACGCCCGGTGGGCAGGTACTGGCGCAGCTTCGTTGCCAGGTCGCCCTCGACGATCTGGCAGTGGTACAGGTCCATCTGCACCTTGAGGTTGGGCGCGCCCACTTCCATCACCAGCTCGTGCGCGTGCGCCTGGCGGCTGAGAAAGTAGCCGGGCATGTCGCGCGGGTTGATGGGCTCGATCAGCAGACCCACGCCCACATCGGCTGCACGCTGCGCGGCCCAGGCGAGGTTGCGCACATAGGTTCTATGCGAGTCCTGATCGGCAGACGCGAGTCCGGCCATCACATGCACACGTGGGCAGACCAAGGCCTGGGCGTAGTCGAGCGCTTGCACGATGGTGTTCTGAAACGCACTCTCGCGTCCCGGCAGACAGGCCAAACCCCGCTCACCGGCTGACCAATCGCCCGGCGAGGCGTTGAACAGCACCTGCTGCAAGCCGTGCGACTTCAACAGGTCGGCCAGCAACTGCGGCGCATGCTCGTAGGGGAACAAGAATTCCACCGCGTCGAACCCATCGGCGCGCGCCACCGCAAAGCGGTCGAGGAAGGGGTGCTCCCCGTACATCAGGCTCAGGTTGGCGGCAAAGCGTGGCATGGCGGGCACGATAACAAAGGCCACGTTCTGTCTTGCACAACGAAATCAGCGGCTTGTCGTTGGTATAAAGAAAGTCACCAATCCCCACACACCAACACCCCCCACACGAGATCAGCACACATGAATTACCGACGCCTCGGCCGCAGCGGCCTGCAAGTGAGCGAGTTGTCCTTGGGCTCCTGGGTCACGTACCACAACCAGGTCGACGTGAACGCCGCCAAGGAGATGATGGCGGCGGCCTATGACGGCGGCGTCAACTTCTTCGACAACGCCGAGGCCTATGCCGACGGCCAAAGCGAAGTGGTCATGGGCGAGGCACTCAAGGCCTTGAAATGGCCACGCCTGAACTACATTGTCTCGACCAAGTTCTTTCTGGGCCTGGCACGCAAGGAGCCGCTGGCCATCAACCGCCGCGCCACGCTCAACCGCAAGTACCTCGCGCAGGCCATCGACGGCTCGCTGCAGCGCATGGGCCTCGACTTCATCGACCTGGTGTACTGCCACCGCCCCGACCCCCACACGCCGATCGAAGAAACCGTCTGGGCCATGAGCGACATGATCACGCAGGGCAAGGCGCTCTACTGGGGCACCAGCGAGTGGAGCGCGGGTGACATCCGCGCCGCCTACGAGATCGCTGACAAACACCACCTGCACAAGCCGCTGATGGAGCAGCCGCAGTACCACCTGTTCCACCGCAAGCGTGTCGAGAAGCAGTACCTGCGCCTGTACGAAGACATCGGTCTCGGCCTCACCACCTGGAGCCCGCTGGCCAGCGGCCTGCTCACCGGCAAGTACAAGAACGGCGTGCCCGACGACAGCCGCGGCGCGCGGCGCGACATGGCCTTCATCGTCGAAAGCCTCACCGACCAGGCCAAGAACGCGGCCGTGGCCCAACTCGAAGTGGTGGCCGCTGACCTCGGCTGCAGCATGGCGCAGCTGGCGATCGCCTGGGCCGCCAAAAACCCGCGTGTGAGCACGGTCATCACGGGCGCTTCCAAGATCAGCCAGCTGCAAAGCAACCTCGCCGCGGCCGAACTCATCCCCAAGCTGACGCCCGAGGTGCTGCAGCGCATCGACCTGATCGCCGTGCCGCACGCCGACTGAATTCCGGCCATCGGGCAAGCCCCTTCTTGAATTCGTTCAGGTCGGCGTCATACTTCCAGGGCCAAGGCGGGGTGTTCCCGCCATTCCCGAGAAACCGCATGACCCGAATTCTGTTGAGCCTGTTCGTGGCCTTCTTGAGCCTGAGCTTCGTCACCACCCATGTCGAGGCCAAGCGCCTGGGCGGCGGCGGCTCCTCGGGAATGCAGCGGCAAACACCGGCGCCGTCCCCGACGGTACCGCCGAAGCCAGCGGCCACACCCGGCGCCACCGCACCGGGCGCTGCTGCAGCCGCGGCACCCAAGCGCTCGTGGATGGGCCCGCTCGCCGGCATCGCCGCCGGCCTGGGCATCGCCGCACTGATGAGCCACCTGGGCTTGGGCGCCGAGATGGGCAACATCCTCACGATGATCCTGCTGGCCGTGGCCGCGGTATTCCTGGTGCGCTTCCTGATGCGCCGCTTCGGGCCCAAGCCCGCAACGAACGGTGCGCCGCAAGGCATGCAGTTCGCTGGTGCTGGCCCGTCGTTGGGCAACATTCCCAACGTCCCCGCATTTGGCTCGGGCAGCGCCGCCGCGCCTGCAGGCATCACCGAGCCCGCCCTGGCGCCTGTGAGCAACCTGCCCGCCGGTTTTGATGCCCCCGCTTTCGAGCGCATCGCCAAGCTCATCTTCATCCGCATGCAAGCGGCCAATGACGCCGGCAACCTCGACGACCTGCGCCAGTTCGCCACGCCTGAGATGTTTGCGACCTTCCGCCTGGACCTGCAAGACCGCCAAGCCAACAGCACGCAGCAGACCGACGTGGTGCAGCTCAACGCCCAGGTGCTCGACTTCGCTCAAGAAGCCGACCGCCAGATCGTCAGCGTGCGCTTCCATGGCCTGATCCGCGAGGAAAAGGACGCGCCCACGACCACGTTCGACGAGATCTGGCACCTGGTGAAGCCGGCCGACGGCAGCCGCGAATGGGCCATCGCCGGCATCGGCCAAAGCAACTTCAGCTGAACGCTGGTTCAGAGCTGCGGGCTCTCCCAGCCCAGCAGCTCGGCCAGCCGGCGCAGCACCCACTGCGCCTCCGCCTCGTTCACCCCGGTCTCCCCTGCGAGCAAGCCGGCGTGAATGCGGGCCAGCACATCGGCCTCGGTGATGCCCAGCTCCCACAGCCGGCTCTGCGCTGTCTCGGTGAGCATGCTCGCAAAATCTTCGCAAAACTCGTAGCGCTGCTGGATCTCGGCACGCGACGCATTGGGCTTGATGCGCCCCGGCTCGACGAAGAGCGTGATGAACGAGGGCGGCACCTCAATCTGGTTGTCGTCTGACATGGGTTCGGTCAGGAGGCCTCGCGCGGCCGCTCGTTGAACTGCCAGATGCGCCCGCCGTCGACCACCAGGTCATGGCAGTTGACGAAGCTGCCTTCATCGCTCGCGAGAAACAGCGCCGCGTTGGCAATGTCGTCGGCCACGCCCGAGCGCGGGGTGGGCGTGGCGTGCGCCAGGTTGGTCTGCAGCTTGGCCAAGCGCTTCTGGTTGACCTCGTCGGTGGTGGTGCTCGCACCGCCCCAGAAGATGGGGGTGGCAATCGCACCCGGCGAAATCGAGTTGACGCGAATGCCCTGCGGCCCGAGCTGCACGCCCATAAGCCGCGTGAGGTGGCTCACCGCCGCCTTGGCGCACGAATACAGCATCGCGCCCTGCCCCAAGCGGTGCGCGGCAATGCTGGAGTTGTTGATGATGCTGCCACCACCGTTGGCCACCATCACCCGCGCCGCGTGCTTGATGCCGAAGAGCGCGCTGCCGTAGAGCAGCTTCATCGCGTAGTCGACCTCCTGCTCGGTCACCGTCTCCAGCGCACCCGGCGTGTTGCCGCCCGCGTTGTTGAACATGCAGTCGAGCCGGCCGAAGCGGGCCTGGGCGGTGTCGACCAGGGCGGCGATGTCGGCCTCGCGCATCACGTCGGCGGCCTGAAACAGGGCGCGCTCGCCCAGCTCCTTGGCCAACGCCTCACCGCGCTCAGTGCTTCGCCCGGCCATGATCACGGTGGCGCCTTCGGCCACGAAACGGCGCGCGGTCGCCTCGCCAATGCCGCTGGTGGCGCCGGTGATGATCGCGACCTTGCCCTGCAATCTGTTGCCCATCAATGTCTCCGTGTGTGAGGTGTGCAAAGGTGCAGCCTACTGCACGACGCGAGCGCGAACCCGGCGATGTCCTACAGCCTTGTTGGAACTGCCGTGCGAGGCTCGGCCTCCAACCCCGTTTTGCTCCCCGCTGCCGAAAGACAATTGCCAATGGCTCACAAGCACCTTCACGCCCCCGCCTGGCTGCTCCTGGCCGCCACGCTGCTGCTGGCCTGCCTGCCCGCGCGGGCGGCCGACCCGAACTCGGCGGCGACCCTGCGCGAGCGCCATGCCGAACTGGCACCCCAGCTCGATCGCAGCCCCTTTCAGCGCCCTCTGACGCTCGACAGCAGCGAAACCAGCTCGCAGCTGCAAGGCAGCATCGACGCTGTCGTCTCGCAACCCTTTGCGCTGATGCGCGAACAACTGCAACAGCCCGGCGCGTGGTGCGAGATCCTGATGCTGCACCTCAACACCAAACAATGCATCGCGAATGGCAACGCACTCGGCGTGCACATCGGCCGCAAACACGACCAGCCCCTGAGCGAGGCCTACCGCGTGGCCTTCACGCTGAAGCTCAATGACGTCAGCGCCGACTACCTCGACGTGCGCCTGGGCGCCGAGACCGGCCCTTTCTCCACCCGCGACTACCGCATCCAGCTGCAAGCGATTCCGCTGGCCGATGGCAGCAAGACCTTCTTGCACCTGCGTTATGCCTACGGCTACGGCTTCGCCGCCAAGCTGGCCATGCAGGGCTATCTGGCGACCCTGGGCGCCGGCAAGGTGGGGTTCACGAAAACCGGCAGCAGCCACATCGGCGGCCTGCGCGGCGCGATCGAGCGCAACACCATGCGCTACTACCTGGCCATCGACACCTTCCTCGCCTCACCGGGTGCGCAGCAACGCACCCTTCGGCTGGAGCGCTGGTTCGCGGCGACCGAGCAGTACGCGAAGCAGCTGCATGAGGTCGAGCGGGCGGACTACCTGACGATGAAGCAGAACGAGTTCAGGCGTTTGCTGGGCAGCGGCTGATTTCAATGCCCTTCGGCATCGGCCTCGGCCTCCGGCCACAACGCCGGGAAGTAAAAGCGCAGCGCATGCAGCGGCAGCGCAAACCGGACCTTGCCCTGCGGCGTGTCGGATTTGAGCAGCCCGCGCTTGACCAGCGCCGTGAGCGCAGAGACAGCCGTGCGGTCGCCCAGCCCCATCATTGACTTGAACTCGCCACGGTCCACCTCGCCGCCGGTGAGAAAGAGGTAATGCAAGGGCCGCAAGGCTTCGCGGCGCACCCCCGATCGCAGCGTTTCTTCTTCAAACACCAGGCAAGCCGCGATGCGGCGCTCCATGGCCGAGAGATCGAGCAGGCTGGTCATGAAACGCACCTGATCGAGACACGTGTCGAGCACGTAGTCGATCCACGCGACCAGGGCCCTTTCACTCAGGTTGCCGCGGCCATCGAGGTCACCGCCACGAGGCGCGTCGGCATCAGCGAGCAAGGCGTAGTAGCGCTCGGTGGACCGTGCGAAGCCGCGCAGAGGTGACCACAAGCCATTGGTGTAACCCAGCGCGCTCAGCACCGCATGCGTGTGCAAGCGCATCACGCGGCCATTGCCGTCGAGAAAGGGGTGAATCCAGCCGAGCCGCTGGTGCGCCGCGGCCAGCGCGATGAGCGATGCCTCACCACGGCGAACGCCGCCGTAAAAGGCGGCCCAACGCTCCAGAAACGCGACCAGGCTGCCATGGGTGGGCGCAACGTGGCGGCCGACTTGCACATCACGCGGGCGCAATTCGCCGGGGACGATGGGTTCACCTTCGGGTGTGACCAGATCTTGCGCGGGCAGGCGGGCAAACAGATCCTGGTGCAAGCCCCGCACAGTGTCGACGCTGTAGAGCCCCCGCGCGCCGTCGTCGCCCCTGAAGCGCTGCTCGATGGCGGCCTCGGCCTCGATGTGCGCCACGGCCAGGCGCTGCCGGGCGGCGAGGTCCTTGTTGCGCGAGAAATCCTTGCGCAAGGCCTGCTCGATCTCGTGGGGCCGGGTGTGCTGACCTTCGATGCGGTTGGTGTAGTACGAGTTCATGCCGCGCAACAGAGCGCGCAACTCGGGCGCCACGGGCTGCCCGGCCAGCTGGGTGGCGCTACGGGCCAGGTCATGCGCCTTGGCGAGCAAAGGCTCTTGTTGCCGGGGGGCAGGCAACAACGGTTCGAACTGGTGCGGTGAGTCGTACATTGCGCGGATATTTGCCAACATTCTTGCTCATGCAAGCTGTTGATGTAAATAGCATTTTACATAAATGTGCGTAGAACTTTGCGAGCTTCCGTGCAGTGGCTCCGCAGGCCAGGTTGAACTCTGCACTCGAGTGACGCGCTGGTTTCGCCAGGCTCAGCCTGAACGGAGCTTCGTGTCACGCAACTGTCACGGCTGCGGGCTACGATTCGACAATTCTGGAAATATCTTGATCTTCACGGAGTCGACATGAGAGTAGGCATCAACGGCATGGGCCGCATCGGCCGCCTGGCACTGCGCGCCGCGATGGGTGCGGCGGAGCGCCCGCACGACGACCCGCGCGCGGCCAACCGGCTGGAGGTGGTGCACCTGAACGAGATCAAGGGCGGCGTCGACGCCACCGCCCACCTGCTCACCTTCGACAGCGTGCAAGGCCGCTGGCGTGCCGACATCGCCGCCGACGGCGAGCAGGCGCTGCGCATCAACGACCGCCGCCTGGGTTTCTCGTCGCATGCGGCCTCGGCCGACATTCCCTGGGGCGACCTGGGTGTCGACCTCGTGCTCGAATGCACCGGCAAGTTCCTCACCCCCGAAACGCTGCAAGGCCACCTCGACCGTGGCGCCAAGCGCGTGATCGTGGCCGCACCCGTCAAGGTGGGCGACGTATTGAACATCGTGGTCGGCGTGAACGACCATCTGTATGACGCCGCCCGTCACAACATCGTCACCGCCGCGTCGTGCACCACCAACTGCCTGGCGCCGGTGGTGAAGGTGGTGCACGAGGCGATCGGCATCCGCCACGGGCAGATCACCACCATCCACGACCCGACCAACACCAACCTGGTGGTCGATGCGCCGCACAAAGACCTGCGCCGCGCCCGCAGCGCCATGCTGAGCCTGGCGCCCACCACCACCGGCAGCGCCACCGCCATCGCGCTGATCTACCCCGAACTCAAGGGCAAGCTCAACGGCCATGCGGTGCGCGCGCCGGTGCTCAACGCCTCATTGACCGACTGCGTGTTCGAGCTCAAGCGCGAGACCACGGCGGCCGAGGTGAACGCGCTGTTTGCCGAGGCCGCGCGCGGTGCGCTCGCCGGCATCCTGGGCTATGAGGAACGCCCGCTCGTCAGTGCCGATTACGCACGCGACACGCGCAGCTCGATCGTCGATGCGCTGTCGACCATGGTCACCGACGGCACGCTGCTCAAGGTCTACGCCTGGTACGACAACGAGATGGG
>NZ_JADMJX010000398.1 GCF_018780185.1 Rhizobacter sp.
CGCCTTTGTCGACCTGCTGCACCAGAAGAAGCCCGAGGCTGTCTCGAGGCCAGCGAGTGCGCCGCGCAAGCGCGCGACCACGGCTCGCAAGGCGGCTGCGCCTGCCCCCAAGCCACCGGCGGCGCCCGCATTGCCCGACGATGTGCAGCGCATCCTGGCTGCCATTCCCGAGCTGCGCGGCGGCGCCAAGCTCGAGCTGCGCACGGTCGCCGAGCGCCTGCGCGCCGATGGCCTGCTGACCAAGAACGCACCGTCGACCAAGCTGTTCAAGAAGTACCTCGACTTCTTTGTGCTGACGCCGGAGCGCCAGCCCAACAAAGTGCAATACCAGGGCCGGTAAAAAAGCTTGCGGCCTCGGCGCTGGCACAAGACCAGTGCCGAGGCCGCAAGGGACCGCTGCGGGAGCAGCGGTCAAGCCCTCATCAGGAACAGTTGGCGGTCTTGAACGAAGAGACGGCGGTGATGTTCGGGTTGGCACAGGCGAACGACGTGTAGCGGGTGTCGTTGTCCATGTGGCGCTTCATCCAGGCCACACCCTTCTTGCCGATCAGCTTCTGGTTGCTGTTGCCGCTGTTGGCGCAGGAGTGCGAGCCGTTGTTGATCTCGATGAACTGCTTCGTGTTGCGCGTCATGTCGTTGTAGAACGGCAGGGCATGCTGGTTCACCGGGGCGATGGCGTCGTCTTCGCAGGCGAAGATCAGTGTCGGCACGGTGATCGACGAGAAGTTCTCCAGGCTGGCCCACGGTGCTTGCGGCGCGGCGGCCTTGATCGACGGCCGGTCCTTGGCCGAGATCAGCGAGCCGCCACCACCCATCGACCAACCCATCACGCCCATGCGTGCGGTGTCGACCTTGTTGTAGATCGGGCTGCTGCTGGTGCGGCTGAGCGTGGCCACCTGGTCGAGCGCGGCCAGCTGCTGGCGCGAGCGGCTGGCGGGCTGGTCGAGGGTGGAGTTGGTGTCGATGGTGATGACCACGAAGCCGTGCGAGGCCAGGCGCGGGCCCCACCAGTTGATGCTCGACTGGCGTGCGGTATAGCCCGGCACCACCGCGATGGCGCCGACCGTGCCGCCTGCGTTGGTGGGGTAGTACACGGTGCCGGCGCCGTAGCCGCTCGGGCGGCTCACGGTGAACGAACTGGTCGTGAACGGGCCCTTGGTGGCTTCGAGCGAAGCGGTGGTCGGCGCCGGGCCGCGCTCATACGGGTTTTGGGCCGAAGCCGCGGCCGAAAGAAGCAGCGCGCCGATGAACATCGATGCCTTGCCCAGGCGGGCGGCACTTTGTGTGAATTGCATTTTTGTCTCCAGTGGGATTAAGGAATTGCGCCGCACGCTTTTGTTGGTGCGACACCCCTGCATTGCCTTCAGGCTTTGTATGAAAGGGGTGTTGACATTCTTAATCGCACGGCTGTCTTATTCCGTAGGCACTTTCGAGCTACGCGTTCCATCAAGCGCTTGGCGCGCCTTTGTGCTACTCGCGCAGGAAGCTGGGGCCACGTGGGGCTCGGCGAGCGGGTGAGACAATCCGCCTCGTGAAGCAAGCCAGACCGCCGCTGGTGCAATCTCCGAAAGGAGGCACTGGAGGAAGGTCCGGACTGCACAGGGCGGCGTAGCAGCTAACGGCTGTCCACCGTGAGGTGAGGATCAGAGCAACAGAGACGAGTCGCTGTTTTCTCGCAAGAGAAGGCAGCGGGTGAAACGGGCAATCTCTACGCGCAGCAACACCAAATAGGCCAGCGTTGATGTGGCTCCGCGGAGCTGGCGGGTAGGTGGCATCGAGCCGTGCAGTGATGCACGGCCCAGAGGAATGGCGGTCACGTTCGGGAAACCGAATGCACAGAATCCGGCCTATCGGCTTGCTTCACACTTTTGCCGGCCCGCGCGCCGGCGTCACACCTATGGCGGGCATGGCGGCTGTGAGAGTGCGCTTTGTCACGCGGCCGGCCACGCCCGCAGGCGCCGGCGCTCAACGTGGAGGGGATTTCTCCGATGATCTGGGCCTGATGACCTGTTTTCTCGCCCGAGTTCGTCCGCGAACCCTCATCCCCTTGCTTGCCATGCCGTGTGTGGCCATGGGCGAGATGACGGATCTGCCGGCATGAGAATTTCGAGCCACCTCGGCGCATGAATTCCAACGCATTCAAGTCCTCGTCTTCACTGCCCACGGTGTTGGGCATGATCGCCGCGTTCGCGGCGGCGGCGGCGGTGAGCTATGTCGTTGTGGCTCATGCGGTGCGCAACACCAGCGAAACTCAGGCGCTCACGGTGGCTGAAGTGGTGGCCACGCAGGCCAGCACGGCGCGGTCGGTTTACTCCAGTGAGATCGGCGGCAAACTCGGGCGCGACGGGTTCGGGTTGCACGAGAGCTCTGACGGCATGCCCGGGTTCGTGCCGATCCCCGCGCAGTTCTTGAAGATGGTCGGCGTGGCCTCATCGGAGCACGACAAGTCGCTCTACGAGTACCGCCCCATCAGCAAATGGAATCTCGACCCCGACCAGGGGTTGAAGGACGCCTTTCTCCAGTGGGCTTGGCCGCAGCTGGAGCAACAAGATCGAGTTCGGCCCGGTGCTCCCACCCCATGGAAGCCGATCTATCGCGTGGAAACGCTCAACGGCGAACGGGTGCTGCGCTACCTGCGCGCCGACCCCGCATCGCAAGCCAGTTGCGTGGGATGCCACAACGCCTATGAGATGCGACCTGACATCCAGGCGCGCCGGGTGGCCGCGGGTGTCGAGCCGGGCAAGCAGTTCGCCCTGCACCAGCTGATGGGCGCGCTGTCGGTCACGATCCCGCTTCAGAAAGTTGAGTTCATCGCCCAGACCCAGATCCGTGAAACGAGCGTATTGATCGTCGGCATCTTGCTGTGCAGCTTCACTGCGATGGGCTGGTTCAGTGTTCGATTGTCGCGACAGCGGCGCCGCCTGGAGCTCGCTGCTCGGCAGTTGAGCGATTCCGAAGAAAAGGCGCGCCACGCGAACGTGCTGCTGGCGGCCAAGAACGACGTCGAGCGCGCCTTCGCGGAACTCACGACCTACCTGCACGCGATCAACGCGCAGGCGCTGGTGTCGGTGACGGATGCGTCAGGTCGCATCATCGAGGTCAACGACACCTTTTGCGCGGTCAGCGGCTACGCGGCGTCTGAGCTGATGGGGCAAGACCACCGCATCCTCAACTCTGGGACCCACCCCAAAGAGGTTTTCGCGCAGATGTGGGGCACCATCCTGCGCGGGGACACCTGGCGCGGCGAGATCTGCAACCGGCGCAAGAACGGCGGCTTGTACTGGGTCGACAGCTCCATCGTGCCGCTGCGCAACAGCGAGGGCCGCATCGAGCGTTTCATCTCGATCCGCATTGACGTGACCGAGCGCAAGAAAGCCGAGAGCCGCATGGTGAAGATGGCGACCCATGACGCGCTGACCGGTTTGCCCAACCGTGCCTTGCTGCGAGACCGCATCGAGCAGGCGCTTGCACACGACCGGCGCAGCCACGACATGGCGGCCGTGCTGTTCATTGACCTGGATGACTTCAAGACCATCAACGATTCGCTCGGTCACGACGTGGGTGACCAGTTGTTGATCGAGGTGGCCAAGCGCTTGCGCGAGTGCGTGCGCGAGGAAGACACCGTGGCGCGCCAGGGCGGCGACGAGTTCATCGTGCTGCTGCCAACGCTGGGCGCGGCACACGGCGCCGACCTGGTGGCCCAAGACCTTCTGCGAGCCTGTGCGGCGCCCTTCAAGATACGCGGCGAGGAGCTGCACATCAGCGCGAGCATTGGCATCGCGCTTTTCCCGACCGATGGCCGTGACGTCGACACGCTGCTCAAAAACAGCGACATCGCGATGTACCACGCCAAAGACGGTGGCCGCAACAACTGCCAGTTCTTCGAGGCCAGCATGAACTTGCTTGCGGCCGAACGGCACTCGCTGAGCATGGCCTTGCGCCAGGGGCTGGTGCGTGGTGAGCTGGAGCTGTACTTCCAGCCGATCTTGTCGGTGGCCACGAACTCGGTGGCGTCCATGGAGGTGCTGTTGCGCTGGCATCACCCCGAGCGGGGCCTGGTCTCGCCACTCAAGTTCATCCCTCTGGCCGAAGAGACGGGGCTCATCGTTCAGATTGGCGACTGGGTGCTGAATGAGGCGTGTCGTCAGCTGCGAAGCTGGCTCGAAGCCGGGTATCAGGTTCCGCGCCTGGCGATCAACATCTCGGCGCGTCAGTTTCAGCATCCCAAACTGCTGGAGACGCTGGCCCAGGCCCTGACCGAACACCGGGTCGAGGCCAGCCGGCTGGAGCTTGAGATCACCGAGAGCGTGTTGATGAACGATGCTGACTCGGTGGTCGAAACGCTGCGTGCGCTCAAAGCGATGGGGCTGGGCATTTCGATCGATGACTTCGGCACCGGCTATTCCAGCCTGAGCTACCTCAAGCGTTTTCCGATCGACACGCTGAAGATCGACGGTTCGTTCGTGCGCGAGGTCGACACCGACAGTGATGACGCCGCCATCACGCGCGCCATCATCGCGCTTGCGCACAGCCTGGGGGTGGCGGTGGTGGCAGAGTGCGTCGAGCATGCGGGGCAGCTGGCCTTCCTGGCCGAACATGGGTGCGAGTACTACCAGGGCTATTACTTCAGCCCGCCGGTGCCAGCGGCTCAGGTGGAGCGTTTGGCGCTCAAGCGCTTGAAGCTGAGCTGAACGGTCGCCCGGCCCGGCGAACCCGCCTGGCAGCGAGGGCAACAGGGGGCCACTACACTCGGCCGCTTCCATGAACCCCGACGCCCACACCCTCTGGCGAGCCCCTCGCTGGGCACTGGCTTTCTTGCTGGCGTGCCTGGGCATGCTGGGGCCGTTTTCGATCGACACCTACCTGCCGGCCTTCACCGGCATTGCGAAGTCGGTGGGCGCCACGCCGGTCGAGATGCAGCAGACGCTGTCGGCCTATTTGTTCGGCTTTGCGATCATGAATCTGTTCCATGGCGCGCTGTCCGACAGCTTCGGGCGGCGCCCGGTGGTGCTGTGGGGCATCGCGCTGTTCACCGTGGCCTCGGCCGGCTGCGCACTGGCCGACAGCATTGGTGCACTGGTGTTCTGGCGCGCCGTGCAGGGCATGTCGGCCGGGGCGGGCATCGTGGTCTCGCGCGCCGTGATCCGCGACATGTTCCCGCCCGCCGATGCGCAGCGCGTGATGTCGCAGGTCACGATCTACTTCGGCATCGCGCCGGCGATTGCGCCGATGGTGGGCGGCTTTCTCTTCGTGCACCTGAACTGGCACGCGATCTTCTGGTTCCTGACGGCGGTGGGTCTGGCGCTGTGGGTGGCCAACTTCAAGCTGCTGCCCGAGACGCTGCACCACGACCAGAAGCAGCCGTTCAACGCGCGCAACCTGATGCGGGGCTACTGGGCGCTCGGTTCGAACCCGCGCTTCCTGTTGCTCGCGCTGGCGAGTGGCATCCCGTTCAACGGCATGTTCCTGTACGTGCTGTCGGCGCCGGTGTTCCTGGGTGAGCACCTGCACCTGAGCCCGGGCCAGTTCTTCTGGTTCTTCACGCTCACCATCGCCGGCATCATGGGCGGCGCGTGGTTCTCGGGTCGTCTGGCGGGCAGGATGTTGCCCAAGCACCAGATCCGCAACGGCTTCGTGATCATGCTGGTGGTGTCGCTGCTCAACCTGGCGCTCAACCTGCTGTTCACTCCGACGGCCGCCTGGGCCTTGTTCCCCATCGCCATCTTTGCGTTTGGCTGGGCGCTGATGGTGCCGGTGGTCACGCTGATGGTGCTCGACCTGGTGCCCGAGCGGCGCGGCATGGCGTCGAGCTTCCAGGCCTTCATCGGCAGCATGGCCAACGGTCTGGTGGCCGGGGTGATCGCGCCGCTCGTGATGCATTCCACGGTGGCACTCGCCGCCACGTCGCTCGCGATGATGAGCATCGGCATCGTGGCGTGGGTCTGGGTCAAACCGCGCGTCACCTAAAGCGCGTCACCTAAAGACTGCGGCCCAAGCGCCGATATCTGGCACAGACGCCCCCGCTTGCGGGGCAGGTGCCGGAGTCTTTTCATCATGCGAATCGCGTTGCGCCCCTTGTTGGCTGCGCTTGTCGGCCTCGGCCTGCTGGCCGGAGCCCCGCTGCTGCGCGCGGCCGACATGGTCATCAAGACCTCGCCCGGCAAGCCGTCCCTGAACCGCAACGTCGAACCCGACGCCGAAGAGAGCCTGGGCAAGCTGGCCAAGAAGCCGGCCCCCAAACCGCCGCTGGGTGCCGCTTCCGAAGACTCGATGGACAAGCTGCGCGAACGCCTGGCCGAGAAGCTGGGCGCCGGCAAGACGATCGAGAGCAAAGACCCCGCCGTGTTGCGCGTGGTGGCGCGCCCTTCGGCTGCCACCGGTGCGGTGCAGGTGGGGGGGGCGACGGCAGTGTCGCCAGGCGTGCCGCCCGAGCCCGGCATCCACTGGAGCGAACCACGCCGTGCTGCCGCAGTGGCCAGGCCACCGGCTGCGCCCAAGCGCCCCGCGCATGGCGGGCACTGGGCCTACCAGGGCGAGGGTGGCCCGGAGCACTGGGGCCAGATGAAGCCCGAGTTTTCAACCTGCTCCAGCGGCAAGCGGCAAAGCCCGATCGACATCCGCGATGGCATCGCGGTGCAGCTCGACCCGGTGCAGTTCGACTACAAGCCGAGCAACTTCCGCGTCATCGACAACGGCCACACGGTGCAGGTGAACCTGGCGCCCGGCAACAGCATCGAGGTGATGGGGCGGCGCTTCGAGCTGCTGCAGTTCCACTTCCATCGCCCGTCAGAAGAGCGCATCAACGGCCGCCAGTTCGACATGGTGGCCCACCTGGTGCACAAGGACCTCGACGGCAAGCTCGCGGTGGTCGCCGTGCTGCTCGACCGCGGCAGCGTGCAGCCCATCGTGCAAACGGTGTGGAACAACCTGCCGCTGGAAAAGGGCGAGGAGCTGCCCGCCAAGGCCATGATCGACCTCAACGGCCTGCTGCCCGCCGAACGCGGCTACTTCACCTACATGGGCTCGCTCACCACACCGCCGTGCAGCGAAGGGGTGTTGTGGATGGTGATGCAGACGCCGGTGTCGATCTCGCCCGAGCAGATCGGCATCTTCTCGCGGCTGTACCCGATGAACGCGCGGCCGATCCAGTCGGCCAGCGGGCGACTGATCAAGGGGTCGAACTGAGCTTCGACCTGGGGTGATGCCATTTTTCCTGCGCCGCGCGTCGCGACCCACGCTTGCCACCTGGCTGTTCCTCGGCGCCATGGGCGCCACCGTCGCCGCGGTACTCACCTGCACCCTGCTGATTGACAGCTTCGTGCGCGACGAGGCCCGCCAGCAGGCCACGCGCTACCTGCAGGCGCACGCCGACGCCTTGCGCGACGCGCTCGACCGCGGCATGGCGCAGCACTACGAAGAGGTGAGCGTGATCGCGCAGCTCGACCAGGTGGCGCGCAGTGGCGACATGCCGGCCGTGCGCCGCACGCTCGAACAGGTGCACGCCAGCTTCCCGCAGTTCACCTGGATCGGATTGACCGACGCCCGGGGCGTGGTCGTGGCCTCGGTCGACGGCTTGCTGCAAGGCGTGAACGTGGCGTCCCGGCCGTGGTTCACCGGCGCGCAGCGCGCCGCCTTCGTGGGCGACGTGCACAGCGCGGTCTTGCTCGAGAAGCTGTTGCCCAAGCAGAGCGAGCCCTGGCGCTTTGTCGACATCGCGACCCCGGTGCACAACGCCAAGGGCGAATTGGCCGGCGTGCTTGGCGTGCACCTCAGCTGGACCTGGGCGGCACAAATCAAGCTGGAACTCGTCGACCAGGTGGTCGAGCAACAGCACGCCCAGGCCCTGGTGTTGAGTGCCGATGGCACCGTGCTGCTCGGCTCCGCCGACTTGCGGGGCAAGAAGCTGCCCGACGGGGCCGGCGTGCTCGTCGTGGAGTCGAAGACGCGCGGCTCGGGCCGCTACCCTGGGCTGGGTTGGAACGTGGTGTTGCGCCAGCCGGAGGCCGTGGCGATGGCGCAGTTCCGCGCTTTGCAGCAGCGCACCTTGCAGGCCGCCGGCGTGTTGTGCCTGCTGCTGGCCCCGCTCTTGTGGCTGCTGGCCCGCCGGCTGGCGGCGCCGATGCGCGAGCTGACGGCGCGGCTCGACACCGGCGGTCTCGCCGCCGCGATCAACAGCCCGCTGTACCGCGAGGCCGAGCTGCTGGGCGACGCACTGGCTCGCCATGAACAGCGACAGGCCGAGGACGCGGCTCACCTGCGCGAGCTCAATGCCACGCTCGAGGCGCGCGTGATCCAGCGTACCGCCGCGCTGGCCGGCAGCGAGCAACGCCTGCGCACCATCACCGACAACCTGCCGGTGCTGATCTCGTACATCGACAGAAACGGGCGCTACGGGTTCTGCAACGGCACCTACAAGACCTGGCTCGGCGTGGAGCCGCAAGCCATCGTGGGCCGCACCGTCGAAGAGACCCTGGGCCCCGAGATCTATGCACCCCGCAAGCCCCTGCTCGCGCGTGCACTGGCTGGCGAGCGCATCGAGTTCGAAATGCTCAGCACGCCCCTGGGCGTGAAGCGTCACACCCACACCACCTACCTGCCCGACGTGTTGGCCGACGGTTCGGTGGCTGGCGTCTACGCGCTGGTGATCGACGTCAGCGCAATGAAGGCTGCCGAAGAGCAGCTCATGCAGATGGCGCGCACCGACTCACTCACCGGCCTGCCCAATCGGCTGTGCTTCGACGAGCGGCTGGTCGACGCCCTGGCACGCAGCCGCCGCAGTGGCAAGCCGCTTGCGCTGCTGTTCCTCGACGTCGACAAGTTCAAGCTCATCAACGACACCTTGGGTCACGCCGCGGGTGACGAGGTGCTCCGGGTCTTTGGCCAGCGCTTGCTGGGCAGCGTGCGCGAGACCGACACCGTCGCGCGCCTCGCCGGCGACGAGTTCGTGGTGATCCTGGAGGAACTGCACACCCCCGCCGAGCCGCAGTTCATCGCGCGCAAGATCATTGCCGCGGTCAACCGCGGCTTCGAGCTGCAAGAAGGGCTGTGGGACGTGTCCACCAGCATCGGCATTGCCTTCCACACCGACGGCAACATGCAGCCGGCCGCCCTGCTCGCGGCGGCAGACCGGGCGCTCTACGAAGCCAAGGCGGGTGGGCGCAACACCTACCGCCTGGCCGCGATGTGAATCGACACGGTGCACCGATGTCGTGCGCTCAAGCACCCCGCCGCGCCGAAGCGGTGCGCAAAAGACCGCGCCAGGGCGCCCCAAACTGGCACACATTCTGCTTTCTTGTGGTGCTTTTGAGCACCTAGACTGTGAATGCGCTCCGTGGCGGTGCGCAATGGGTTGCTCAGCCAAGGAAGAACATGGAGCAACTCAAACAAGGCGTCGATTCCCTCTTCATCCTGCTGGGCGCCATCATGGTGCTCGCCATGCATGCCGGCTTTGCCTTTCTGGAGCTGGGCACGGTGCGCAAGAAGAACCAGGTCAATGCGCTGGTGAAGATCCTGGTCGACTTCAGTGTGTCGACCATCGTCTATTTCTTCATTGGCTACACCGTGGCCTATGGCGTGCAGTTCTTCAGCGGCGCTGAAACCCTGGCCGCGAAGAACGGCTACGAGCTGGTGAAGTTCTTCTTCCTGCTCACCTTCGCGGCGGCCATCCCCGCCATCATCTCGGGCGGCATCGCCGAGCGCGCGCGCTTTTACCCGCAGCTGGTGGCCACCGCCGTGATCGTCGGCGTGGTCTACCCGCTCTTTGAAGGCGTGGTCTGGAATGGCAACTGGGGCATGCAGGCCTGGATCAAGGCCACCACCGGCGCCGAGCTGCACGACTTTGCCGGCTCCATCGTCGTGCATGCACTCGGCGGCTGGCTCGCACTGCCGGCCGTGCTGCTGCTGGGCGCGCGCAGCAACCGCTACAAGAAAGACGGCGCCATCTCGGCCCACCCGCCATCGAGCATCCCGTTTCTCGCGCTCGGCTCGTGGGTGCTGGCGGTGGGCTGGTTCGGCTTCAACGTGATGAGCGCACAGACCATCGACAAGGTCTCGGGCCTGGTGGCTGTCAACTCGCTGATGGCCATGGCCGGCGGCACGCTGGCCGCCGTGGTGGCGGGCCGCAACGACCCGGGCTTTGCCTACAACGGGCCACTGGCCGGCCTGGTGGCGGTGTGCGCCGGCTCGGACGTGATGCACCCCGCGGGCGCGCTGGTCACCGGGGTTATCGCTGGCGGCATCTTCGTCGGCATGTTCACCCTCACGCAGAACAAATGGAAGATCGACGACGTGCTCGGTGTGTGGCCCTTGCACGGCCTGTGTGGCGCCTGGGGTGGCCTGGCCTGCGGCATCTTCGGCCTCACGGCGCTCGGCGGGCGCGGCGGCGTGAGCTTCATGGCGCAGCTGCTGGGCACGCTGATGGGCGTGGCCTGGGCGCTGGTGGCGGGGTTTGCGGTGTATGGCGCCATCAAGGCCGCCACGGGCTTGCGGCTCACACAAGAAGAAGAGTACGAAGGCGCCGACCTGTCCATCCACCGCATCAGCGCCACGCCGGAGCGTGAAGCCAACTGGTGACGCTCAGGCTGCGGCGGGCGTCAGTTGCAAGGTGGCCGCCAGGCGCTGCTTCGCCTCGTAGCGCCCGATCAGGTCGCCGGTGCTGAGGCCTGCATCGTCTGCGCTCAAGGCGGGTGCCGCCTCTAGGCGCGCTGAGGCCTCGCGCAGCGTGCGCAGCAGCCAGGCGGCACGCCGCAGGGTGCCGGGGGTGCAGGTCTGGCCGTGCAGGTCGTCTTCCAGGTCCAGGGTGTGCGAGCGCCACCCTTCTTGCAGGTAGAGGCCGCGCAAGTCGCCCCCGAGCGCGGCGCGCCAGCGCTCGATGAGGCCACCCAGCCAGCCGAGCACGGTGGCGTCGGCACCGTCGGCTTGCAGCTCGGCGTGAAGCTGCAAGTAGGTGTCGAGCGCAATCGACTTCTCCAAACGGAACGCGAGCAGGGCGGCGGCCAGGCCGTCGGTCTCTTCGACCTGCAGCAGCCAGCCGAAGACGTGTCGGGTTTCGATGCGCTCGGCCAGGTGGCACTGCGGCACGCTGGTGCCGGTGCCGGCGCTGTTGAAGTGGCGCAGCGGGTCGAAGCGGTACATGTAGCCGAAGTCGAACAGCCACACCTGATCGCCGTCGTCGAGCACGTTGCCGGGGCAGAAATCCCACTCGAAGAAGCCGGCGCGCACCAGTTCACGCCCCGCCGAGAAAAGCTGGCGCAGGGCGCGCTCCGACCAGGCGCGCACCGGGCGGCCGTCGATCCAGGGTGAGACGATCACGCCGTGCTGCAGCGAGGCATAGACAGTGGGCGTGAGCCCTCGCCAGCGCTGCGTACCACCCGATTGGGCCTGCAGCCGCGCCAGCTCGGCACGGCGCTGCACTTCGTTGAGGAACGAGGTCTGCCCGTCGACGTTTTTCACCAGGCATTGCGGGCGCGCGCGCTTGACCGCCCAGTCGCGCCCCTGCGCATGCAGCTTGTAGACGATGGCGGTGAGACCACCTTCGTGGACCTCGCGCACGGCGGGGTGGTTGCGGTGCAGGGCCGCCAGTTCGTCGAGAGGGAGTGGCAGGGCGTGGGCGTCGCCCGCTTCGACCTCCTGGCCGGAGGCGGCAAAAGCCAGTTGCTGCTGGCGGCGCAGGGATTCGATGTTGCCGGTGTCGGTCGTGAGCATGCCCACATTGTGGCAAGCCCCGGCTCGCCCAGAGGGGCCGGCGGGTGACACTCAAGACGACGGCGTTTCGTTGAGCATCAACCAGTAGGTGCCGATCTCGCGCGCCGCCTGGATGAAGTTGTCGAAGTCGACCGGCTTGACGATGTAGCTGTTGATGCCGAGCTGGTAGCTCTCGATCAGGTCGCGCTGCTCTTTCGACGAGGTCAGCATCACCACCGGAATGCTGCGCGTGCGTTCGTCGGCCTTCATGCGGGCCAGCACCTCCAGGCCGTCGACCTTGGGCAGCTTCAGGTCGAGCAGCACGAAACGGGGTGCGTCTTCCATGCGACGCGCGGCGTAGGCTCCTTCGCAGAAGATGAACTCGAGCGCCTCGGCGCCGTCGCGCACCACGTGGATGCGGTTGACGATGTTGGCCTTGCGCAGGCCGCGCAGCGTCATCTCCACATCGAGCGGGTTGTCTTCGACGATCAGGATCTCGAACGCTTCGACCGTGCTCATTCAAGCCCCTTGTCGTCTTCACCCAGCGTAAAGAAGAAGGTGGCCCCGCGGCCCACCTCGCCCTCGGCGCGCACCACGCCGCCGTGGCGCTGCACGATGCGCTGCACGATGGCCAGGCCCACGCCGGTGCCCTCGAATTCATCGCTGCGGTGCAGGCGCTCGAACACACCAAACAGCTTGTGCACGTATTGCATGTCGAAGCCGGCGCCGTTGTCGCGCACGAAGAATTCGGTCGCACCGTCGGCGGTTCTCTGGCTGCCCACTTCGATGATGGCCTTGGGGCTTTGGCTGGTGTACTTGATGGCGTTTCCCAGCAGGTTGATCCAGACCTGGCGCAGCAGCGCGAGATCGCCGTTGCAATCGGGCAGCTCGCCCAGGCGCCATTCGATCTGGCGGCCCTCGCGCTGCGCGGCCAGGCTGTCGAACGCACTGCCCACCAGCTGCAAGCTGTTGACGCGGCGGCGCGTGAGCGCCTGGCGGCCCAGGCGTGAGAAGGCCAACAGGTCGTCGATCAGGTGCCCCATCTTCTGGGCGGTGCTGCGAATGATGCCGAGATAGCGCCGCCCCTCATCGGGCAACAGGCGGCCGTGTTCTTCGAGCAGTACCTGAGAAAAGCCGTCGAGCGCGCGCAGCGGCGCCCGCAGGTCGTGCGACACCGAGTAGCTGAAAGCCTCGATCTCTTTCACCGCTTCTTGAAGCTCGGCCGTGCGCTCGGCGACGCGCTTTTCCAGCTCGCTGTTCAGGCGCACCACTTCTTGCTCGGTCCGGCGGCGTTCGGTGACGTCGCTGCACTGCAGCAAGACGAACTCCGGCCGGCCCTGGGCGTCGTCCACGCGCGAGCCGCTGCAGCTCATCACCCGTTGCCAGTCGATGTCAGTGCGGCGCACGAGGAAGTCTTCCTGCTTCAGGACCTCACCCGCCACCAGCCTCGGTATGGGCCAACGCCGCAGCGGCAGTCGCTCGCCTGCGAGGTTGCAGACGTCGAAGAGGGCGCTGACCTTCGCCGGGGTCATGCCGTCGGCCACCACGCGGTCGAGCTCATGCTGGGCGAGCGCGGCAGGGTTCCATTCACGCAGCACGCCCTCGGGCGAGGCAATGATCAAGCCCTCGGTCATGTTGGCCACCACCGCGGCGAGTCGGCGCTGGCTGTCGACCAGAGCCAGGTCAGACAGCTTGCGCGCGGTGATGTCTTCGGTGATGCCGGTGCAGCGCCCCACGTGGTGGGTGGCCGAGGCCAACGGTGGGTGGCCCAGGCTGTGCACCCAGCGCTGGCTGCCGTCCGGGCGAACCAGGCGGTACTCGACGTCAAAGCACGTCGTGAGCGGCGAGGCGACCCAGCATGCAAAGGCGGTGGTCACCCTGTCGCGGTCGTCCGGGTGCACCCGGTCCAGCCAGAGCCGCGAGTCGGCATACAGCGCCTGCGCAGAGAGACCCCAGAGCGACTCGAAGGCCGGGCTGACGTAGTGCACCTGCTCGCGCGGCTGGGTGTCGATCACCCACAGCACATGCCGCTCGGCGGCAACGAATTGGGTAAACAGATCCGCCATCTCCTGCATGGACAGGGGAGTGCCCTGCACTGGGGCGGGGCCCCGGCGCGCGCTCGCGTGGGGTGGCAGGCTCTGCTTCATTGGTTTGTGACGCAGTTCCGAGCCGGCTTGTGGCCGGCACAACCAAATGGCAAAGCCATTCTGCGCCGGCCTGTGCGGCGGCCACCCCCGGGGAGACGAGCAGCCCATCTCGGGGGACTGCAGCGCAGCAAAAATCTGCCCCGACCTGGTGCCCGAGGCTCAGCTTGCCGGCTGGCACACGCATTGCATGTATACAAGAAGGTGTTCAAACCAGCCTCTCGCCGGTGCGTACCTTCGGGCACGACTCCTGCGGAGGCCCCTTCAACCACGGCCAGGCAAGGCACAGGAGCGCAGCGATGACACGGTCAGACTTCAATCGGCGGCAGGTTCTCAAGGGGGTGGGCGCGGTGGGCACCACCGCGGCATTCGGTGGCCTGAGCGGCCTGGTGCAGGGCCAGGCGCCTCTCACCGTGGGCTTCATCTACGTCGGCCCGCGCGACGACTACGGCTACAACCAGGCGCAAGCCGAGGCCGTCGCCCAGGTCAAGAAGCTGCCCGGCATCAAGACGGTGGAAGAAGAGAACGTGCCCGAGACCACCGGCGTGCAGAAAACCATGCAGGGCATGATTGCGCAGGACGGCGCCACGCTGCTGTTCCCCACCTCGTTCGGCTACTTCGACCCGCACATGCTGGCGGTGGCGGGCAAGAACCCGAACGTGCGCTTCGCCCACTGCGGCGGCATGTGGACCGAAGGCAAGCACCCCAAGAACACCGGCAGCTTCTTCGGCTACATCGACGAAGGCCAGTACCTCAACGGCGTGGTCGCGGGCCACATGAGCAAGAGCAAGAAGATCGGCTTCAT
>NZ_JADMJX010000207.1 GCF_018780185.1 Rhizobacter sp.
CGAACTTCTCCTGGAACTTCTTGCGCATCTCCATCACCGGCGCCATGTTCACTTCATTGAACGTGGTCAGGATGGCGTTGGTCGCTTGCGACTGCAGCAGACGCTCGGCCACACGCGCACGCAGGCGGCTCATCGGCACGCGTTGCTCGGGGCGGTCGCCCAGGTTGCTGGCGATGGGCGCAGCGACGCTGGGCAGCGGCTTGGCGACACTGGCAGCCACCGGGGCCACCACCGCAGCAGCGGCCGGTTTGGCAGGCGCAGACAATGCACCCAGCACATCACCCTTGGTCACGCGGCCGTCCTTGCCGGTGCCGCTCACCGAGCCGGCAGCCAGGTTGTTGTCGGCCATCAGCTTGGCGGCGGCGGGCATGGCCACGTCGCTCTTGCTGCCACCAGTGGCAACGGCCGCTGCAGCGGGTGCTGGGGCTGCCGCGGCGGCGGGCGCTGCCTTGGCGGCAGCCGGCACAGCTTGCGCGGTAGCGGTGGTGTCGATCTTGGCGATGACTTCGTCGCTGGTGCAGCTTTCGCCGTCACCCTTGACCAACTCGGCCATCACGCCAGCAGCGGGCGCCGGCACTTCGAGCACCACCTTGTCGGTTTCGATCTCGACCAGGATTTCATCGAGTGCCACGGCTTCACCGGGCTTCTTCTTCCATTGCAGCAAGGTGGCTTCGGCCACGGACTCTGAAAGCTGCGGAACTTTGACTTCTACGATTGCCATTTCAAATCTTTCTGTTGTTCACCCCGCGCTGGTGGCCGCATGCGAGCGGCCGAGCGCTCGAAGCGACACCGGCGCAGGGCGGCCGGCGTCGCGTTCGAAAAGCATCACTTGGTGAGGACGAAACCCTTGAGCTTGCTGAAGGCCTGGTCGAGCAGCGCCTTTTGCTGCTCCTGGTGGAGGTGGGCATAACCCACCGCCGGCGATGCCGAGGCCGGGCGACCGGCATAGCCGAGCTTCTGGCCTTCGAGCATGTTTTCGTGGATGTAGTGCTGCACGAAGAACCACGCCCCCTGGTTCTGCGGTTCGTCCTGGCACCAGACCACGTCGGTCGCGTTCGGGAACTTCTTCAGCTCGGTGGCAAACGCCTTGTGCGGGAAGGGGTAGAGCTGCTCCACACGCACGATGACGGTGTCCCAGGCCTTCTTCTCGTCGCGGCGCTTGATCAGGTCGTAGGCCACCTTGCCCGAGCAGGCGATCACGCGCTTGACCTTGTCGTTGTCGATCTCTTCGCGGCCGGTGCCGATGACGGTGCGGAACTCGCCCTTGGTGAACTCGGCCAGTGGCGACGATGCATCCTTGGCGCGCAAGAGCGACTTGGGCGTCATGATGACCAGCGGCTTGCGGAACATGCGCACCATCTGCCGGCGCAGCAGGTGGAAGATCTGGCTGGCCGATGTGGGCTGCACGATCTGCATGTTGTTGTCGGCGGCGAGTTGCATGAAGCGCTCCAGGCGCGCCGAGCTGTGCTCGGGGCCCTGGCCTTCGTAGCCGTGCGGCAGCATCAGCGTGAGGCCATTGGCGCGGCCCCACTTCACTTCACCGGATGCAAGGAACTGGTCGATCACGACCTGCGCGCCGTTGACGAAGTCACCGAACTGCGCTTCCCAGATCACCAGGGTGTTGGGGTCGGAGCCCGCATAGCCGTATTCGAAGCCAAGCACGGCCTCTTCGGACAGCAGCGAGTCGATCACGACGAACGGAGCCTGGCTGTCGGCGATGTGTTCGAGCGGCGTCCAGGTGCCTTCGTCCCACTTCTCGCGGTTCTGGTCGTGCAGCACGGCGTGACGGTGGGTGAAAGTGCCGCGGCCGCAGTCTTCGCCCGACAGGCGCACCGGGTAGCCGCTGGCCACCAGCGAGG
>NZ_JADMJX010000136.1 GCF_018780185.1 Rhizobacter sp.
TGTAGCCCATGTACTGCTGCAGCCACAGCGGCATCAGCACCACGTTGCCGAAGAAGAGGCCGTAGGCAATCGCCAGCGAGGTGGAGCCGAGCCAGAAGTTGCGCCTGGCAAAGAGGCGCAGGTCGACGATGGGGTGCTTCTCGGTCAGCTCCCAGGCGAGGAAGAAGAAAAAGCTCACCACCGCCACCACGGTCAGCACGACGATCTCGGTCGACGCAAACCAGTCGAGCTCCTTGCCCTTGTCGATCATGATCTGCAGCGCGCCGACGAAGAGCACCAGCAGCGCCAGGCCGACGTAGTCGAGCGGCACGCGCTTCGGGCCCGGGTCGCGTGTGCGGTAGATCGACCAGGTGGCGGCCGCCGCGACCAGCCCGACGGGGATGTTGATGTAGAAGATCCACGGCCACGAGATCACGTCGGTGATCCAGCCGCCGAGCAGCGGGCCGACCACCGGCGCCACCAGCACCGTCATCGCCCACATCGCCATCGCAATGCCGGCCTTGGCCGGCGGGTAGCTGGCGAGCAGCAGGGTCTGCGAGAGCGGGATCATCGGCCCGGCCACCAGGCCTTGCAGCACACGAAAGGCAATCAGCGATTCGATGTTGGGCGCAAGGCCGCACAACCACGAGGCCAGCACGAACAGCAGGATGCTCGCGGTGAAGAGCCGCACCTGGCCGAAACGCTGGGTGAGCCAACCAGTGAGCGGCACCGAGATGGCATTCGCCACACCGAAGGAGGTGATGACCCAGGTGCCTTGCGACGGGCTCACGCCCATGTCACCGGCGATCGCGGGGATCGAGACGTTGGCGATGGAGCTGTCGAGCACGTTCATGAACGTGGCCAGCGACAGCGCCACCGTGCCCAGCACGAGCTGGCTGCCGGTGAGCGGCGCGAAGTTGAGCGAGCGCGTCGCGGGAGCGGGCGGCGGGGAAGAAGCCGGAAGATCGGCCGTGGTGGAAGACATGCTCAGCCTCTTTGCGAACTCAGAACACACTCCGTTCGGGCTGAGCCTGTCGAAGCCTGCGTGCACTGCGGTGCAAGCACTTCGACAAGCTCAGTGCGAACGGAGCCATGGCCCATCATCAAATCACTTGGTGACGTCACAACCCACTCCGTTCGGGCTGAGCCTGCCTGTCCTGAGCCCGGTCGAAGGGTCGAAGCCAGCGTGCATCGGAGTGGGGGCACTTCGACCGACTCCGTGCGAACGGACGCATATCACTTGCCCGACACGATGGCGGTGGACGACGCGGCCATGACGGCCGCCGTGGCCTGCACGCTGGCCGCGGCGGGCGCGGCCGCACGGCTGGCTTGTACCGCCGGTCTGACCGCGCGACCCAGGTTGGCGGCGATGATCTTGCGCGCCTCGGCATCGGCATCCGCATGGTTGGCTTCGCCCACGGTGTGTTGCGCCACGCCGCCGCTGCGCGGTGCGTCGGCGAGGGTCTTGCCGCTGGTGTCGCTCACGTCGACTCGCGCTTCCATCGACAGGCCCACACGCAGCGGGTGCGCCGCGACCTCTTGCGCATCGAGCGCCACACGCACCGGCAGGCGCTGCACCACCTTGATCCAGTTGCCGGTGGCGTTTTGCGCCGGCAGGAGCGCAAACGCGGCGCCGGTGCCAGCCCCCAGGCCGTCGACCTTGCCGTGGTACTCGACCTTGTTGCCGTACATGTCGGCGGTGAGCGTGACGGGCTGGCCGATGCGCAGGTTCTTGAGCTGGCTCTCCTTGAAATTGGCATCGACCCAGACCTGCTTGAGCGCAATCACCGACATCAGTGGCGCACCCGCCTGCACCCGCTGGCCGAGCTGCACGCTGCGCTTGGCGATGTAGCCGTCGACCGGCGCGGCCAGGTCGGCGCGCTTGACGGCGAGGTAGGCCTCGCGCACACGCGCCGAGGCACGCAGCACGTTCGGGTGCTGCTCCACCGAGGTGTTGTCGGTGAGCGCCTGGTTCGATGTGAGCTGCTCGCGAGCGGCCAAGGCGGCCGACTGCGCCGCCATCACCGCGCTCTTGGCGGCAGTGAGCTGCGAGTTGGCGTGGTTGAACTCTTCCTTGCCGACGGCGCCAGTGGCCAAGAGCGGGCTGCGGCGCGACACATCGTCTTGCGCACGCGCCACATCGCTCTGCGCACGGGCCAGGTCAGCCTCGCGCAGCGCGATCTGTGCCTTCAGCGTGGCGTTGTTGGCGAACAGGGTGCGCACTTCGCGCACCGTCTGCGCGAGCTGGGCCTCGGCCTGGTCGAGCGCCACCTGGGCATCGGCCGGGTCGAGCCTGACGATCACCTGGCCGGCTTTCACGAAGTCGGTGTCGTCGGCGTTGATGGCGAGCACGGTGCCACTGACCTGGGGCGTGAGCTGCACCACGTTGCCTTGCACGTAGGCGTTGTCGGTGTGTTCGTAGTGGTTGAGCACCAGCGCGTAGTAGGCGCCGTAGGCGATCCCGGCCACGGCGACGGCCGCAGCCACCGCGGTGAGGGCCTTCTTGCGGGCGGGGTTGCCGGCGGGGGTGGCGGTTTCGGGGGCGTTCATGGGTTCTTCTCCAGACAGGGGTTCAGCGCACGGCGGCGGTGTGGGTGGTGTCGGTGGCGGCGTTGGCGACATACCCGCCACCCAGTGATCGGATCAAGGCAACCTGGGTGTCGAGCGCGCGGGCCTTCAGGTCGGCCGCTGCGCGGCGCTGGTTGAGCACGTTGGCTTCGGCGTTGAGCACCACGAGGTAGGTACCGAGGCCGGCCTTGTAGCGCTGCGTTGCCACGTCATAGGCCGACTCGGCCGAGGCCTGCGCCTGGCCTTGTTCGGCCTGCTGGCGGGCAATGGACTGCAGCGAGCTGATCTGGTCGGCCACGTCGCGCACCGCGTCGATCACGGTGGCGTTGTAGGTCTCGACGGCGGCGTCGAGGTCAGCCGACTTGCCGCGCAGGTTGGCACGCAGGCGGCCCGAGTCGAAGATCGGCAGACGAATCGCCGGGCCCACGCCGTATTGCTCGCTACCGCTCCTGAACAGGCGGTCGATGGGGATGCTCGAGAGGCCCACGAAGGCAGTGAGGTTCACGTTCGGATAGAACTGCGCGCGGGCCGAGGCCACGTCGCTGGTCGCGGCTTCGACACGCCAGCGCGCCGCGCTGATGTCGGCGCGGCGGCCCAGCAGGTCGGCCGGCACGTTGGCAGGCAGCGGCACGGCCTGCACGGTCACCAGGCGCGGCGTGAGTGTGTCGAGCGCCTGCGGGCCCTGCGCGGTGAGCGCCGCCAGCGCGTGGCGTGTCAGCGTGATCTGCTCATCGAGCGCTTCGAGCTGCGCGCGCGTTTCGGGCAAGGCGCCTTCGCCCTGGCGCAGCTCCACGTTGGTGTCGAGCCCGGCCTGCACACGCTGCCTGATCAGCGACAGGATTTCATCGCGCTGCGCCAGCGCGCGCTGCGCCACCTCACGCTGCTCGACCAGGCGGGCCAGCTGCACATAGCTGCGGGCCACGTTGCTGGCCAATAGCACGCGCGCGGCCTGGGCATCGGCCTCGGCGGCGCGTTGGCTGCCAACGGCAGCATCGAGCGCCGCGCGGTTGCGGCCGAAGAAATCGATCTCCCACGAAGCCGCCGCCTGCAGCGTGCCGCTGCTGCGGTAGGAGCCGGCCAGTGGCGGCGGCACCGCGCCGTTGGCGGTGTAACGCTGGCGGGTGAGGTCGAGCGAGCCGTTGACCTGCAGGCCTTGTGCGGCGTGCGCGCTGTCGACCGCCGCTTGCGAGCGAGCCAGGCGCGCTTGTGCGGCCTTCAAGCTCGGGTTGCCGGCCAAGGCACGCTCGACCAGGCCCGACAAGGTGGTGTCGCCAAAACCTTGCCACCAGTCGGCGGCCACCGGGGCTGTGGCGGTTTCGCTCACGCCCAGCGCGGCGCGCGGCAGGCTCTTGGCGGCGGGTGGCGCGACGCCTTCGGTGCTGGCACACCCGGCCAGGGTGAGCACCAGGCTGGAGGCCAGCGCAACGACAAAAACGGTCAAGGTGGGCAAGGCCTGCGCAGCGCGGCGGACGCGGTGCAGCGGGGATCTGAGGGGCTGGGACATGGTCTGTCTTTCAGGAAACTTGTTCAGGCTTTATTTGCTTAGGCACTCAATTGAACAAACGTACAACTTGATTTCCAGCGTGGCACTCAGGCCCCGTCGCGCATGTTCTCGCCGTTGGCCAGCATGCGGCGCAGGTAGCCGGTGAGTGCCTGCCACTCGGTCTTGGAAAAGCCGGCCAGGTGGGCATTCATCACTTCGACCAGCGCACCGGGGATCTTGTCGGCCGCGGCCTCACCTTCGGGGGTCAACTCGAGGTTGACCACACGGCGGTCTTCGTTCGAGCGCACCCGCTTGCACAGGCCCTTGGCCTCCAACCTGTCGAGGAGGCGGGTGGTGGCGCCGGGGTCGGTTTGCAGCTCGCGTGCGAGCTCGGCCACGGTCGAGGCCGCACCTTTCCTCAGCTTGAACAGGGGCTCCCATTGCGCGTTGGTCAGGCCGTGCGGCTCCAGGCGTTTGTCGGTTTCCTGCTTCAACGAGGTGAGCAGGCGCCGCACGAGGTAGCCCACGCTTTCGTCGGCGGTGTAGCCGTTGGGGCGGTAGAAATCGGCAGGGGGCAAAGGGCGCGACATGGCAAGAGGCACGGGGCCGTCGGAATTCAGTGATGTGAATTTATATGCCTAGGCAATCAATGTCAAGGCTTTGATCTGTGAACTACGACCAGGCCGCGCCCTCCCCTACACTGCCCCGATGTCTGCACCCGCCACCCCCGTCCCTTCGAAAAACGTCAAATCACTGAGCGGCCTGGGCCCGTTTCTGCGGCCTTACCGGGGGCGCATCGTGCTGGCGGGTTTGTTCCTGGTGCTGGCGGCGGTGAGCACGCTGGTGTTCCCGGTGGCACTCAAATCGCTGATCGACCAGGGCCTGATCGCCGCCGACCCCGGCGAGCGCATGCTGGCGCTGCGCGAGCACTTCTTTGCGCTGTTTGCCGTGGGAGCCGCGCTCGGGCTCTTTTCAGCCGCGCGCTTCTACATGGTCACCTGGCTGGGCGAGCGGGTGACGGCCGACTTGCGCAATGCGGTCTATGCGCACGTGGTGAAACAAAGCCCCGAGTTCTTCGAGACCACGCAAACCGGCGAGGTGCTGTCGCGCCTGACCACCGACACCACACTCGTGCAGACGGTGGTGGGCTCCAGCCTCAGCATGGGCCTGCGCAACACCGTGATGGGCATCGGCGCGATGCTGATGCTGATCATCACCAACCCCTATGTGATGACGCAGGTGCTGGGCATCCTGGTGCTGGTGGTGTTGCCTTCTCTGTATTTCGGGCGGCGCGTGCGCAAGCTCTCGCGTGCCAGCCAGGACCGCGTGGCCGACTCGAGCGCGATCGCGGCCGAGGTGCTGAACGCGATTCCGGTGGTGCAGAGCTACACCCAGGAGCAGCGCGAAGCCGAGCGCTTCGACAAGGCGACCGAAAACGCCTTCGTCACTGCCATCCGCCGCACCCGCGTGCGCTCGGGCCTGGTGGCTTTCATCATCACCGCCACCTTCGGCGCGCTGCTGTGGGGCCTGTACCAGGGCACGCAGGCGGTGATCGCCGGCCAGATCAGCGCGGGCCACTTGGGGCAGACGGTGGTGTATGTGGTGATCCTGGTGAGCAGCGTGGCGGTGTTGTCCGAGGTGTATGGCGACTTGCTGCGCGCAGCCGGCGCGACCGAACGGCTGATGGAGTTGCTGTCGGCGCGCTCGCCGATCGAGTCACCCGCGCAAGCGCTTGCGCTGCCGGCCACACGCGCGGGCTCGTCGCTCGAGTTGCGCAACGTCAGCTTCCACTACCCGTCGCGGCCGCAGCACCCGTCGCTGCAACACGTGAGCCTGCGGGTGCAGCCGGGTGAGACGGTCGCCATCGTCGGCCCGAGCGGCGCCGGCAAGACGACGGTGTTCCAGCTGCTGCTGCGCTTCTACGACACGAGCGAAGGCACGGTCAGCATCGACGGCGTGTCGGTACGCGACACCTCGCTGCACGCGCTGCGCCAGCGCATCGGCATCGTGCCGCAAGACAGCGTGATCTTCTCGGCCAACGCGCTGGAGAACATCCGCTACGGCAAGCCCGAGGCGAGTGACGACGAGGTGATGGCCGCTGCCCGCGCCGCGTTTGCCGATGACTTCATCCGCCAGCTGCCCGAGGGCTACAACACCTTTCTCGGCGAGCGCGGCGTGCGCCTGTCGGGCGGGCAGCGCCAGCGCATCAGCATTGCGCGTGCGATGCTGAAGAACCCGCCGCTGCTCTTGCTCGACGAAGCCACCAGCGCGCTCGACGCCGAAAGCGAGCGCATGGTGCAGGCCGCACTGGAGTCAGCCATGCAGGGCCGCACCACCCTCGTCATCGCGCACCGGCTCGCCACCGTGCAGCGCGCCGACCGCATCGTGGTGATGGAGCACGGGCGCATCGTGGAAACCGGCACCCACGCCGAGCTGGCGGCTGCGGGTGGCCTGTATGCGCGGCTTGCGGCGCTGCAATTCGAGCAATAAATTGTTTCTGTTGTAGGCCGCCGCCCACATGAAGCGTTGAGAGTGTCTGACAGACCGCTCTTGGCCACCCTGTGACACTCGGTGGCAAATCAAACCGAACCGAATCTCAGGAGAACTCCATGAACCAACGCCACACCACCCGTACCCTCATTGCCGGCTTCGCCGTGGCATCGCTGCTGCTCGCCGGCTGTGAAAGCATGAGCCCGACACAGAAGGGCACGGCCATCGGCGCCGGCGCCGGCGCGGGCGTGGGCGCGGTCATCAGCAAGGCCACCGGTGGCAGCACGGGCACCGGCGCCGTGGTCGGCGGCGCGCTCGGCGCCGTGGTCGGCAACATCTGGTCGAAGCGGCAAGAAGAGCGCCGCGTCGCCATGGAGCAGGCCACCAAGGGCACCGGCGTCGAAGTGACCCGCACCGCCGACAACCAGCTCAAGCTGAACGTGCCAAACGACATCTCGTTCGACGTCAACAGCGCCACCATCAAGCCTGAGCTGCGTGCCGTGCTCGACCCCTTCGTCAACAGCCTGCAAGGCGACACCGCGGTGCGCCTGAGCATCATCGGCCACACCGACAGCACCGGCTCCGACTCGATCAACAACCCCTTGTCGCTGGAGCGCGCCCACAGCGTGCGCGACTACCTGACCGCGCGTGGCGTTTCCTCCAGCCGCATCGAAACCTCAGGCCGCGGCGAGCGCGAGCCGATTGCCGACAACGCCAGCGATGCCGGTCGGGCCAAGAACCGCCGCGTCGAGATCTTCCTGCGCGAGACCGGGCAGCAAGGCTGATCGATTCGTCGACCCGTCCCGAAGGGCGCCGCAAGGCGCCCTTTTTTTGCCTCAGAGATAATCCGCCGGCACCCCTTCAGGAGCCCTCGACGTGACCCGCCCCACCCGCTCGCAGTACGAAGACCTCATGCGCCATGTCAACGAGCACGGCGTGTTCAAGGCCGACCGCACCGGCACCGGCACCAAGAGCGTGTTCGGCCACCAGATGCGCTTCGATCTGAACGAAGGCTTTCCGCTGGTCACCACCAAGAAGGTGTTCACCAAGGCGGTGATTCTTGAGTTGCTGTGGTTCCTGCGCGGCGACAGCAACGCCAAATGGCTGCAAGAGCGCGGCGTGACCATCTGGGACGAATGGGCCGCCCCGAACGGCGACCTGGGCCCCGTCTACGGCGTGCAGTGGCGCTCGTGGCCCACGCCCGATGGTGGCCACATCGACCAGATCGCCGAGGTCGTGAACATGCTCAAGACCAACCCCGACTCGCGCCGCATCATCGTGAGCGCCTGGAACGTGGCCGAGCTGTCCAAGATGGCGCTGATGCCCTGCCATGCGTTCTTTCAGTTCTACGTGGCCGACGGCAAATTGAGCTGCCAGCTCTACCAGCGCAGTGCCGACATCTTTCTCGGCGTGCCCTTCAATATCGCAAGCTACGCCTTGCTGACGCACATGCTGGCCCAGCAGTGCGACCTGAAGGTGGGCGACTTCATCTGGACGGGCGGCGACTGCCACCTCTACAGCAACCACGCCGAGCAGGTGGCGCTGCAACTCACGCGCAAGCCCTACCCGTACCCCACGCTTCGCATCAAGCGCCGGCCGGAATCGATCTTCGACTACCAGCTCGAGGACTTCGAGATCGCCGACTACCGGCACCACGAAGCGATCAAGGCGCCGGTCGCGGTTTAGTCAGCGTTTGGTCAGCGGCCCCCACGACGTGAAGTGGATGGCGGCCGAAGCGCCCAGGCCGTAGACCACCATCGCGGCCCCTACCAGCAAGAACATCGCCGTGGCCGAGGCACCCTGCGCGGCCAGTATCCAGCCGACCACGGCCACCACCGCCAGCCGCGCGGTCGCTGCGAGCACCGTGCCCATCACCTTGCCTGCGCCCTGCGAGGCGAAGAAGAGCGTGAGCCCGAGGCCGAAGAACGGGAAGGCCGGGCCGGCCGAACGCAGGTAAGAAGCCGCCGACGCCAGCACGCCAGGCGACTGCGTGAACATGCCGCTCCACAGGTTGGGTGCCACCGTCACCACCAGGCCGATCACGGCGAGCAGCAGCGCCGACACGCCACCGGCCGTCCAGGCCACGCGGCGTGCACGTGCCACGTCACCAGCTCCGATCGCCATGCCGACCATCGGCACCGCGGCCACACCGATGCCGAAGGCAATCGGGATCAGCAAGAACTCCAGCCGTGCGCCGATGCCATAGCCGGCCAGCGACTCCACGCCGGTGCGCGCCACCAGCGCCGTGATGATCAACACCGTGGCCACCGACTGTAGCGGCGACAGGCAGGCCAACGCCCCCACCCGCAGGATGTCGAAGAACATGCCGCGGCTCAGCGGAACACCTTTCCATTTCAAGCGCACGCGGGCATCGGCTCGGCACAAACGGTGCAGCAAGAACAGCGTGGCACCGCTGAACGCGATCACCTGACCCAGCGCCACGCCGGGCATGCCCAGGCGCGGGAACGGCCCGAAGCCGAGGCCCAGGCAGGCGCCCATCACGATCTGCACCGCCGAGGCCCCGAGGATCACGGCCGACGGTGTGCGCATGTCGCCACTGCCGCGCAGCACCGAGGCCAACGAGTTGGTGAGCCAGATCGCCACCACACCGGCAAACAGCACGTTGGCGTAGCGTGTCGCTTCGCTCAGCACTTCACCGCGCCCACCCAGGCCGGCGTAGAGCAGCGGGCCGAAGAGCAGGAAGAAGGCGGTGAAGAACAACCCGCAGGTCAGGCCGATCAGCGCCGCATGCAAGGCCAGCGTCTCGGCGCGCACCACGTCCTTGCCGCCCAGCGCACGCGCCACCGCCGACGAGATGCCCCCGCCCATCGCACCCGCCGAGAACATCTGCATCAGCATCGCGAACGGGAACACCAGTGCCATCGCCGCCAGCGGCGTGAGGCCGAGTTGGCCGATGTAGGCCGTCTCGGCGATGCCCACCGCGGTGGCCGAGCCCATGGCCAGCACATTCGGCAGCGCCAGGCGCAGCAGCGTCGGCAGGATGGGACCGGTCAGCATGGGGCGTCTCCTCGGTGTGCGGGGCAGTTTCGGGGCGCCAGGCACGCCGCGTCTGTCACCAAGGCGTTAGCGAGGCACTTGCTGTAACGTGGCGGGCCTTGCCCAACCCACAGGAGAACGAAATGGCCAAAGGCTACTGGATCGTGCGCGTCGACATCACCGACCCGGAGCAGTACAAGGTCTACGTGACAGCGAATGCCGTGCCCTTTGCCAAATACGGCGCACGCTTCCTGGCGCGTGCGGGCCAGCACCAGGTGCTGGAGGGCACGACCCGTGCCCGCAACGTGGTGATCGAGTTCCCCAGCTACCAGGCCGCGCTCGATTGCTGGCACTCGCCGGAGTACCAGGCCGCGATGAAGTTCAGGCTGCCGGTCTCCACCGCCGACCTGGTGGTGATCGAAGGCTACGAAGGCCCTCAGCCTGGGGCCTGATTCAGCCCAGCGCCGCCACGATCTCCGGCGGCGCCTGCACCAGCTCGATCAGCACGCCCTCGCCCGCGACCGGGAACTCGTCGTTGCTCTTGGGGTGCACGAAACAGATGTCGTAGCCCGCCGCGCCCTTGCGGATGCCGCCTGGCGCAAAGCGCACGCCGTTGGCCGCGAGCCACTCCACCGCCTTCGGCAGGTCGTCGATCCACAGGCCGATGTGGTTGAGCGGCGTGGTGTGCACCGCAGGCTTTTTGTCGGGGTCGAGCGGCTGCATCAGATCGACCTCGACCTTGAACGCACCCTTGCCCATCGCGCAGATGTCTTCGTCGACGTTCTCGCGCTCGCTGACGAAGTTGCCGGTGACCTCGAGCCCCAGCTTGTCGACCCATAGCGTGCGCAACCGGTCCTTGCTGGGCCCGCCGATGGCGACTTGCTGGATGCCCAGCACCTTGAAGGGACGGTTCGTGTTCATTGGAACTCGATGATGACCTGGTCGACCGAGAGGCTTTCGCCCTTCGTGGCAGACACTTTGGAGACGACGCAATCCTGAGTGGCGAGCAAGATGTTTTCCATCTTCATCGCCTCGATCACGGCCAGCTTCTCGCCCGCCATCACCTTCTGCCCCGGTGCCACGGCCACGTCGACCAGCAGGCCCGGCATCGGCGAGAGCAAGAACTTCGACAAGTCAGGCGGTGCCTTGAACGGCATCAGCGCGTTGAGCTGCGCGGTGCGCGGCGTGAGCACCTTGGCATCGATCTGCGTGCCGTTGTGCGAGATGCGGTACGACAGACCAATGCGCTCGATCTGCGCGCAGAACGCCTCGCCATCAAAGCTGCCGCGAATCACGATGTCGCGCAACGACGACTGGAAGGCGATGCGGTAGGTCTTGTCGCCCATCGTCACATCGAAGCCCGCACCTTGCGGCACCACGCTCACCGGCACCTGCTCGAAGTGACCCGCGCCCAGGTCGGTGACGACCACAAAGTCGGTGCCGATCTGGAACTCGTGCCCCGGCATCTGCCCGCTGATGCGCGTGGCACGCTCCAGGTGCTTGCGGTTGGCGACCGCCGCCAAGGCGCGCAGAAACACCGGGTCGTCGTGCGGCACGGCCTCGGCGGTGAAGCCTTTGCCGTAGTGCTCGGCGATGAAGCCGGTGTTGAAGTTGCCGCCGACAAAGTCGGGGTGCGCGAGCAGCGCCGCCTGGAACGGAATGTTGGAGCTGATGCCCCGGATGGCAAAGGCGTTGAGCGCCTGGCGCATCTTTCGGATGGCGTCGAGGCGGTCCTTGCCGTGCACGATGAGCTTGGCGATCATCGAGTCGTAATACATCGGGATCTCGCCGCCTTCGTAAACGCCGGTGTCCACGCGCACACCACCGCTTTCAGGCGGCGGTGCGTACTTCACCAACCGGCCGGTCGAGGGCAGGAAGCTGCGGAACGGGTCTTCTGCGTTGATGCGGCACTCCATCGCCCAGCCGTCGCGCTTGATCTCTTCTTGCTTGAAAGGCAGCTTCTCGCCCGCGGCCACGCGGATCATCAGCTCCACCAGGTCGAGCCCGGTGATGCACTCCGTCACCGGGTGCTCCACCTGCAGGCGGGTGTTCATCTCCAGGAAGTAGAAGCTCATGTCCTTGCCGACCACGAACTCCACCGTGCCGGCCGACTGGTAATTCACCGCCTTGGCCAGCGCCACGGCCTGCTCACCCATGGCCTTGCGTGTCTTCTCGTCGATGAAGGGGCTCGGCGCCTCTTCGATCACCTTCTGGTGGCGGCGCTGAATGGAGCATTCGCGCTCATGCAGGTACACCGTGTTGCCATGCGCATCACCCAGCACCTGGATCTCGATGTGGCGCGGCTCCTCGACAAACTTCTCGATGAAAACACGGTCGTCGCCGAAGCTGTTGCGTGCTTCGTTCTGGCAGGCGGTGAAACCTTCGAAGGCTTGCCTGTCGTCGTAGGCCACGCGCAGGCCCTTGCCACCGCCACCGGCGCTGGCCTTGATCATCACCGGGTAGCCAATGCCCTTGGCGATCTCGACCGCTTCCTTCGCGCCGGGGATGGCCGCGTTGTGGCCCGGAATGGTGTTGACCTTGGCCTCGTTGGCGAGCTTCTTCGACGCGATCTTGTCGCCCATCGCGGCAATCGACGCGTGCTTGGGGCCGATGAAGACGATGCCTTCTTCTTCCACCCGGCGCGCGAACTCTTCGTTCTCGCTCAGGAAGCCATACCCCGGGTGCACGGCCTGCGCGCCGGTCTGTTTGCAGGCGGCAATGATCTTGTCCATCACCAGGTACGACTCACGCGACGGCGGCGCACCGATGTGCACCGACTCGTCGGCCAGCTCCACGTGGCGGGCGTCGCGGTCGGCATCGGAATAAACGGCGACCGTCTTGATGCCCATCTTCTTGGCCGTCTTGATGACGCGGCAGGCGATTTCGCCGCGGTTGGCGATCAGGATTTTGGTAAACATGTTCTTCTGCTCCGCGCCAATCAAAGGGGAATGTTGCCGTGCTTGCGCCACGGGTTCTCGATCTTCTTGTTGCGCAGCATCACCAGTGATCGGCAGATGCGCTTGCGCGTCTCGTGAGGCTGGATCACGTCGTCGATGAAGCCGCGTGCGCCCGCCACGAAGGGGTTGGCGAACTTGGCCTTGTATTCGGCTTCGCGCGCGGCCAGTTTGGCGGGGTCGCTCTTTTCTTCACGGAAGATGATCTCCACCGCGCCCTTGGCGCCCATCACCGCAATCTCGGCGTTGGGCCAGGCGAAGTTGACGTCGCCACGCAGGTGCTTGGAGCTCATCACGTCGTACGCACCGCCATAGGCCTTGCGCGTGATCACCGTGATCTTGGGCACGGTGCATTCGGCGTAGGCATACAAGAGCTTGGCGCCGTGCTTGATGATGCCGCCGTACTCTTGCGAGGTGCCTGGCATGAAGCCCGGCACGTCGACGTAGGTCACGATCGGGATGTTGAACGCATCGCAGAAGCGCACGAAGCGCGCTGCCTTGATGCTGCTCTTGATGTCGAGGCAACCCGCCAGCACCAGCGGCTGGTTGGCCACCACGCCGACCGTCTGGCCTTCCATGCGGCAAAAGCCGATCACGATGTTCTTCGCGTACTCGGGCTGCAGCTCGAAGAACTCGCCATCGTCGGCGGCCTTCACGATCAGCTCCTTCATGTCGTAGGGCTTGTTCGGGTTGTCGGGCACCAGGGTGTCGAGCGACCAGTCGATGCGGTCGGCCGGGTCGTGGCTGGGCCGGATCGGCGCCTTCTCGCGGTTGTTGAGCGGCAGGTAGTTGTAGAGCCGGCGCAGCATCAGCAGCGCATCCACATCGTTCTCGAAGGCCAGGTCGGCGACGCCACTCTTGGTGGTGTGGGCGATCGCGCCGCCCAGCTCTTCGGCCGTCACCTCTTCGTGCGTCACGGTCTTCACCACCTCGGGGCCGGTGACGAACATGTAGCTGCTGTCCTTCACCATGAAGATGAAGTCGGTCATCGCCGGCGAATACACCGCGCCGCCGGCGCAGGGGCCCATGATCATGCTGATCTGCGGCACCACGCCCGAGGCCATCACGTTGCGCTGGAACACTTCGGCATAACCGCCGAGGGAGGCCACGCCTTCCTGGATGCGTGCGCCGCCGGAATCGTTCAGGCCGATCACCGGCGCGCCGACCTTCATCGCCTGGTCCATCACCTTGCAGATCTTCTCGGCGTGCGCCTCGGAGAGCGCGCCGCCGAAGACGGTGAAGTCCTGGCTGAACACGAACACCAGGCGGCCGTTGATCATGCCGTAGCCGGTGACCACGCCGTCGCCGGGGATCTTGTTGTCCTGCATGCCGAAGTCGGTGCAGCGGTGCTCGACGAACATGTCCCACTCTTCGAAGGTGCCTTCGTCGAGCAGCAGCTCGATGCGCTCGCGCGCGGTGAGCTTGCCCTTGCCGTGTTGCGCGGCGATGCGTCTTTCGCCGCCGCCCAGGCGGGCCAGGGCGCGTTTGGCTTCGAGTTGTTCAATGATGTCGTGCATGGTGGGGTGGCTCGTTGTTGCCTGGAGTTCTATGACCGGGTGAAAAGTTGGAGCAGCTGGCGTGCGGCCGACGAGGGCGCGATGCGCGCGTCGTTGACGCGGCGCAGCACCTCGGGCAAGGCCTCGCGCACGGCGGGGTGGCGGCGGAAATCGGCCTGCAGGGTGGTGTGGATGATGTCCCACATCCAGGCCATGCCCTGTTGTTGGCGGCGCGCCTCGAACTCGCCACTGGCGCGACGCAGCTGGACCATGCGCTCGACCTTGTCCCAGAACGCGGTGATGCCCTGGTACTTGAGCGCACTGAGTTGCAGCACGCGCGAGTCGTGCGGGTCGGCCGGGCCGCGGCGGCTGAAGAGCTGCAAGGCGCTCGCGATCTGCGCTTCGGCGCGGGTGGCGGCGTCGGGGTCGATGTCGGCTTTGTTGATGACGACCAGGTCGGCCAGCTCCATCACGCCGCGCTTGATGGCCTGCAGGTCGTCACCGGCGTTGGGCAA
>NZ_JADMJX010000214.1 GCF_018780185.1 Rhizobacter sp.
GGTAGAAGGCCTGGCGCACGCGCTTGTCCTTGAACGGGTTCTTGCCCTTCACGTTAGAGAACAGCAGTTCGTCGCGCTTCTGGTCCATGCCCAGGAAGATGGTGCGCAGCTCCGGCCCTTGCATCACCTTGAGCGTGGGCGAGACCTTGATGCGCTCGACGTCTTGCAAGGGCACGGGCTCCATCAGGTCGATCTCGCCAGACAGCAGGGCTGCGACCCGCGTGGCCGCGTTGCCGATCGGCGTGAAGATCACCTCGGTGACATTGCCCTCGACCTTGCCCCAGTAGGTGCCATTGCGAACAAGCACGGTGCGGGCCGACGGCTGGCGCTCCTTCAGGCGATACGGCCCGGTGCCGTTGGCGCGGAAGCTGGCGGCGTTCTCGATGCCTTTGCGACGATCGACAGGGTTTGCGGCCTTGTTCTCTTCGCACCACTTCTTGCTCATCATGAAGACCTGCGTCAACACGTCCGGGAGGATGGGAAAGGGCGCCTGGGTCTCGATCTCGACGGTGTGCGAGTCGACCTTGCGCACCTCCTTGAACGAGGTCGTGTAGCCCTGCATGTCAGAGCCCGGGCCGGCCGCTCGTGCGAACGAGAAGACCACATCGTCGGCGGTGAACGGTGTGCCATCGTGAAAGTTCACGCCCTTGCGCAGCTCGAAGCGCCACACTGTGGGCTTGGTCTGCGCCCATTTGGTGGCCAGGCCGGGCGCGAGACCCAGTTGCTTGTCGCGTGCGATCAGCGGCTCATAGATGTTGTTGGTGAAGGTGAGCTGCAGGGACTCGTTCAGCGAGTGCGGGTCCATCGATTGCGCGTCGCCCTGGTTGGCCACCTTGAGCGTTACCGCGTGGCTCCAACCAGCGGCCAAACCAAGGGCCACCGCCAGCAACAGAGATCTCAGCTTCATCGTCTTCTCCTTGTGGGAATTGAGATGTCAATGTGTCTTGCCAGCCGGCTCGGCGCGCAAGCGTGGGTCTACCGCGAAGTACAGCAAGTCGACAACAAGATTGATCGTCACGAACACCAGCGCGATCACGCACAGGTAGGCCGCCATCACCGGGATGTCGGCGAAGGTGACCGCCTGGATGAACAACAGTCCCATGCCAGGCCACTGGAACACCTGCTCGGTGATGATCGAAAAAGCAATCAGCGAGCCCAGTTGCAGCCCCGTGATGGTGATGACGGGCACCAGGGTGTTCTTGAGCGCGTGGCCGAAATAGACCACACGGTTGGGCAAGCCTCGGGCTCGCGCGAAACGGATGAAGTCGGTGCGCAAGACCTCCAGCATCTCCGCACGCACCAGCCGCATGATGAGCGTGAGTTGAAAGATCGCCAGCGTGGTGGCAGGCAGGATCAGGTGCTTCCAGCCATCGATGCTGAGGAAGCCGGTGTTCCAGCCGCCGAGCGCGACCAACTCACCGCGGCCAAAACTGGGCAGCCACTGCAGCAAGACCGCGAACACCAGGATCAACAAGATCCCGATCAGGAAGGTGGGCAACGAGACGCCCAGCAGCGAGAGTGTCATCAACACCTGCGAGATGAAGCTGCCACGCCGCAGAGCGGCATACACGCCCATGGGAATGCCCAGCAACAAGGCCAGGAACGCCGCGACCAGCGACAACTCCAGCGTCGCCGGAAAGCGCTCGACAAACAGTGAAGAAACCTTGCGGCCCTGCCGCAGGCTCAAACCGAACTCGCCCTGCATCGCGTTTCCGACGAAGCGTGCGAACTGAACAGGAAAGGGCTTGTCGAGCCCCAGGTCAATCCGCAGCTGCTCGCGTTGCGCGGGCGTGGCGTCCTGCCCCAGCAAGTTGGTGACGGGGTCGCCAACGTACTGGAACAGCATGAAGGCGATGAAGGCCACCGCCAGCATCACTGCAACAGCTTGGATCACGCGGCGAAGAATGAATGCAAGCATCTGGAGCGCTGTTGTACAACGATCTGGGGCAATTACCGCAAAGGCCATGAAAAAGGCCGCCCGAAGGCGGCCTGTGATTCAAGCTCACGCACGAGGCGCGAGTGCTGAATCAGAAGTCGTGACGCACGCCCATAGCGAAGGCGTTGTTGTTGGTCAGGTTCGTTTCCTTGACTTGCGCGCCGTCGAGGTAAACCTTGGTGCGCTTGCTCAGGAAATAGTCAACACCGACGCCCAGCTTCTTCAGCTTGACGTCAACCGGCACGCCCGCCAGCGGGGCGGCGTCCGTGTTGCGCTGGGTGTACTGCGCCTTGATCACGACGGGGCCGACCGGAGCCGTCAGACCAAAGGACAGTGCATCGCTGTTCACAGCACTGTTAGTGCGCGTCTTGCTCTTCGCGTAGGAGACCATCGGACGCACGACGCCGAAGTTGTAGGCAAAACCTGCATTCACAACGGAGTTGCCATCCACAGAACCCGTGGTCGCGCTGAACGTCGGCGTACCGCCATTGATCTTGTCGTAACCAATACCCGCATAGATCGGGCCGGCGGTGTACTCCGCGTTGAAGCCAGCGTCACGACCTGCCGTGCCGCCCTCGCTGAGGCCAACCGCGATATTGGCGGTGAAACCACCCAGGTTAGGCGTCTTATAGCCAACGGTGTTGGTGGTACGAGCACCTGGGCCAACAGCCGACGGGTTGAGGTAGTTTGCAAAGGTCAACGTGCCGACCTGGGCAATGCCGCCGTAGCCGAACGGGTCGGTCTTCAGGCTGATCCAGAAAATCGGCGAGTACCAGCGGCCCATGTAGACACTACCAGCAGCTTTGCTGGTCAGCTGAACATAGGAGCCACCCATCCAGAACGGGGTACCGTTCTGAGCGCCGGTATCAGGGGTGAAGCGGTGTTCGATCAAGAACTGAGCCGACAGGCCACCACCGAGGTCTTCATTGCCACGGAAGCCGAGGCGCGAGCCAGGACCACCATCGCGAACTTGCCAAGCTTCGCTGGTACCCAGCGCACCGGCAGCCGTACCGCCATTACCCTTGGCGATACTTTGATCGATGATGCCGTAGATCGTCACTGACGATTGAGCCGATGCAACACCAGCGAAAGCGCCCAGCACTGCGAGAGCGAGAAGAGATTTTTTCATTGCGACTATCTCCTAGGTTGAACAAGAGGTCCCATTCATTCCCCCCCTTCGGGGAAACCGGGCCGAACTCCTCAGCGGAAGTTGCCGTATTGCACCAGAGGGCCGATGGGCTTGCAAAGGTTCACCGAGGGAATGGGTGTCGTTTGTTGTCAATGAACAACGAGAGAAATTAAAGACCGCAAGACTCGAAATTACCCATGAATCCACGTCAAAAAAAGGTGCGGAAAATCGCCTTGCACCTAGGGTAATCTCGGGGGAATGAACACCCATCAGCTCCAGAGTCAACGCCATTCCACCTTGGACGCTTGGCTCAGCGCCGCAGACAACGCGTTGCGCACACTGGGTGGTGCTAACAGCGCCGCGCGGCCGTGCCCTCAGCCAATCTCGCAGCAAGAGCCCCTCAGCGAGCAAGAGGCCAGGCTGTCGGCCTCATTAATGCGCGTGAACCACGTTGGCGAAGTCTGTGCGCAGGCCCTGTACAACGCCCAGTTGCTGGCCACCCGAGACCCCGGCTTGCGTGAGAGCTTTCACCAGGCAGCCCGAGAAGAGACAGACCACCTCGCGTGGACTCAGCAGCGCCTGCGCGAGCTCAACGCACGCCCTAGCCTTCTGAACCCGCTCTGGTACGCAGGCGCCTTCGGCATTGGCTGGCTGGCCGGGCAGGTTGGCGACAAGGTCAGCCTGGGTTTTGTCGTCGAGACCGAAGCTCAAGTCGAACGGCACCTGGCGTCGCACCTGGATCGATTGCCGGCGAATGACCTCGCCTCACGCGCCATCGTGCAGCAGATGAAGGAAGACGAGGCGCGCCATGGCGCGCAAGCCCAGCAGGCCGGCGCCTCAGCCTTGCCTGCGCCCGTGCGCTGGGCCATGCGCGCGGCGGCGAAGGTCATGACAAGCACCGCGCACCACGTTTGAGCGCAGATTCCTAGGCCTCGACCAGTTCGTGGCTGGTGGTGATCTCGGCGGTTTTGGCCAGCATGATGCTCGCCGAGCAGTACTTCTCGTGCGACATCTGGATCGCGCGTTGCACCGCTGCCTCCGGCAGAGCCTTGCCGGTGACGATGAAGTGCATGTTGATTCGCGTGAAGACCTTGGGGTCGGTTGCTGCGCGCTCGGATGTCACCTTCACCTGGCAGCCCGTCACCGCATGGCGCCCGCGCTTGAGGATCAGCACCACGTCATAGGCCGTGCAAGCGCCCGTGCCCGCCAGCACGGTCTCCATCGGCCGCGGCGCGAGGTTGCGGCCACCACCGTCGGGCGCGCCATCCATCGTCAACACATGGCCGCTACCGGTTTCGGCCAAGAAGGCCATGCCACTCGCCGCCACCCAATTGATCGTGCATTCCATTGCAAGCTCCGACTGCTGAAGTAGTCACCAAAATGGTGATTGTGCTTCCCCCCAAAAGAGGGCCTTTTTCGCGCCTGCTTACATGGGAAATTTATTGCGACGCAACATGAGCCCGGTTACACTCTGTGCACTGGTGTTGATTGAGTTTTCACCTGCTCCGCACCGACCGTTTGTCTCCTCCACCTCCTCCATTGGTGGATTCAACCCAAGGCAGCAATGCCTTGGGTTTTTTTCTGCGCCAAACGGCCCGCCGTATGATCCGGCGCCCCAAACCCGATGCCTCAGGAGACGCCATGACCGGCCCCGTTCGCCCCGCCAAGCCACGCCGTGCCAAGGCGCAGGCCGACGAACTCGGGCTCGCAGGCTACCTGCAAAAGATTTTGACGGCACGCGTCTATGACGTGGCCATCGAGTCGCCGCTGGAACTGGCCAAGAACCTGTCCAAACGGGTAGGCAACCAGGTCTGGCTCAAGCGCGAAGACACCCAACCGGTATTCAGCTTCAAGCTGCGCGGGGCCTACAACAAGATGTCGGGGCTGAGTGCGGCCCAGCTCAAGCGCGGCGTGATCTGCGCTTCGGCGGGCAACCATGCCCAAGGCGTGGCGCTCGGTGCACATCGGTTGGGTTGCAAGGCCATGATCGTGATGCCGGTCACCACGCCCAAGCTCAAGGTCGATGCGGTGCGCGCATTGGGTGGCGAGGTCGTGCTGTTTGGCGAAAGTTATTCCGATGCGCATGTGCACGCGCTCGAACTCGAGCGCCAGCACGGACTCACCTTCGTGCACCCGTTTGACGACCCCGAGGTCATCGCCGGCCAGGGCACCATCGCGGTGGAGATCCTGCGCCAGCACCAAGCACCGATCGACGCCGTGTTCGTCGCCATCGGTGGTGGTGGGCTGGTCTCCGGTGTGGCGGCCTACATCAAGTCAGTGCGCCCCGAGATCAAGGTCATCGGCGTGCAGACCACTGACTCCGACGCCATGCTGCGCTCGGTCAAGGCCGGCAAGCGGGTGCAGTTGAGCAGCGTGGGGCTGTTTGCCGATGGCACCGCCGTCAAGCTGGTCGGCGAAGAGACATTCCGGCTCGCGCGTGCCCTGGTCGACGACTACGTGGTGGTCGACACCGACGCCGTGTGCGCCGCCATCAAGGACGTGTTCCAGGACACCCGCAGCATCCTCGAGCCCTCCGGCGCGATGGGCGTGGCCGCCATCAAGCAGTACGCCGAAACGCACAAGCTCAGGGGCCAGACGCTGGTGGCGATCACCTGCGGCGCCAACATGAACTTCGACCGCCTGCGTTTCGTCGCCGAGCGCGCTGAGGTGGGTGAAGAGCGTGAGGCGGTGTTCGCCGTCACCATCCCCGAAGAGCGCGGCAGCTTCAAGCGCTTTTGCGAGCTGATCGGCCCGCGCAGCGTGACCGAGTTCAACTACCGGATCTCGGACGAGAAGAAGGCCCACGTCTTCGTCGGCCTGGCCACCAGCAACCGCGGCGAGTCCGGGAAACTGACCCGCAGCTTTGCCAAACATGGCTTCGCCACCGTCGACCTCACCCACGACGAACTGGCCAAGCAGCACGTGCGCCACATGGTGGGCGGGCGCAGCGAGCTGGCGCGCGACGAGCGGCTGTATCGCTTTGTCTTCCCCGAGCGTCCGGGCGCTCTGATGCAGTTTCTATCGAGCATGCACCCGGGCTGGAACATCAGCCTGTTCCACTATCGCAACCAAGGCGCCGACTACGGACGCATCCTGGTGGGCATCCAGGTGCCGCGCGGCGACAAGAAGGCCTTCAAGGACTTCCTCACCGGCCTGACCTACCCGTGGGTCGACGAGACCGACAACCCCGCGTACCAACTGTTTCTGCGCTGATGGCGGCGGCTGCACAATCGCACGCTAAGCTGCACGTTGCCCTTCAGACCTGATCTCCCGACACCCCACATGCCTGTCAGCCGATCACTCATTGCCCCCACCGCCAACCCGCTGCTGGAGCGGGCACTGCGCGACAAGCTCAAGCGGCGCAGTGAGACCACGGGCAAGCTCGGCGAGCTCGAACCGCTGGCGATACGCCTCGGTCTGGTGCAGAACTCGCTCAAGCCGCGCTTCAAGGCCCCGCAGATTGCGCTCTTCGCCTCCGACCACGGCCTCGCCGTCGACGGTGTGGCCGCCCCCGGCCAGCCCTCCACGGCACGCCTGGTGCAAAGCCTGTTGACCTCGCAGCTGCCGGTGTCGGTGTTTGCCCGCATCCAGGGGATGGAACTCAGCGTCGTCGATTGCGGCGTGGCCGAAACCGTGGCGCCCCACCCTCGCCTGATGGCCCGCAAGATCGCCCACGGCACGCGCAATGCGCGCGTCAACATGGCAATGACGCTCGACCAGGCCCACGCCGCCATCCGCGCCGGCATGGAGATCGCCGACTCCCTGGCGGGCAACCTCGTCACCTGCGCCGGCATCGGCGTGGGCTCGCATGAGAGTGCGGCGCTGGTGTTGTCGGCCCTGTCGGGCGAACCCCTCCAGAACCTGGTGCTCTCGCCCACCATGACCCCCGAAGACGCCACGCGGGTGATGATGGTGCTGCAGGCGGCGCAGTCGCGGCACCGCGAGCTGAGCGACCCGGTCGAGGTGCTGGCCGCTTGTGGTGGCTTCGAGATCGCGATGATGGTCGGCGTGTTGCTGGTCGCCTCCAGCAAACGCCGCCTGATCATGATTGACGGCATGCCGGCCTGCGCCGCGCTGATGGTGGCGTCTCGCATCGCCCCCACCGTCACCGACTACTGTGTGTTCTGCCGCAGCCACGGTCACCCGGGGTTGTCAACGGCGCTCGGCTTGTTCAAGACGCTGGCTCTGCTGGAGCTCGGCATGGAGAGCACCGATGGCACCGGCGCCACGCTCGCGTTCCCGCTGGTGATGAGTTCGGCGGCCCTGCTCACTGAGGTGGCAGAAGGTGAGGACGCCGGCCCCTCGCAACCGGCCGACATGACCCCACCAGACGCAGGGCCGGCCTAGCAGTTCTTCTCGCTCAGCGTGAGGTGCTGGGGTTGATCTTGCCAGGGGGTGGAGGCCGGGCTCCGGCAGGTGGGTTGCTGGCGCCGACCGGCCGCTGAACCGTTGCAGGGGCGGGCGCAGGCGCAGGTGAGGCCGGCTCGATCATCACCCTGGGCAAAGCCCCGGTGGCCGGCGCCGGCAAGGCCGGAATCTCCAGCACAAATGATGCACCGCCCTGGGCTGCACCGATCGATGCGCTGCGCAGGCTCACGTTCTGTAGCACCAACTGGTCTTCGACACGGGCGCCTGCGGTAAACGCCCGCGCCGGCTTGCCGTCTATCGAGATCAGGGCCACGCCGGGGGCCGATCCATCGGCACTGGCCTTGGCAGCCATCACGCCCAGCAGGCGAAAACGGCTGCTCATCTGCGGCGCGGCGGCGACCGCGGTCACGGGCTCGGCGCCGAGCAGGCCAGACAGGTCGCCCTGCAGTTGCACGGCATCGCTCGCCACCACCGCGTGGGGCGGGACGGGATCGGCGCGCACGAACAAGCGCATGCCCCAGAACACGGTTGCGACGGCCACTAAAGCCCAAATCACGAAAGCTGACAATCGAGCAATCATCGGACGATTATGATTCAACGCCTCAACGTTCAGCCATCCGTGCAAGACATGAACCCATTCACCAAGATTCGCGCACCTCGCCGCCACCGCGGCTTCACACTCATCGAACTGATGGTGGTGCTGGTGATCATCGGGGTGTTGGCCGCGCTGATCGCACCCAATGTGCTCGACCGCGCCGACGATGCCCGCGTGACCGCCGCGCGCACCGACGTCAACAACATCATGCAAGCGCTCAAGCTGTACCGGCTTGACAACCAGCGCTACCCCTCCAGCGAGCAAGGCTTGCAGGCGCTGGTGACCAAACCCACCACGGGCATCATTCCCCCCAACTGGAAGCCCTATGTGCCCAAGCTCCAGAACGATCCCTGGGGCCGGCCGTACCAGTACGCCAACCCCGGCGTGAAAGGCGAGATCGATGTGTACAGCTTTGGTGCCGACGGCCAGGTTGGCGGCGAAGGCAAAGACGCTGAAATCGGCTCCTGGCAGTAATCGCCTGCGCCGCCGCGCGATCAGGGGTTTCACCCTGATCGAACTGCTGGTGGTGGTGAGCCTGATCGCCATCGCCTCCGGCCTGATGAGTCTGGCGCTTCGCGACCCCGCCGGCACCCAGCTCGAGAACGAAGCCGCGCGCCTGGTCGCCTTGCTCGAATCCGCGCGCGCCGAATCGCGCGCTTCGGGCATCGTGGTGCGTTGGGCGCCGCGCTCCGACGACACCAGCGACCCCGGTTTCGAGTTCGTGGGCGTCACCAACATCAGCGACTTCCCCAGCCACTGGCTGGGCAGCGGCGTGTCGGCCGAGATCGTGGGCGCTCGCAGCGTGATCCTCGGCCCCGAGCCATTGATCGCTCCACAACGCATCGTGCTGCGCCTGGAAGACCAGCGCCTCGCGGTGGGCACCGACGGCCTCGGGCCTTTCGCCGTGGTCGACACCGAGAACCCGACCCCACCATGACCCCCCGCCGCCCCCCCCGCTTTCAGGGCTTCACGCTGATCGAGGTGATGGTGGCGCTGGCCATCGTCGCCGTCACGCTCGGTGCGGGCATGAAGGCGGCAGGGGCGCTGTCAGACAACGCGCAGCGCATCTTTGAGGTCACCTCGGCGCAGTGGTGCGCCGAGAACGAGTTGACCGAACTCAAGCTGACCAAGTTCTTCCAGGTGCCCACCGAGATCGAGTTCAGCTGCGAGCAGTTCGGTGTGTCGTACCAGGGCAAGCTGATTTCTCGCCGCACCCCCAACCCCAACTTCCTGCGTGCCGACGCGCAGATCTTCACCGAAGACGGGCGCCCCGTGCTGACCCTGTCGACGGTGCTGGGCCGCTGAGCATGCCAACGCACTCCCACAGGCGAGAACGCGGCTTCACGCTGGTCGAAGTGCTGGTCGCCATGATGATCATGGCCATCCTCGCGGCCATGGCCTGGCAGGGCGTCGACGGCATCGTGCGCACGCGTGCCGCGAGCCAGGGTCGCCTGGAGCAGTTGTTGCGCGTCAACACCGTGCTCGCCCAGTTCCAGCAAGACCTCGAAGCCGCACAAGACAGCGGCGCGCTGCCCCAGCCGCTGCCGAGCTTCGATGGCCTGTCGCTGCGCCTCACGCGGCGCACACCCGACGGCCTGCAACTCGTCGTGTGGTCGCTGCGTGGCGGCACCTGGCTGCGCTGGGCCGGGCCGGCGGTGACCACCGCCCGGGCTCTGCAGGACCAGTGGATGACCAGCCAGCAGTTCCTCGGCAACGAAACCGGCCAGCTGCGCACACTCACCGGCATCAGCGAGTGGCAGGCCTACTGCTACCGCGGCAACGGCTGGAGCAACTGCCAGTCGAGCGCGGGCAATGACGCCTCGGCCCAGGCCGGTGCGCCTGCCGGCGGCGCGAGCGCGCCTCAGCAACAAGTCGACAACGACCCGCTGAAAGCCGTGCGGGTGGTGCTCACCTTTGGCGAGGGCAGCGGCTTCAACGGCAGCGTCACGCGCCAGATCGCCCTGGGCCCGCAATGAAGTCGCCTCAACGCCAACGCGGCGCAGCCATCTTGCTGGCCATGATCATCGTCACGCTCGTGGCCACGCTGGCGGTCTCGATGGTGTGGCAACAATGGCGCGCGGTGCAGGTCGAAACCGCCGAACGCTCGCGCTCCCAGTCGGCCTGGATTCTGGCTGGCGCGCTCGATTGGGCTGGTCTCATCCTGAAGGAAGACGCCCGCCCCAACACCGCACCCGTCGACCACCTCGGCGAGCCCTGGGCCGTGCCGCTGGCCGAAGCGCGCCTGTCGACCTTTCTCGCCGCCGACAAGGACAACACCGACGACGCGCCCGAGGCTTTTCTCTCCGGCAGCATCACCGACGCGCAATCGCGCTTCAACCTGCGCAACCTGCTGGTCGACGGCAAGAACGAGCTCTCGGCACCCGACCTCGCCAGCCTGCGCCGCCTGTGCGAGAACGTGAACGTCTCCGTCGGCGTCGCCGACATGCTGGCCAATGGCCTGCGGGACTCCAATGCCCCACCGGGCAGCGCGGGTGCCAATGCCAATGCGCCGCTTGCCCCCAGACGCATCTCGCAACTCACCTGGTTGGGCGTCGATCCTCAGGCCTTGCTGCGGCTGGAGCCGCACATCACGTTGCTGCCCGAGCGCACCACGGTCAACATCAACACCGCCTCGCGCGAAGTGATCGCTTCCGTCGTCCCCGGGCTCAACGTGGGCGATGCCGAGCGGCTGGTTCAGTACCGCCAACGCACGCCCTTCAAGAAACAGCAAGACATCCAGGCTCAGCTGTCGGGCATGACGGCGGAAGACCTTGCGGGGTTGGACATCACCTCCCGCTTCTTCGAGGTGCGCGGCCGCCTGCGCCTGTCGGACCGCGTGCTGGAGCAACGTTCGCTGGTGCAACGCAACCAGCGGGTAATCACCGTTCTGAGCAGCGAGCGCATCAACTCCAATGACCGCGGGCGTTGAAGAAAGCATGCCGCGCCTCGTTGCAAGAAACACTACAACAACACGCTGCAAGCCGTTGATTCGGGTAGGTTTGTACGGTCGTGCACTTACATTTCCGCTACCCTCGCACCCTGTATGAGCACGCTAGTTGTCCAAATCCCCCCCCGGCAGAGGCTGCAAGCCCGCGACCCGGGCCAACCCGCGCCGGAAACTGGCCTGGGTACCGAGTACGCCTACGCCCTCAGCCCTGACGGCCTGAGCCTCGCGTCGCAAGGCCGGTGCGCGGTGGCCTTGTTGCCCAAGGCCACCGGCGCCGTGGCGGTGCTGTCAGATGCCGACGTGAGCTGGCACCGCATCACCCTGCCCAAGGCACCCACATCGCGGCTGCCGGCAGCGCTGGTCGGCGTGCTCGAAGAAGCCCTGCTCGAAGAAGCCGCTGGCGTGCACATTGCCGTCGCCCCCGATGCCACCGCCGGGCAACCGACCTGGGTTGCCGTGGTCGACCGCAACTGGCTCACGAGTGAGCTCGCGGTGCTCGAAAAGGCCAACGTCTTCATTGACCGCGTGGTGCCGATGTCGTGGCCCGACGAGCCTCCCACCGGCCACTTCGCCGAGCTGGGCGAGGCCGCACAAGGCGCCACCTTGACCTGGGCCCATGCCGACGGCGTGGCGCAGATCAGCCTGCAGGGCAGCCTGGCACGTGCCCTGCTGCCCACCCCTTTGCCTGAAGGCGCACGCTGGAGCGCCACACCGGCCACCGCCGCCGCCGCCGAGCGCTGGCTGGGCGTGCCCGTCACCGTGATGGACTGGCCGCAGCGTGCCTTGCAGGCCTCGCGCTCCCTGTGGAACCTGCGCCAGTTCACGCTCGCGCGCAAGAACCGCGGCACCCGCGCGCTGCGCGATGTGTGGCGGCAGTTTCTCAACCCCGCCTGGAAGCCCATGCGCTATGGGTTGATCGCCTTGGTGGCGGTGCAGGTGATCGGGCTCAACCTGTGGGCAGCGCACCAGCGCAACGCGGTCGAAGGCAAACGCCAGACCATGGTGAAGCTGCTGCAAGCGGCCCACCCGCAGGTGCGCGCGGTGCTCGATGCGCCGCTGCAGATGCAACGAGAGACCGACACCCTGCGTGCCATTGCCGGCAAGCCGGGCGAAACCGACCTCGAGCCCATGCTGCAAGCCGCTGCCAGCGCCTGGCCCGGTGACCGCCCGCCGGTGGACGGCTTGCGCTACGAGCCCGGCAAGCTGTCGCTTTCCGCGCCGGGCTGGGACCCGGCCCAGATCGAACAATTCAGCAGCCAGCTGCGCCCGAGTGGCTGGCAGGTCGAAGCCCGGGATGGCAGCGTGACGCTCAGCCGCCTGCCCCCCAATGCCCGTGGCGCCGGAGGGCGTGGCCTGTGAAGAACCCATCTGTGAAACTGCCGGCCCCGCTGACGGCCCTGCGCACCGAAGCGCTGACACGCTGGGCCGCCATGCCGGCCCGCGAGCGGCTGGGCTTGAGCTTGGCCGCCACCGTGATCGGCATTGCCATCCTCTGGATGATCGCCGTCGCACCCGCGCTGCGCACGCTGCGCGAAACACCCGCGCAGATCGATGCACTCGACATGCAACTGCAGTCCATGCAACGCCTCGCCGCCGAAGCGCGCGAGCTGCGCGGCGCAGCACCCGTGCCGGCCATGCAGGCGGCTGCGGCCCTCAAATCGGCCACCGAGCGCCTGGGCGACCGGGGCCGAATCACCGTGCAAGGCGACCGCGCCACGCTCACGCTGAGCGGCGTCACCGGTGCAGCCCTGCGCGGCTGGCTCACCGAAGCCCGCAGCGGCGCCCGTGCCCGCCCCACCGAAGCCCAGCTCACGCGTGGGCCGCAGGGTTATGCCGGCACCATCGTCGTGACCATCGGAGGGGGCCAGTGATGGCGCGCAAACCGGCACGCCGTGGCCTCAGGCGGCGCTTTGCATCGAGCGCCGTGCCCAGCCAGTGGCAGGAATCGTCTTACGCCGAGTTGGCCTGGGAGCAGTCGCGCAGCGCCGCCTCGCGCTGGGCGATGGCTGGCGTGGTGCTGGGTCTGTTGATCGGACTCATCGCGTTTGCACCAGCCACCTGGCTGGCCAGCGCCGTCGCCAGCGGCACCGGAGATCGTGTCCAGTTGGCCGATGCGCGCGGCAGCATCTGGTCGGGCAGCGCCGTGGCCGTGTTGACCGGCGGCCCCGGCAGCCGCGATGCGAGCGCCCTGCCCGGCCGCCTGGAGTGGTCGCTCGGCCTCAAGGGCTTGGGGCTAGAGCTGCGCTCGCGCCACGCTTGCTGCCTCAACGGTGATGTCAGCCTGCTCATCAAGCCCGGCCTGGGCCGTGTTTCCGTCACGCTCGCACCCAAGCCCGACTGGGTCGGCCAGTGGCCGGGTGCGTTTCTCGGTGGCCTGGGCACGCCGTGGAACACCCTGCAACTGGGCGGCTCCTTGCGCCTGCAATCGTCGGGCCTGAAGCTCGAATCGGTGCAGGGCCGCTGGCTGGTCGAAGGCCAGGCCGATCTCGACATGCTGCAGGCCTCGTCGCGCATCTCGACTCTTGAGCCGTTGGGCAGCTACCGCTTCAGCGTGATCGGCACGGCCGGCAGCCCGACCCAACTGCGACTCTCCACACTCGACGGCGCCCTGCAGCTCAAGGGCGACGGCACGGCCGGCGCCAACGGCGTACGCTTCCGCGGCGAAGCACGTGCGGCCACCGAGGCCGATGAGGCCGCACTGAACAACCTGCTCAACATCATCGGACGGCGCAGCGGTGCCGTGTCAGTCATTTCGATCGGATAAGAAGCATGAACAAGCGCTCCACCTTCAAACCGCCACGGCGCTCTCCCGCCGCAGCGCTTGCCGCCGTGATGTTGTGCACCTCGCTGCTGCCCGCGCCCATGGCCTACGCGCAGCAAAAGGAAGCACGTTTCAAGGGCGAGCCGGTCACGCTCAACTTCGTCAACGCCGAGATCGAAGGTGTGTCGCGCGCCATGGGCGCCATCTTGAAGCAGCAGTTCGTGGTCGACCCGCGCGTCAAGGGCACCATCACCCTTTTCAGCGAAGAGCCGCTGTCGCCACGCGAGGCGTACCTCAACTTCCTGGCCGCGCTGCGCGGCCTGGGCTTCACCGTGGTGGAGTCGGGCGGCCTGTTCAAGGTGGTGCCCGAGGCCGACGCCAAGCTGCAGTCGAGCACGGTGTCGGTGGGTGCGGTCACGCGCCAAGGTGACCAAGTGCTGACACAGATCTACAAGCTCAGCCACGAAAACGCCAACAACCTGGTGCCGGTGCTGCGCCCGCTGATCAGCCCCAACAACACCATCAACGCCAACCCGGGCAACA
>NZ_JADMJX010000411.1 GCF_018780185.1 Rhizobacter sp.
AGATCGTGCACGGCGACACCGGCCGCGTGCCCTTCGGCATGGGCACCTACGGCAGTCGCTCGCTCAGCGTCGGCGGCACGGCGATCGTGAAGGCGGTCGACAAGATCATCGCCAAGGGCAAGAAGATCGCAGCGCACCTGCTGGAAGCCGCCGACACCGACATCGAGTTCGAGAACGGTGAGTTCACCGTCAAGGGCACCGACAAGAAGGTGCCTTTCGGTTCGGTGGCGCTCACCGCCTACGTGCCGCACAACTACCCGCTCGACAAGCTGGAGCCGGGCCTGAACGAAAACGCGTTCTACGACCCGACCAACTTCACCTACCCGTCGGGCAGCTATGTGTGCGAGGTCGAGGTCGACCCCGACACCGGCGTCACGCGCGTCGACCGCTTCACGGCGGTCGACGACTTCGGCAACATCGTCAACCCGATGATCGTCTCGGGCCAGGTGCACGGCGGCATCGCCCAGGGCCTGGGCCAGGCCATGATGGAAGCCTGCCAGTACGACAACGACTCCGGCCAGCTGCTGACCGGCTCGTACATGGACTACGCGATGCCACGCGCCGACAACCTGCCGAGCTTCGTGCTCGCGCACACCAACACGCCGTGCACGCACAACCCGCTGGGCGTGAAGGGCTGCGGCGAGGCGGGGGCCATCGGCTCGCCGCCGGCCTTCATCAACGCGCTGACCGATGCGCTGGGCGTGCGAGACATCGCGATGCCCGCCACCGCCGAGCGCGTGTGGCTGGCCGCCAACCGCTGAGCCCGTCAAGCATTCAAGGAGCACACACATGTACACCTTCGATTACCAACGCCCCGCCGACCGTGCGGCCGCAGCCGCCGCGTACAAGGGTGAGGCACGCTTCCTGGCGGGCGGCCAGAGCCTGATCCAGGCGATGAAGCTGCGCCTGTCCAGCAGCGAAGTGCTGGTGGATCTCGGCGGCATCGCCGACCTCAAAGGCATCAAGGTCGACGCTGCCGGCGTCACCATCGGCGCGATGACGACGCATGCCAGCGTCGCAATGTCGGCCGAGGTGCAAAAGGCCATCCCCGCGCTCGCCGAGCTGGCGGGCGGCATCGGCGACCAGATGGTGCGCAACATGGGCACGATCGGTGGCTCGGTGGCCAATGCCGACCCTGCGGCCTGCTACCCGGCGGCGCTGCTCGGCCTGGGCGCCACGGTGCAGACCAGCAAGAGATCGATCCCCGCCGACCAGTTCTTCACCGGCCTGTTCGAGACGGCGCTGCAGCCGGGCGAGCTGATCACGGCAGTGAGCTTCCCGATCCCGCAGAAGGCGGCCTACGTCAAGTTCAAGCAGCCTGCGTCGCGCTTCGCGCTGGTGGGTGTGTTCGTGAGCCAGGGCGCGGGCGGCGTGCGCGTGGCGGTGACGGGAGCCAAGGGCAGCGTCTTCCGTTGTGCCGAGCTGGAGGCCGCACTGGGCAAGAGTTTCACGCCCGAAGCCGCCAAGGCCGTGAGCGTGCCGGCCACCGACATCAACAGCGACATGCACGGCTCGGCGGCCTACCGGGCGGCGATGATCAGCGTGATGGCGTCGCGAGCGGTCGCGGCGGCACTGGCGCGCTAGGTTTCGACACGTCCTGGCGCGGGACATGACGCCTCTCCAACTGCCCGATTCCGTCGACGCCGTCATCGCGCTGCTCGCCACCGAGAGCTACGTCTGCGACCGGCGGCTGGCCACGGCGCTGTTCCTGAGCCTGAAGCTGCAACGCCCGCTGTTCGTCGAGGGCGAGCCGGGCGTGGGCAAGACCGAGCTCGCCAAGACGCTGGCGCGCGCACTCGGCACGCTGCTGCTGCGCTTGCAGTGCTACGAGGGGCTCGACGTGGCGCAGACCGCGTACGAGTGGAACGTGGCGCGGCAGATGATCGAGATCCGCCTGGCCGAAGCGGTGCACCAGCTCAACGACGAAGGCGACAAGCAGCGCCTGACGCAGAACCTGTACGCCCGCAGCATGCTGATCGAGCGCCCGCTGCTGCAGGCGCTGACACAGCCGCAGTCGCCGGTGCTGCTGATCGACGAGCTCGACCGCGCCGATGAACCGTTCGACGCCTTCTTGCTCGAAGTGCTGGCCGAGAACCAGATCACCATTCCCGAGCTCGGCACGATCCGCGCCACGGCGCCGCCGATCACGATCATCACCAGCAACCGCACGCGCGAGATCCACGACGCGCTGAAGCGCCGCTGCCTGTACCACTGGGTCGACTTCCCCGACGTCGCGCGCGAGCTCGAGATCGTGCGGCTGAAGGCACCGGGCGCGTCGCAGCGCCTGTACGTGCAGGTGGTCGAGTTCGTGCAGCGCATGCGCACGCTCGACCTGTTCAAGGCACCGGGTGTGGCCGAGACGATCGACTGGACCAATGCGCTGGTGGCGCTGAACGCCATCCGCCTCGACCCGGCGACGGTGCAAGACACGCTGGGCGTGCTTCTCAAGTACCAGGACGACATCGTCAAGCTGCAAAGCGGCGACACCGCCAAGCTGCTCGACGAACTGCGGGCGCGCGCCTTGCTGGAATGATCTCCGAGAACGTCGTCCACTTTGCCCGCGTGCTGCGCAACGCAGGCATGCCGACCGGGCCCGACCGCGTGCTCGCGGCGCTGGCGGCGGTCGAGCTGGTCGGGCTGGACCGGCGCGACGACGTGCATGCGGCGCTCAGCGCGGTGATGCTCGACCGGCACGAGCAGCAGGTGCTGTTCGATGCCGCGTTCGACGCCTTCTGGCGCGACCCCAAGCTGCTGGAGCAGCTCATGTACCTGCTGCTGCCCAAGATCACCGGGCGCGGCGAGAAGCACCGGCCACCGCGCGCCAACCGGCTCGCCGAGGCCTTGGCGCCGCCGGCCAAGCCGCAGGCGCCGAACCCGGCCAACCAGACCGCCAAGGAAGAGGTGCGTTTCGAGACCCAGTTCAGCTTCAGCGAACGCGAACGCCTGCAACAGGCCGACTTCGAGAGCATGACCACGGCCGAGTACGAGTGGGCCAAGAAGCTGGCCGAGCGCGCGCCGCTGCCGGTGCAGCCAGTGCGCCGGCGCCGGCATGAGCCGGCCACCCGCGGCACGCTGGACCTGCGCAGCACCTTGCTGCACATGGCGCGCCAGCCGCAGACGCTGGCGCCGGCCTTCACGCGAGCGCGCACCGAAACCCCGCCGCTCGTCGTGCTGCTCGACATCTCGGGCTCGATGGACCGCTACGCGCGCCTGTTCCTCCACTACGTGCACGGGCTGACGCGGCGCTACCTCAAGGTCCACACCTTCACCTTCGGCACACGGCTGACCAACATCACACGCGCCCTGAAGCACCGCGACCCCGACCTGGCGCTGGCGCGCGCCGACGCGCAGGTTCACGACTGGAAGGGCGGCACGCGCATTGCCAGCTGCCTGGACGACTTCAACCGTCACTGGGCGCGGCGCGTGCTGGGCGCCAACGCCGCGGTCTTGCTGGTCACCGACGGGCTGGAGCGCGACGACGACGGCCGGCTCGGCCAGGTGGCGGCGCGGCTGCACCGCAGCGCGCACGAGCTCGTCTGGCTGAACCCCTTGCTGCGCTTCGACGGCTTCGAGCCGCGTGCCGCGGGCGTGCGCTCGCTGCTGCCGCACGTCGACCGTTTCTTGCCGGTGCACAACCTCGCCAGCTTGGCCGACCTGGCAAGCGCCTTGCGCCAACCGGCGCGAACCCCCTCTTGGTCACTTCATTGAGCACGACACCATGGAACTCAACGGCGAGAGACTCATTGCCGCTCCGATCGACAAGACCTGGGCCGCGCTCAACGACCCCGAGGTGCTCAAGGGCTGCATCACCGGCTGCGAGTCGCTGGAGCGCGTCGGCGACGACGGCTTTGCGGCGCTGATGGCCGTCAAGGTCGGCCCGGTCAGCGCCAAGTTCAAGGGCAACCTGAAGCTGAGCGACGTGAAGCCGCCCAACAGCTACACGATCCACTTCGACGGCCAGGGCGGCGTGGCCGGCCACGGCAAGGGGTCGGCCGACGTGTCCCTGGTCGCCGAGGGTCAGCAGACGCGTTTGAGCTACGTGGCGCGCGCCCAGGTGGGCGGCAAGCTGGCGCAGGTCGGCTCGCGCCTGATCGATGCGGCAGCGGGCAAGATCGCCGCAGATTTCTTCGAGGCCTTCGAGGCCACGCTGGCGCCACCCGGCGGCGTGTTGGCGCCGGCGCAGCCCGCCGCGGGCGGCAACAAGGCCCTGTGGTGGGTGGTGGGTGCTGCGATCGTGATCGCCCTGATCTACTGGTTGTCTCGCTAGGCGTGCTGCCGAGCACAGGCGCGCGACTGGCATGCCCAAGGCCCACTCGGTGTGGCTGGCCTGTGCTCGAAACAATGGGGGCGGCAGCGCCCGCAGGGTGCGTTGTCGGCCGGTGCGCGGACATCGGCTCAAGGCTGATCAGCGACATTCGACCGGACACGGCGAACAGCCGCCGCTGCGGCAAGCGGCCGTCCGGCGCGCCGACGATTGGACGACCAGGCCCATCTCGAACCAGCCTTTCGGCAGTTTCCGAATGGCTTGGTCTCATTGGTCGATTCTGGTGACGACGAAAGGTCGATCTCGACCCAATGCGACGCGCTTTCGCTTCGTTTAGGGCGCGCTGCGGCCGCTGTGCTTCCCTCGCGAGCGCTACACGCTGAGCACGTAGTCGGTGTTGTCAGAGAGGCGCTCGCTTGCGTCTCACAGTTGACTGACGTAATGTTGAGTTGGTCAGCAACTCCCTTGAGGGCTGCATGTGGACTGATCCCAAAATTTGGATTGGCGGTCTGGTCGCAAGTTCTTTTCTGCTCGGCGCATTGTTCCTCGCGCGGCACCGATGGCAGACGCTAATCGATCGGTTCAGCGCGTCCGACGGTACGTCCCAAGAGACTGAACAAAAGGCGCTGATTGCCCGCATGGAGCGCGCGCGCTACTTAACTTGTACCTTGGCGTTGTTGGCGCTGGTGCCTGTTAACCCCGCCGTCTTCGCCCTCATCCTGCGGTACCCAAAACTTCACGCCCTGCTGAGCATCGGTGGCATCGTCTTCGTCCTCGGCTCGGTCTGGAAGGCCCTGGCCAAGCTCGACCTGGGGATGCTGTTTCCCACTCGACCTTCATGGCTGGGGATTCTGCGCAGTGCCTTCATCGGACTGTGTCTGGGTTTCATCTTTGCTTTGTGCTGGCGGTTGGCTGTTGACGAACAGCTCAGGCGATTGGTGATCGAGGCTTGGAACAGCAAGTAGGCGAGGGCATCACATGTACGTCACCGTGCCATTCCCGATAGTCGACCTGCAATTTTTGGACTACGCCGCGCTTGCCATCCTGCTCGCACTTCTGTACCTGGCTTCCACACTGGAATTGCTTGCGGCCACCGCGTCGAAGACTTCGTTACCGCTGGCCAACGAAATCAATCTGCAGAAGGCGGCAAGTTGGTCCGTCACCGGCATTGCCCTGACGCTGGTGGCCGGCTTATTCGCCGGCGCCAACAATCTCTCCGCGCCGCCGCATGCCGGATCCCCAGCGCTGCCGTCCGCGGCGATGTCCGCGTCCTCAGCGGTGCGTTCGGCACCCGCAGAACGTCCGGTCGAGGTGTCGTTCACGAGCATTCTTCAGGAGTACGGAGGACTTCTCGTCCCCGTTGTTGTCCTGGCAAGGTGGTTGACCTTCCACATGCGTGGATCCCGAGTCGTCAAGCTAGACCTGCTCGCGCAGGAACTGAGCGACTCCTACCGCCGAGAAATCCTCAAGCAACTCGGTGAGAGTCCAGGAATGAGAGCGACAAAGGATGAGCTCTTCCTTGCCTGCTCCAAGAATCTGATCGCCGCCCGGATCATCAGTGGCCTGGGTAGTTCGTTCTCGTCCTCCGGGATATTGGTGCGCATGGTGCCCATCGACATTGCCGACAAGCTGACCTTCACCTATGCGCGAATGGAAGCTCTGCTCACGGAGCTGGAGAATGAAAAAAAGGTCTTTATCGACGCCGGAACCGGCAAGTGGGCCTTGAAGGGTGCTCCCCCGTTACCGCCGCCTCCGCCATCGACGGAGGCCCAAAATTGACATGGCCAGGCGGTGGCAGCACTCCTCCGCTGAACATTCAACTTGATCGCAATGGCGGCCGACGGTCAGATCAACGGTGTATGCCTCGGCAAGGGACCTTTCTCGGTTTCATGGGCACTGCTGCCCTGACTGCCAGGTGGCAATCGAGAGTGATAGTTGCCCGGCGGCCACCCGGCCCTTTACGAGAGACCTCTTCAGAGTGGGTGCAGCCGGTCAGGATTCGCAGACGAATGGCTCCGGGTGCCGATACCTGAACTTGGCCGGCGCAGCGGGCGGCTGTCCACTGAACCCCGCTCCTTTCATCGGGCCGATTGAGCCGTGTCAACACTTGACGGCTCGATCGCCGAAGAATGGGTTCTCATCTCGTGGCTGGGCCTGATCAGCTTGCATCAAGGCCAGCCGCCCCGCGAGCCTGTGCGCGAAGTGCCTGCTGTCTGGCCGCATCCGAAACTGGAAGGCCTGTCGACATGGATCGTGAAACCGAACAATGCCAAGGGCCGGATCGTCGGCGACTTCTGGCGGTGTCGTGCGGTGCAACCTTCGGCTTGCTCATGCACCGCATGGCATTGGGTGCTTCAAGCCAGAAGGCGGGCCAAGAGTTTGTCGAGACCACCTGCCCGACGAACGCAAGGCCGGCGAAACGGGTCCTGATCGCGTATGCGAGCCGATACGGGTCCACCGGAACCGTTGCGGGGGCTATCGCAGAGGCGCTGTGCGGCATGGGCCATCAGGTCGACGTGCGGCTCGTGAACACCGTCAAAGAACTCACGCCGTACCAGGCAGCGATCGTCGGCAGTGCCATCTACATGGGCAAGCTGCTGCCTGAAGCCGCCGACTTCGTGAAGGCCAACCAGGACGCACTGGGTCGATTGCCCACCGCCTACTTCGTCGTGTGCATGACGATGAAAGACGACACGCCGCAGAACCGCGCGAAGGCCACCGCCTATCTCGATCCCGTCCGACAGGAGGCCCACAAAGTCAAACCGGTGGCCATAGGCCTCTTCCCCGGCGTGGTGGACTTCAGCAAGATGTCGTTCATGCACAAGGCCATGTTGAAGACGATGGGCTCCGCCGAAGGGGACTACCGCGACTTCCCAGCGGTCAAGCGTTGGTCGTCCGATGCGAACTCGAAACTTCTTACGGCACCGGGTGAGCGTTGATCGAGCGGGCGCCTTGCACGCCAAGATTGAAAGCCGGGGTGGTCTTTGCGCCTGAAGGCTGTCATCTGAATTGATGAGGGCGGTCGGCTGACGTCCGCTGGCGGCGCTTCCGGCCATCTGCGGGCATAGACGAGCGAGGACTGGGCGGCACTCCGCCCAAGCTCGAAGGCCGCGTCATGGGCAACCACAGACTGCCCGAGGTGCCGCCCGCCGAGCGCCGCGCCTGCTGGCTAGCGATCTGAGCCGATGCGGCCTACAGCTCCATGGCGCACCGCGCCGCAGCAGGCCTTCGATGGCATCCATGGGCTGGTGCTGGGTGCGTTGGGCTTGCCAACACAAGTGGAGTCCCTGGAACAGTCTGTCCCCCCGTTGTGACGCTTCGTCGCATGGCGCTGGCTGCGCGATGGTGCGCTCACTACAGTCGCGCCCATCGCCAGAGCCTCCGAAACCCCGCCTTCACTCCACCCCCAACAACACATGAGCACTGCAACTTCCATCTACCAGGGTGGCTCTGCAGCCACCCGGCTGGCGCAACGCACGCTGCGCTTCCCGCTGGTTCGCATCATCCTGGCGATGGTGTTTTTCATGGTGCCCTTCCTGCTGATTCAGGCTGGGGCCACCCACTTCTTCGAAGTCAAGCTGTACTCGCGCCTGGGGCAGTTGTTCGGGGCTCTCATGGGTTGCCTGTCGTATGCGTTTTATGTCACCAGGATTGAAAGGCGCGCTGTTTCAGAACTCGGGCTCAAGGGTGCGCTGGGGGAATACGGCGCGGGGTTCGTGCTGGGCGGGTTGATGGTGTGCGTCTCGGTGGCGTCCATTGCGGCACTGGGAGGCATGCGCGCGCTGTCGCTGGCGCCAGGCGGCATCATCGTCTTGCCGCTGCTGATGCACATCACCGTGGGCCTGATAGAAGAGATGATGCTGCGCGGCATCTTCTTTCGGGTCGTGCAGGAGTCTTTGGGCAGTTGGCTGGCGCTGCTGGCGTCGGGCCTGGTGTTTGGTGCCATGCACCTGGTCAACGACAACCTCTCAGTGCTGGGCATCGCCAACATCGCAGCAGCCGGCGCATTCTTCGCGGCCGCCTTCTTGCTGACGGGGCGTCTGTGGTTGTGTGCCGCCCTGCATGCGGGCTGGAACTTTGTTCAAGACGGCGTCTTCTCGCTGGCGGTGTCTGGACACAAGGTAAAGGAAGGCCTGCTGACGACCGAACTCAGCGGCCCCGATTGGCTCACCGGCGGTGCATTCGGCATTGAAGGTTCGGCCGTTGATCTGGTGTGGGTGCTGCTGGCCACTGCTGCCATGGTCATGCTGGCCCGGCGCCGAGGCCGCATCGTGCAGCCCGCTTGGCGCCGCGGCCGGGGGTGAAGGTTGGGCTGCCGGGGCCGCCCTCAATGGTGATGGACATGATGCGCATCGGGCATGTGCGCATGCGCGTGCTGCCGCGGTTCGTGTTGATGGCGATGGCTGTGTTCGCCGACGGGCATCGGGTCGTGAACATGGTCGTGATGACCGTCGTCGTGCCGATGGGCGTGCTCATGCTCCTGGGCTTCGTGAGCATGCTCATGACCATGGGACTCGGCCAGGTGCAACACCACGCCGGCCAGCATCAGCGCGCTGCCCAGGGCCATTGCGCCGCTGGCCGACCTGTCGCCGAGTGCGACAGCGACGACGGCGCCGATGAAGGGCGCGAAGGCGAAGACCGAGCCCGTACGCGCCGCGCCAAAGGCACGCTGAGCCAGCAGGTAGAAGCGCAGGCTCAGGCCATAACCGCTGGCGCCGATGGCAAACAGCGCCAGAGCGGCCGCCAGCGATGGCAGCGGTTCGCCCAGCCCCAGGGCCATCAAGGTGGTGGCGGTGGCTCCGAGCACGGCCTTGACCATCACCACCTGTCCTGGGTCACGTTCTGCCAGTGAGCGCGACAGCGTGTTGTCCACACCCCAGGCGGCGGTGGCCAGCAGCACGGCAAGCAGGCCCCAAAGCTGGGCGCCGCCCGCGCGCCCTTGGTCCAGCACCAACACCATGCCACCGGCGAGCAGCAGGGCCATGGCCGCCCAGACCCGACCGTCCATCGTCTCGCGGTAGAGGCGCCAGGCCAGCACCGCGGTGAACAGTGCCTCCAGCGTGAGCATCAGCGAGGCGCTGGTGCCGCTGGTGTGCTGCAGACCCCAGGCCAGTGCCACCGGCCCGATCACTGCACCGAAGCCCGCCATCGCGAACAGCCGTGGCACGTCCGAGCGCACGACCCGCGCCTCGCGCTCGATGTTCCGGCGCGAGAAAGCACCGACCACAGCGGCGCCGGCATACAGCAGCGCCGCCGTCGTGAAGGCACCCAGCCCGGCACCGAAACGCTGAACCATCGGCGTGCTCACGCCGAACAAGGTGGCCGCCAACAGGGCGAGCAAGCCACCTCGTATCGCGGGGCCGTGCCAGGGTGTCTTCATCGGGCTACTGTCCGGTGTGGTTGGCCGCGATGAAGTTGCCCGGCAGCGTGTAGAAGAGATACAGCGTGTCCTTGGACTTGTCTGCCGCGCCCGGGTTCTTGAAGCTCAGCTTCCACTCTTTGCTGCGCTTGCCGTCGACCTGCTCCAGCTTCTCGACCTTGGAGACGGCTTGCCAGGACTTGTCCAGCTTGCCGCCCTCGACGAGCTTGTTTTTGTATTGGGTGGCGCATTGGATGACGGTGGCTTCGGTGGCCGGCTTGCTGCCGTGGAAGTGGCAGTTGGCATCGGCACCTGCATAGGCACCGGTCGAGGCGAACAAGGTGGCGGCGAAGGCAGAAGCGATGAAGTTTGATTTCATGTGAGAACTCCTTTAGAGGTGATGACGTGGAACAGGAAAGTCAGAGATTGTTGCGAGACGGGTCGACCGCCTTGTCGACATCCATGTCTTCATGGATGTGACGGTGCTCTTCCGCCGGGAAGCGGAAGCCGTTCGGGTCGGTGTCGTGCAGGTAGCCGTGCAGTTGCATCAGCATCAGCAGCGTGCCCGCGACGATGAGGGCCAGGTTGGCGGCACGGCTGATCCGGCGGAACGAGTGGGTGTGACGCCACCAGGCCAGCACCGCGACCATGCAGGCCAGGGCAGCGATCTGCCCCAGCTCGACGCCGACGTTGAAGCTGAGGATGCGAAGCAGCATTCCCATCGAGTCGTCGCCCAAGGGCAACTGCTGCAGACGTGTGGACAGGCCGAACCCGTGTAGCAGGCCGAAGCCGAACACCGCACCCAGCAGGCTGGGGGACTTCTCCATCTCGAAGACCCGCTGGAAGCCCCCGATGTTGTCAAAGCCTTTGTAGATGACGCTCACGGCGATCACCGCATCGATCAGGAAGTAGTTCCATGTGATGCCGTAGAAGGTCGCGAAGATCAGCGTGATGCAGTGGCCCAGCGTGAAGACGGTGACGAACTTGGCCACGTCCTTGAAGGTCGTCAGGAAGAAGACCACCCCGAACAGAAACAGCAGGTGGTCGTACCCGGTGAGCATGTGCGTGGCGCCCAACCCGATGTACTGCAGGTTGCCGCCGTCCAGCATGCGCTGGCGGTCTTCGGGCGAGATGCCGTGGGCCCAGAGCAGGGACGGCGCGAACAGCAGCGCGGCCACCCACAGGCGGCGCAGCGAAAGCGATGGGGTCATGGAACTCCGTGTGTGAGTTCGCCAAGGCCTGCGGCCGCCTGGCTGCGAGAGAGCCCGGGTGGGCTCTCGCGTCAGATGCAGATGGGCACAGTCTGGCGAGGGGACGATGCAGCTTGGGCTGCTGCGACAGGCTCAGGTCGCAACCGACAGGTCACACGGCAGTACGGGGTGGGCGCAATGGCCCTTCGAGGTGAGGGTTCGGCAGTCGCCCACCCATGAACGCCACACGTACCGAGGGTTCCGCCGACGGCAGGCGCATGTCCAGGATGTCGAGCGGCAGCGCCGAATGGTGCCCGGTGTCGTGATGAGCGTGCGGCAGGGGTGCGTCGTCGTCGTCAAGCTGGAAGGCCAGCGTGTCGTCGTGATGATGCCCCTGGCCCGACTGGTGCACCAACGCGTGGTCGATCTCCAGCGTCAAGGAGTCGGCTTGTCCAGGCACGAGGGCCATCGCCGGCAGCAGCTGCAGCGCGAGCAAAACCAGGATGAACCACCGACGGAGCATGGCGAAATTCTAGCGAACGCCCACGCCCCTCGCCACGGCGCTCACCTCAATCCGCACAAAACGGGTTAACCCGGCACCCGACCCAGTGATTACAGAGGTGAAGCGCCAGGCGCTCAATGCATCTCCAGACTATCGAATGGAGGGGATCATGAGGACACTGAGAAATGCATTGATCGGACTGGGCGCGATTGCGCTCGCAACCGTCGCCGGTCTGGCCGTCAGCCATGGCGGTGGGCTCGACAAGGATGGGTGTCACCACGACCGTAAGAACGGCGACTACCACTGCCACCGCTGAGGAGCCCACCATGAAGGCAATCGCATTGATCTGTGTTGTTGTTCTGGCCGCCAGCGCAGCGCACGCAAAGGGCGGGAAAGGTGGCTCTCATCACGTGTCGGGCCACGTGACCAAGAACGGAGCCTATGTGCCGCCGCACCAGGCGACCAACCCCAATGGCACCAAGACCGACAACTGGTCGAGCAAGGGGAACGCAAATCCCTACACAGGGAAGGAAGGCACGAAGGATCCGTACGCGGTGACCCCTTCGAAGAAGAAGTGACGGGCACGGGGATGGCCACTCCGCGCGGCAGACGCTACGCCCTGCTGCACGCGGGATCCCGGGTCACGTAGTCGGGATCAGGTTCTGCATCCAACGTGCCTACGCTAGGGCGCCGGTGTCCTGAGACGAGTGTGTTGGATTGCAAGACCTGACCCTCGAGCCCTCTGCACCTACTGGACACGTTGACGGCTCAACTCGGGCCACTGAGCGCCCGCGCGCGTCAGCGGTTCCCAGCAGTGTTCTCACACAACCTCGACCCTTTGCAGAAATGGCCTGAGGGAAAAGGCGGTCGGAGGCAAGTTTCCCTTCACCAGCTTGACAGATCGCTTAGCCGTGACGCGGTACCAGAACACGTTGAAGAGAAACCGAACGGTAATGGTGTACGAAAGCTAATCGCTTGAGGCTGCGGCTGGCGGCCAAGGATCCCCAATCTTCCAGCCGTCCGGGAAAGTAGGCGCGAGATGCTCCCGATAAGGCTGCTTACGCCGATCACTGTTGTCCGGCTCAAACTCGACTCGGAACTTAATCTGCTTCCGAGTGCCATCCGGAGTCGAGATTAAGCTCTCCACAGGCGTGATCTGCAGGGTAGTAGGCCCGTCGCGTTCACGCGGGAGAATCGCGTGTTCGGCGTCTACCGCTTCCAAGTCGATCCTAAGTTCAATGATGCGAGGAACACCGGTCATTGCCTGTACTCTGCAGCGGCGTTACTAAGCATGGCCATCAATTGCGCGCCCTCTCTTCCCGCCCAAGCGGGTTCGTGGGCCGATAGCCAAGCCCCCAAGTCTGCTGCTCGCTTGGCGGAGTGCTCAAAGCGTCGCGAAATCCAACTTGTCGATAGATCGTTGGTAGAGGGGAGGTCGCCCCTAAGCATGGCGCCATAGAGAACTAGCAAATGAACGTAAACGTGGTAGGCGTAAAGGGCTCTGTCTGCGCCCCAAACGTTCGAATTCCAGCTGGTGTTCCTGTTCCAATGACTCAGGAACGTGGGCGTCGCAGAAAAATCGAAACCCGGCTTGAGAATCTCACTGCTCAAAATTAAGTTTGAAAGCTTTTTGTGTAGTGCTTCGTGATAAACGGCTTCCGTGAGCTTCTCTATTGATGAGAACGATTCGAGAGAGAAAAAGCAGGTTGACGGCACGTTGTGACTCGAGACACTTTGACCAATGTCTCGGTACTCTCCCGGCGACATCTGTACCCATCGCTCGTAGTCAATCAGACAGATGTGGCGAACATTGGCGACAACGTCCGTCAGAAGCCTCAAGTCAATCGATCCTAATATCTCGAGGGCTGCCCGAGCCATTCCGATCTTCTGCTCGTCCATCTCGACAAGGACGCATGGCTCAATGCCGACAGATTTAGACATCTGCTCCGCAAAAAGCAGCCGGATGTCTTCCGCTTCCTCGGCTCCACCCACCCAGGCGCAGCATTCAAATGGCTTCGGCCCGGAGAGAACCACTGTGTCGTCAAAGAATCTTCCATTGCCGGCGCTGCTAGCAGCAGTAACGGCCCGACAAACATAGCGGTACAAGTCTTCAAAGTCAGCCAATAGTTCGCCTTCTGCATCCCAGTTAGCGTCGTATGAGCGCTCGAACAACGCGTCAATGCGCGTTCGGACCGGGCCAGTTCGCAGCAAGAACATCTTTGCCGCAGCGGGTAGTCGCTCAAGGGCCGGCGCAATCTCCTTGCCTAAACGCGCTGAATAGATCTGGTCGAGCGCCTGGATGGAGAGGCGGTAGTGCCGACTGGAACGCGCTGCGATGCTCGGGGACGAGGACATTGGCCCTTCCCCGAGCAGCAAATTAAGTCCGTTCATTCCGCTTGATTCGAACCCAACCGTTGCTTCGCCAGCTCTTGAAGGTCGATCGTGACGGATTGGGGTTGATCGCCCGCCACATCCTCCGGCCTAGCGTTTTGTGGATTGTTTGGGGGAGGCGAGCAGTGATGGTGGATGTCCATCTTCAACGGTCTGTACTTCATGCGATGCTCCTCTGCAGAGAGGGGACTGACTTCGCCGTCGTCTTCCCAGCGGATGACGAGTTCCTTTATGCGTACGGTCACGATGTTGCTCCTTGTGGCCAGATGTTTAGGAAGCGAACGTAGTGTGAGTAAGGCTCTGCGGATTTGCAACATTGCCCCCGCGCTCATAACCCCCTAGTTCGTGGGACTGCATGGTGCACGCAAATGGTGCGGGCGAGGTGCGCACCCAGAAGTTGCTTGAAAGTCCGCTACCGGCGCGGCAACTAAACGTCTCGTAGTGGCCGCAAGCGGTCCGCCGCGGACTTGACGTTCTCGCTTTACCGCTTCGCACAG
>NZ_JADMJX010000071.1 GCF_018780185.1 Rhizobacter sp.
GGCCGAAGTTCAGGCAGATGCTCTTGGCGTGGCCGATGTGCAGGTAGCCGTTGGGTTCGGGCGGGAAGCGGGTGCGGATCTTGGCCGGGTCCAGCGGGCCGGCGGCGTGGTGCGCGGCGTCGCCCGGGGTGCCGGCGAAGTGGCGGCTGGCGTAGGTGCCCTGCGCAAGGTCGCGCTCGATGATCTGCCGCAAGAAGTTGCTGGGAGTGTGGCTTTTATCGTCGCTCATGCAAGGCGCTTCTTTGTTCAGGAGGGTGGGGGAACCAGCGAAAACGATTGTAGTGCGCACCCTCTGCGAGGGCTCGCTTCCACAGGCGTGTGACCCATCACACGGGGCCTGCTTCTATCTTCGGGCGGCCCCCCCTGGCTGGGTGGGCGCAGGGTCTTGGGGCCTTGCGGATCTGCTCGAACAATTGCGGCATGAACCACCCGCTACCGCCCGATGAAGCCGGCCCGTCCACACCCAACAAGCTGTGGGTGACCACCACCCCCTCCACGTTGCTCGACGATGCGGCCCCAGCCTCGCTCCACCCCAAGCGCCGCCCACAGGCGACCGGGCTCACGCCCGAGGCCCACGCCTGGCTCTCACGCCTGCCGCCGCGCTACCAGCCGCTGGCCACCGCGCGCCGCCACCCGCACATCATCAACAACCTGTGCGAGGTCTGGGAGCGGCAGGCCGAGTTGCCAGCGCACTTTCGCGAGCTGATGCTGAGCAACCGGCCGGGCCGCCGCGCGGGGTTCCCGTTCGAGGTGCTCACCGAGCTGGCCGACCTGCAGGCCATGGTCGAGTTGATTCAAAAAGGTGAAAAGCCCTGAACCGCGCACCCGCGCGCTTTACGAACAGCAACACTGGCTTTACCAAACGCGTGTGAACGGCCCGGTGGCGCGGCCCGTTGTGTGCTCAGACCGGCCAATTGCTGCCGGCTCTGAATGAAGGAGAGCACACCATGTTCAACCGCAAATCCGCTTTCGCCGCTGGCCTGATCGCCCTGGGCACCCTCGCCGCCGGTACCGCACAGGCCGGCGACGTGCACTGGTCGGTCGGCATCAACCTGCCCCACGTGGGCACCGTGATTTCCAACGCACCGGACTATTACGCACCGGCCCCCGTCTATGTGGAACCCGCGCCGAGGGTGATCTACCGCCCGGCCCCGGTGGTGGTGTACAGCCCTGAGCCGGTGTACCGCCCTGAGCCGGTGTATGCCCCGCGTCACTACGGCCCGCCGGTGCTGGTGCGCAGTGGTTGGGCGGTGCCCCACTACCAACGTGGTCATGGTCACTATCGACACCATGACCGCTATGACCGCCGCGACGACCGTCGTGATGACCGCAGGGACGATCGCCGTGATGACCGCCGCGACGACCGCCGCGACGACCGCCGCCAGCACCACTGAAATCGGCCGCGACAGCCGCATTGCGAAACCGGGGGCCTCCGCACACAGCGGGCGGCCCCCGATCCATTTGCGCGCTCACCAGTTGGAGCTGCGGGTGACGGTCTCCCACACCCCCCGGGTGACCCGGTAGACGCTCACGGCGCCGTACTTCTGTTCGCCGCCTTCAATGAAACGCATGTTGTTGGTGACCGGTGCCAGCGCATCGATCACCTTGAGCTGGGCGGTCACCTTCTTGGGGTTGGCCGATTCGGCGCGGCGCATGGCAGCGGCCAGCACATAGGTGCTGTCGTAGGCGTAATGCGCACCGTACACCGGGTCGCCCTTGAAGGCGGCGTTGAACTTGGCCAGGAAGGGCGCGCCGGCGGGGAACTCGGCAGCGTCGATGATGGGCGAGGTGGCATACACCGCGCGGATGCCCTGGGCCATGGTGGCCATCTTGGTGGTCTTGATGGTGTCACCTCCGATGACCAGCATGTTCGTGAGCTCGGCCTTGACGAGTTGTTCGATCAGCGCACCCACCTGAAAGTCGGCCAGCGTGGTGACGAACACGTCGACGCCTGCCGCCTTGAGCTCGGGCACGAGCGTGCTGAAGTCGGTGGTCTTGTCGTCGAGCGACTTGCGCAGTGCAACCGTCTTGCCGGCCTTCACGATTTCTGCCGCGGCCAGATCGGCCAGGCCCTTGCCGTAGGGCGTGGCGTCGTCGACCACCGCAAACTTGTTGTTGCCGGGCAGGTCGGCCGCATAGGAACCGAGGGCCTTCGACTGCAGGGCATCGTTGGCCACCATGCGCAGCGTGGTCGAGAGGCCGAGCTGGGTGTATTCCGGCTTGGTCGAGATGGCGAGCTGGGCGATGTGGCCCTTGGCGTAGATCGGGGCGGCCGCAATGCTCACGCCTGAGTTCAGGTGGCCCACCACCGCCACCACACCCGCGTCGACCAGGGTCTGGGCGGCCCGCATGCCTTCGTCGGCATTGGCCTTGTCGTCGACCGCCACCACCTCCAGCTTGACCGGCTTGCCGTTGATCTTGAAGCCTTCGGCGTTGAGCTCGTCGACGGCGAGTTGAACGCCGTTCTTCATGTCGTTGCCCAGGGCCGCGAGCGGGCCGGTCATGGGTTGGGCGACGCCGATCTTGACGGTGTCGGGGATGCGGTCGCAGCCGGCCACAACAAAAGCGCAGGCGAGTGACGCGCAGAGCAGTGCAGAACGCAAGGTGAGCATGGTGAGGGTGAGCCGAGTGAATGAAGTGCAGCTCAGGTGCAGGAACCGCGCCAGCGAGCGCGCCCCGTCGTGAACGGGTGTCACGTGCGAAATGTCGCGCTTGGCCGAGGGCATGCACTGCGAGTGCGCGTGCCCCTTGAGGCCGCAGGCCCCGGGCGGGTGCGCGAGGCTACTTCTTGTCGCGCTTCATGCGCTCGATCTCTTCACGGATCATGCGTTCGCGCACGCCTTCGCCTTGGAGGCTGACGAAGGTGAGCAGGCCGTGGACCGCGAGGCCGATGCCCCAAGGCCAGATGAGGCCGGGCCCGCGACCGTTGAGCAGGTGCACGACGACGAAGCCCAGGTTCACCAGCACGAACACCAGCGCGTGGATGTAGAAGCCGATCTTCTTTCGCACGCGGCGTGCGGCGCGCGCTTCGATGCTGTCGGGCGGCAGGTCGGGTTTCTCGCTCATCACATGGCCTTGAAGAGGTGGGCGTACAGCCGGCTCACCGCCAGCTTGTCGGGGTGGCCGCGCAGGCTCAGCGTGAGCTTGCCCGACTCGTCGCGCACGGCGGTGGCCACGGCGTCGGCGCGCACCACGGTGCCACGGTGGATCTGCCAGAAGCGCTGCAGGTCGAGCTGCGGCAGCAGCTCGCGCAACGAGATGCGGATCAGGTGCTCGCGCTCCGGCGTGACCAGGCGCACGTACTTGTCGGCGGCCTCGAAGTACAGCACCTCGTCGACCTTCACCATGTGGATGGCGGCGCCCACGCCGGCCTGGATCACGCTCAGCTTGGGCGCATGGCTGTCGGGCGCCGACGCTCCCAGCAGGCTGCGCAGCTGTGTCAGCGCGGCGTCGAGTGCGCCGTCGGGCAGGGTGGTTTGCTCACGCTGGCGCAGCGCCTGCTGCAGGCGAGTGCAGGTTTGCGCCAGGCGCTCGGGCGAGATGGGCTTCAACACGTAGTCGACCGCGGCACGGTCGAAGGCTTCGAGTGCGTACTGGTCGTGCGCCGTCACGAACACCACTAGCGGGAAGGGCACGCCCTCGGGCCAGTCTTCGGCCAGCGCGTGCGCGGCTTCGAGGCCGCTCAGGCCCGGCATGCGGATGTCGAGAAAGAGAATGTTGGGGCGCAGTGCCAGCGCCTGCTGCACTGCCGCTTCGCCGTGGCCCACGGTGGCCACGATGTTGAGCGTGGGCCACAGGCGCAGCAGCTCGGCCTTCAGGTGTGCAGCCAGCAGGGGCTCGTCTTCGGCGATGAGGGCAGTGGCGTTCATGGTGCGGTTGCCTTGGGGTGCGTTGTCACACGGTGCGGTTCAAGGGGATGCGAACGGTGGCCAGCGTGCCGCCCTCGCCATCGTCGGGGGTGCTGAGCACGAGCGTGGCCGAGGGTCCGTAAAGCGTGGCCAGGCGTTCGCGCACCTGGTTCACGCCGAAGTGCGTGCCGTCGTTGGCCACGGTGGAGAGGCCGGCGCCGGTGTCGCGCACGCTCAACACCAGGTCGTTGCCCTCCCGGCGAGCGCCCACCCGCAGGTGACCGCCATCGACGTGCGGCTCCAGACCGTGCTTGATGGCGTTTTCAACCAGCGGTTGCAGCAGCAGCGTCGGCACGGCCAGCTCGCCCAGCTCGGTGGGGAAGGCCGCCTCGGTCTGCAGCCGCTCGCCCATGCGGATCTTCATCAGCGCCAGGTAGTCGTTGATGCGCGCGAACTCGTCGGCCAGCGGGTGTAGCATGTTGCGCGAGGCGCTCAACGTGGAGCGCATGAACGAGACCAGGTGGTCGAGCATCAGCTGGGCGCGTTGCGGGTCCATGCCGATCAGCACGCGCAGGTTGGCCAGCGTGTTGAAGAGCATGTGCGGCTCCAGCTGCGACGACAGCAGCTTCAGCTGGTTTTCGGCCGCGTCGCGTTGCGCGGTGGCGACCAGCTGCTCCAGTGTCTGGCGGTGCCCGACCGAATAGAAAAAGTAGCTGATGCCGGTGCTGAACGCCACCGCCATGAAAAGGTAGGCCATGAACAGGCGTGGCGAGTGCGACAGCTGATCCCATTTCGAGCAGCCGCAGTAGGCGTCGCCGATCATCGCCCCGATCACGTAGCCCACGGGAATGGCCACCAGCAGCAGCACCCAGCGGCGCCAGCCCATCGGCCAGTTGCTGCGGGGATCACGCTTGAAGGCAAAGCGCCCGAAATCCACAAAGAGCCAGATGCTCAGGCCGATGGCCTGCGAATAGACCATCTGGATGTCGGCCTCACCGTTGCGCAGCGACAGGCCGATGGCGATCACCACGTTGAAAGCCGCAACGATCAACCCGTGGCGCAAGAAAGAGAGCGGGCCGTTGTCGGTGAATGGCGGCATGGCGGCGGCTGGGTGAGGGGTGGGTCAGTCTACTTGGCGGGTGAGGGTGCCCCCGGGCTGTGGCGCCACTGTGCCCAGGCCCGCCGGGTGTGACCACGCGGCTGCGACGAAGCGCACGCCGGCGGCGCGAAACAGCACCGCCGCGGCGCCAAATGCAGCGCCCGGTGGCTATAGTCGACGCCCCACGGTTGCGGAGACACGAATGCTTCAGGCCTCTTTACGCCCGGCGCTGCGATGGGCCACGGCATTCTTGAGCGTGGCCGCCCTGCTGGGCTGCAGCACGCCGATGCCACCCGCCACGCCGACCGCGCCGGTGCCGGTGCCGGCCGCGCCGCCGCCTGTGCTTGCCGCTCCAGTGGTGGTGCCGCCGGTGCCCTTGAGCGATGCCGTGGCGGCGCGGTTTCCCGATCCCGCGGTGAACTACCGCACGCCGGCCCTGCAGGCGGGCCGCAACGATTTCACCAGCAACGCCGAGTTGCAGGCCCTGCTTCGCGGCCTGGTGCGAGACGCCCCGTCAGTGGCGCGCTTGCTCACTCTGGGCAGCTCGCAGGGCGGCCTGCCGATCGAGGCCTTGCTGTTCTCACGCCATGCCGACGTCACACCCGCCGCGCTGCAGCGCAGCGGCCGGCCCCTGGTGCTGGTGATGGGCCAGCAGCACGGCGACGAACCCGCCAGCAGCGAAGCCCTGATCGTGTTGGCTCAAGAGCTCACGCGCGGCCGTTTGCAGAGCCTGCTCGACCGCATCAACGTGGTGGTGCTGCCACGCGCCAACCCTGACGGCGCGCAAACGGGCCAGCGCGCCAGCGCCAACGGCGTCGACATCGACCGCGACCACCTGTGGCTGAAGACCCCCGAGGCACAGGCCCTGGCCAAGCTGGTGCGCGACTACCAGCCGCTGGTGGTGGCCGAGGCACGCGAGTACACGCTCAACGGCGCCTACGCGCAGAAGTTCGGCGCTGTGCAGCGTGACGACGCGCAAGTGCAGTACGCGACCACCGGCAACCTGCCGCCGTTTTTCACCAAGGCGGCCGAAGAGTGGTTCAGGCAGCCCTTGTTTGCGAGCTTCAAGCTGCATGGCTTGAGCTCGCAGTGGGTGCACCGCACCTCGAACGATGTGGCCGACAAGCGGCTCTCGATGGGCGGCACCCTGCCCGACAGTGGGCGCAACGTTCAAGGTCTGAAGAACGTGGTCAGCCTGGTGATCGAGACGCGCGGCGCGGGCCTGGGCCGCACCCACCTCAAGCGCCGGGTTCACACCCAGGTGGTGGCGATGACGAGCGTGCTGCAAAACGCCGCCCAGCGCGGCGGCGACCTGCTGAAACTGCGCCAGTACGTGGACGCCGACGTGAGCGCTCAGGCCTGCCAAGGCCAGGTGGTGGTGGAGGCTGGCCCCACGGCCAGCGAGTACACGCTGGCGATGCTCGACCCCGCCACGGGCGCCGACAAGACACTCACCGTCAATTGGGATTCGGCCCTGGTGCTGCGTGAGCTCAAGGTGCGCAAGCGCCCCTGCGGCTACTGGCTGGATGCCGACCAGGCCGACGCCGTGGCGCGTCTGCGCCTGCTGGGCGTGCGGGTCGAGCAGGCGATGGCCAAGGGCGTGGTGCAGGGCGAGAGTTATGCCGGGGCTCAGCAAGAGATCAAGACCGCACCCGTCTTGCTGGACGTGCCCGAGGGCAGCTACTACGTGCCGCTGACCCAGCCGCTGGCCAGCCTGGTGGTGGCGGCGCTGGAGCCGGACACCTCGGCGAGCTACTTCGGCGGAGGTGTGATCACGGGCCTTGCCAAGCAGGCGCGCGTGACGGCTCTGCCGGGGATCAAGCTGAGCGTGATGCCGTAGGCAGGATCAGCGGCGTTTGCCGCCGCCGAAGATGCCGCCCAGCACGCCGCGGATGATCTCGCGGCCCACGCTGGAGCCAATGGTGCGGGCTGCCGACTTGCCCAGCGTCTGCACGATGCCGTCACGCTGGCCGCCGCGCGGGCCAGTGCTGCCGAAAAGAATGTCGTTGAGCCCGCCCATCATGCCGCCGGAGCTTTCTTCCGCGGGTGGGGCCTTGCCCGCCTGCGTCTTGGCCTGTTGAGCCTGGTCGGCGCTCACGCTGGCCCGCCCCTTGATCTTTTCGTAGGCCGATTCGCGGTCGACCGTCTTTTCATACACGCCGGCCACCAGCGAGCTGGCGATCAAGGCCTTGCGTTGCTCGGGCGTGATCGGGCCGATCTGGCTGCCCGGGGGGATCACGAACACCCGCTCGGTGACGCAGGGGCGGCCCTTGGCGTCGAGAAAGCTCACCAGCGCCTCGCCCACGGCGAGCTCGGTGATGGCGGTCTCGATGTCCAGCCCCGGGTTGGCGCGCATGGTGCTCGCGGCCGCCTTCACTGCCTTCTGGTCGCGCGGCGTGAAAGCGCGCAACGCGTGCTGCACCCGGTTGCCCAGCTGGGCGAGCACGGTGTCGGGGATGTCGAGCGGGTTTTGCGTCACGAAGTACACACCGACGCCCTTGCTGCGCACCAGGCGCACCACCAGCTCGATGCGCTCGACCAGGGCGGTGGGGGCTTCTTTGAACAACAGGTGGGCCTCGTCGAAGAAGAACACCAGCTTGGGCTTGTCGAGGTCGCCCACCTCGGGCAGCTGCTCGAACAGCTCGGACAGCATCCACAGCAGGAACGTGGCGTACAGGCGCGGCGAGTTCATCAGCTTGTCGGCGCTGAGGATGTTGATCACACCTTTGCCATCGACCGATTGCATGAAATCGTCGATGTTGAGCATCGGCTCACCGAAGAATTTGTCGCCGCCTTGTTCTTCGATCTGCAACAGCCCCCGCTGGATGGCGCCCACGCTGGCAGCGCTCACGTTGCCGTATTCGGTGGTGAACTGACTCGCGTTTTCGCCCACGTGCTGCAGCATGGCGCGCAGGTCTTTCAGGTCGAGCAGCAGCATGCCGTTGTCGTCGGCAATCTTGAAGACCAGGCTCAGCACGCCGGCCTGCGTTTCATTGAGCGCCAGCATGCGCGAGAGCAGCAGCGGGCCCATGTCGGTGACGGTGGCGCGCACCGGGTGGCCGCTTTCGCCGAACACGTCCCACAGGGTGGCGGGGCAGGCGGCGGAGGGCGGTGCCTCCAGGCCGCGCTCTTTCAGCACCGCGGCCAGCTTGTCGCCGATCTTGCCGGCCTGGCTGATGCCGGTGAGGTCACCCTTCACGTCGGCCATGAAGACCGGCACGCCGCGCTGGCTGAAGTTCTCGGCCAGGGTTTGCAGCGTGATGGTCTTGCCGGTGCCGGTGGCGCCGGTGATCAGCCCGTGGCGGTTGGCCAGGGCAGGGAGCAAAAAGCACTCGGTCTTGCCGTGCTTGGCGATGAGGATGGGCTCGGCCATGAAAATGCTCCCTGTACAGACACGTAAAATCGCAGTGTATTGAATACGCGGTGCACCCTGGCGCCGCGACATAACAGACGGAGCTTCGTTTCATGGCGGGACATTCCAAATGGGCCAACATCCAGCATCGAAAGGGCCGCCAAGACGAAAAGCGCGGCAAGGTCTGGACGCGCGTCATCCGTGAAATCATGGTCGCAGCCCGCCAGGGCGGCGGCGACGTGAAAGACAACCCGCGGCTGCGCCTGGCAGTCGAGAAGGCCAAGGCGGCCAACATGCCGTCGGACACGATCAAGAAAAACATCGACAAGGCCACCGGCAACCTCGAAGGCGTGCACTACGAAGAGGTTCGCTACGAGGGCTACGGCATCGGCGGCGCGGCCGTCATCATCGACTGCATGACCGACAACAAGGTGCGCACCGTGGCCGAAGTGCGGCACGCGTTCAGCAAGTACGGCGGCAACCTGGGCACCGAAGGCTCGGTGTCCTTCCAGTTCAAGCATGTGGGCCAGATGCTGTTTGCGCCAGGCACCAACGAAGACAAGGTGATGGAAGTGGCGCTCGAAGCCGGTGCCGACGACGTGGTGACCCACGACGACGGCTCGCTCGAAGTGCTGTCGAGCCCGCACGACTTCGAGGCGGTGAAAGCCGCGCTCGAAGCCGCTGGCCTCAAGCCCGAGATGGCCGAGGTGACCATGCGCGCCGAAAACACCATCGAGCTGAGCGGTGAAGATGCCCAGCGCATGCAGAAGCTGCTCGATGTGCTCGAAGACCTGGACGACGCGCAAGAGGTCTTCCACAACGCGGTGATCAACGAATGAAAGTTCTTGTCATTGGCTCCGGCGGCCGTGAACATGCCATTGCGTGGAAGCTGGCTCAGTCATCCAAGCTGCAGATGGTCTACGTGGCGCCCGGCAATGGGGGCACGGCGCTCAGCCCGCACCTGAAGAACGTGGCCATCACCGATGTGAAGGCGCTGGCCGACTTTGCCCAGGCCGAGAAGATCGGCCTCACGGTGGTGGGCCCCGAAGCGCCGCTGGCGGCCGGTGTGGTCGACGAGTTCCGGGCGCGCGGTCTGCGCATCTTCGGCCCGACCAAGGCGGCTGCGCAGCTCGAAAGCTCCAAGGCCTTCGCCAAAGACTTCATGAAGCGCCACGCCATCCCCACGGCGGCGTATGAGACCTTCAGCGACATCGCGGCCGCGCACGCCTACGTTGACAAGATGGGCGCGCCCATCGTGATCAAGGCCGATGGCTTGGCGGCGGGCAAGGGCGTGGTGGTGGCGATGAGCCTGACCGAAGCCCACGAAGCCGTCGACTGGATGCTCGCGGGTGACGCCAAAGACAACAAACTAGGCGTGCAACACAACGCCGGTGGCGCGCGGGTGGTGATCGAAGAGTTCCTGCAAGGCGAAGAAGCCAGCTTCATCGTGCTCTGCGATGGCAAGAACGTGTTGCCCTTGGCCACCAGCCAGGATCACAAACGCCTGCAAGACGGCGACCAAGGCCCCAACACCGGGGGCATGGGGGCCTACTCGCCGGCGCCGGTGGTCACGCCCAACGTGCATGCCAAGGCGATGCAAGACATCATCTTGCCGACCATCGAAGGCATGGCCAAGGACGGCATCCCCTTCACCGGCTTCTTGTATGCGGGGCTGATGATCGACGAGCATGGCGTGCCCAAGACGCTGGAGTTCAACACCCGCATGGGTGACCCCGAGACGCAGCCCATCATGATGCGGTTAAAGACCGACCTGTTCGACGTCTTCATGGCCGCAACCGACGGCACGCTCGACCAGATCGAGCTGCAATGGGACCGCCGCGTGGCGCTCGGCGTGGTGATGGCCGCCGCCGGCTACCCGCTCAACCCGCGCAAGGGGGACCCCATCACCGGCTTGCCCGCCGACAGTGCCGATGCGATGGTGTTTCATGCAGGCACCGTGACGCAGCAGGGCAGCGTCGTCACCTCGGGTGGTCGGGTGCTGTGTGTGACCGCGCTGGGCGACTCGGTGAAGATGGCCCAGGCGCGTGCCTACGAGGTGCTGCACGACATCCAGTTCGACGGCGCCCAGTTCCGCCGCGACATCGGTCACCGGGCCATCAAGCGCTGACGAACCTCTGATGGTTTTGACCGAACGGCCGGTGCAGCTGAATGGCAGTGCCCTGGCCCGCGGGCTGTTGCGGCTGGCGGGTTGGCGCATGCAATTCACCGGCCTGCCCGCCAGGCAGGGCGTGGTCATCGTCTACCCACACACCTCGAACTGGGACTTCCCGCTGGGCATGCTCACCAAGTGGGGTGCGGGCGTGCCCATCACCTTCTGGGGCAAGGACCGCCTCTTCAAGCTGCCCCTGGTGGGCCGCTGGATGCGCTGGGTGGGTGGTGTGCCCGTCGATCGCCACGCTCCGCGCGGTGTCGTGGGCCAGATGGGTGAGGCCTTGAAGGCGGCGCGCCTCAACGATCGTTTCATGTGGCTGGCCCTCTCACCCGAGGGCACGCGCCGCTACCACGATGCGTGGCGCTCCGGCTTCTACCATGTGACACTGGCAGCCGGCGTGCCGCTCGGGCTGGCGTACTTTGACTATGCCAAGCGGGTGGTGTCGGTCGATCATTTCATCACGCTGAGTGGCCAGGTCGATGCCGACATGGCCGAGATCGCCGCTTACCTGGCCCGAGGCGTGGGCAAGCGGCCCGAGCAAGCGGCCCCCATTCGAATCAAACCCTGAGACATGAACACCCACGACGTTCGCACCTACCTGCTGGGCCTGCAAGACCGCATCCTCGGCGCGATGGAGGCCGAAAGCGGCGAGCCCTTCATCACCGACAGCTGGACGCGCCCGGCCGGTGATCGCCTGCAAGGCGACGGTCTGTCGCGCCTGATCGAGGGCGGCCAGCTGCTGGAGCGCGGTGGCTGCAACTTCTCGCACGTGAAGGGTGCGGCGATGCCGCCTTCGGCCACGCAGCACCGGCCCGAGCTGGCCGGGGCTCCCTTCGAGGCGATGGGGGTGTCACTGGTCTTCCACCCCCGCAACCCGTATGTGCCGACCGTGCACATGAACGTGCGCATGTTCGCCGCCTTGCCCGCGGGGCGCGAGCCGGTGGTGTGGTTCGGCGGTGGCATGGACCTCACCCCCTACTACGGCTTCGAAGAAGACGCGCAGCACTTTCACCGGGTGAACCGTGATGCGCTGGCGCCGTTTGGGGACGACAAGTACCCGCGCTTCAAACAGTGGTGCGACGAGTATTTCTTCTTGAAACACCGCAACGAGCCGCGTGGCATTGGCGGTGTGTTCTTCGATGACTATGCCGAAGGCGGCTTCGAGCAGAGCTTTGCGCTGATGCGCTCGGTGGGCGATGCCTTCGTGGCTGCCTACTTGCCCATCGTGCAGCGCCGCAAGCACCTGCCGCACGGCGCGCGCGAGCGCGACTTTCAAACCTACCGGCGTGGCCGCTACGTCGAGTTCAACCTGGTGTTCGACCGTGGCACCTTGTTCGGCCTGCAGTCGGGTGGGCGCACCGAGAGCATCCTGATGTCGATGCCGCCGGTGGTGACATGGCGCTACAACTGGGCGCCCGAGGCGGGCACGCCCGAGGCCCGGTTGTACAGCGATTTCTTGCGCCCCCGCGATTGGGTCGGGGAAGGCGCTTGAAGCGTATCGGGCTCTTCGGCGGCAGCTTCGACCCGGTGCACAGCGCCCATGTGGCGCTGGCGCGACTGGCCTTGTCGGAGATGCAGCTCGACGAAGTGCGCTGGGTGCCCGCTGGCCAGCCGTGGCAAAAGACCCGCCAGCTGGCGTCGCCCCAACACCGAGAAGCGATGGTGCGGCTGGCGATCGAGGGCGAGCCGCGCTTCGTTCTGGATCGTTGCGAACTGACCCGCCGCGGCCCGAGCTTCACCCTCGACACCGTGCGCGAGTTGCAAGCTGCCGAGCCCGGCAACGAGTGGTTTCTGATCCTCGGCCAGGACCAATACGCCGGCCTGCACACCTGGCGCGACTGGCGCGAGCTGCTGACCCGTGTGACCCTGGCCGTGGCCAACCGCCCCGGCGTGACTCCGCAGGCCCACCCCGACGTGGAGCGCGCCCCTCACCGGGTGGTGGCGCTGCCGATGATGGATATTTCATCGACCGAGATCCGCGAGCGCCTTGCGGCGGGCCAGGGGATAGACAATCTGGTGCCCGCCGCCGTGGCAGGCTATATTGCCCAACACCACCTCTACCGAGGGAACCCCAGGAGCTGAATGGACATCCGAAAACTGCAACGCGCCATCGTCGATGGTCTGGAAGACGTGAAAGCCCAAGGCATTCAGGTCTTTGACACCGAGCACCTTTCACCGCTCTTCGAGCGCGTGGTCATCGCCTCGGGCACATCGAACCGACAAACCAAGGCGCTGGCCGCCAGCGTGCGCGATGCCGTCAAATCCAAGGGCTTCCCGGTGTTGCGCACCGAGGGCGAAGACAACGGCGAATGGATCATCGTCGACTGCGGCGCCGCGGTCGTGCACGTGATGCAACCCGCCATCCGCGACTACTACCACCTCGAAGAAATCTGGGGCGACAAACCCGTCAAGCTCAAGATGGACACCGCGCCCACCAAGCTGGTGAAGGCCGAGGAGCCTGCCAAACCCGCCAAGCCGGCCGCAAAGAAGGCCGCTGCCAAGAAGGCACCGACCAAGGCTGCGCCTGTGAAGAAGGTGGTTGCCAAGAAAGCCGCATCCGTCAGCAAGGCGGCACCGGCCAAAAAAGCGGCGCCTGCCAAAAAGGCGCCAGCCAAGCGGGCCGCACCGGCCAAGGCGGTCATCACCCGCACGGTTGGGGTGAAGAAGAGCGCGACGGCAGCCGCCAAGAAACCTGCGGCCAAGAAGGCACCCGCGAAGAAGGCCGCGGCCAAGAAGACGCCGACCCGGAAGTGAAGCTCTTCCTGGTCGCCGTCGGCCAGCGCCAGCCCGCCTGGGCTGAAACGGCCTACGACGACTTTGCCAAGCGCTTCCCACCCGAGATGCGCCTGGAGCTCAAGGCCGTCAAGGCCGAGACGCGGGGTTCCAAGACACCCGAGCAGCTGATGGCCGCGGAGGCCACACGCCTCGAAGCCGCCTTGCCCAAAGGCGTGCGGCGTGTGGTGCTCGACGAGCGCGGCGACCGGCTCACCACGCTGCAGTTGTCGGCGCGCATGAAAGCCTGGATGCACGATGGCCGCGATGTGGCCTTGGTGATCGGTGGGCCGGATGGGCTCGACGCCACGCTCAAACAAAGTGCCGACGAAACGCTGCGCCTGTCTGACCTCACCTTGCCTCATGCGTTTGTGCGCGTGCTGTTGGCTGAAGCGCTGTACCGCGCGTGGACAGTGATGGTCAACCATCCCTACCACCGTGAGTGAGTTCATCTATCTCGCGTCACAGAGCCCGCGCCGCCGGCAATTGCTGGAGCAGATCGGTGTGCGCCATGAGCTGCTGCTGGCCGGGCCCGAAGAAGATGCCGAGTCGCTGGAAGCTGAACAACATGGCGAGCTGCCGGCCGACTATGTGGCGCGTGTGACCCGCGCCAAGCTGCACGCGGCGCGCGCGCGCTGGAAGGTGCGCGGCCTGCCGCCGGCCCCCATCCTGTGCTCCGACACCACGGTTGCCCTGGGTCGGCGCATTCTGGGCAAGCCGCTCGACGCCGCAGATGCCCACAACACGCTTTCGTTGTTGTCCGGCCGCACACACCGCGTGATCACCGCCGTGGCGCTGGCATTTGGTCGCCGAGAAGCGATGGCGGTCAACGTGTCGCACGTGCAGTTCGCCAAGATGACAGCGAAACAGATCGCCGACTACATCCAGTCCGGCGAGCCCTTCGGCAAGGCCGGCGC
>NZ_JADMJX010000031.1 GCF_018780185.1 Rhizobacter sp.
GCGAGCCGTTCCAGCACCTGCTGCTGCAGCAAGAATTTATCCATGATGAAAGGTCGGCATCTCGAACAAGCGGGGGATTTTGATTATGAAGGGCTCCACCAGCCCCTTCGACGCTTCTGTTGGCTGCAGGGCACCGTCCTGTCGCCCATTTCCGTGCATCGAACGGCAGGAACTGGCCGACCACCGGAGGCCGTGAACGGCAGAAGTCGCTGGCCTCACGCGTCGGTCTCGGCAATCTTGATGGCCAGCTCGACGTCCCAGAGAAGCTTTCTCGGCTCGACACGATGGTCAGTCAAGTAAGCCTCATATCTTGTTCGCGTCTCAAGTCTGGCCGGCGGCCGCCGCCATGCAGCAGTCGCCCGAGTTCCTCACGCAAACGACGGCAGAGGGGGGCGTCTTCAGTCGTTGATCACGCCTCGACGAGCCGCCTCACTCGCTCGCGCACCCACGACCTCCCGAATCCGCGCAATCGTGTCTTCCATTCGCGCATGCCGCGACACCTCCAGCCCCAGGGCCCGCCCGATGGCGTTGACGCGCGCCGGGTTGAGCGGGATGCCGCCCGCATCGATGGCGGCGATCAGGTTGATGGCGTGCTGCAGATCTGAAACGGCGTTTGCTGCTTTCTGCCGTGTCAGCAGATTCTTCAACCACTGGCGCATGCTGTTCTTGGTCTTCTTATTTGAGTCGCAACACTTCAGACAAGTCGATCTCACCCTTGGCCTCGAATTGCACGCTGCCCAGGCCGCTGCTGGAAAGGCGCCCGCGCAGCGTGTAGTCGGCGGCGGGTTTTTGCTGGGTGGTGGTGGCCATCCCGATGAACTGGCGGACCGCAGCCAGGGCCGAGACCGACACCGGCACGGTGATCACCGTCTCGCCAAAGCGCGGCACGCTGCCACGTTCGGCGCTCACGCCGGTGGCGAAGGTGTTGCCACGCAGATCGAGGGCGATCGAGACGCCGTCGTAGTCGAGCGCCGTGTCGTTGGGGTTTTGCACGCGCAGCTTCGCCGCCATGCGGATCTCCATGCCTTCACCCGGCAGCGGGTCGAGGCCAACGAGGTTGACCTGCATCGGTTCGCGCAGGCCCATGCCGGCGCAGCCCACCAGCAGCCAGCTCGCCCCCGAGACCCCCGCCCATTGCCACCACCTGCGCCTGTTCATGCGAGCTTTCCGCGTTGTCACGCTTGCCAGTCTATTGAGATTTGCTGAATCCACGGTGCGCGGCGCGGCGCGGCGCGACTAAAGTCGCGCCCATGAGCTACGAACTGCATTACTGGCCCACCATCCAGGGCCGCGGCGAATTTGTGCGCTTGGCGCTGGAAGCCGCAGGCGCGCCCTACATCGACGTGGCGCGCGTGGAAGGCAAGGCGGGGCAGGGCGTGCCCGCCATGCTGCGCTACATGGAAGACCCGGCCGAGGTGCACCCGCCGTTTGCACCGCCCTTTTTGAAAGACGGCGCGGTGCTCGTGGGGCAGACGGCCGCCATCTTGCACTACCTCGGGCCCACGCTGAAGCTGGTGGCCCGCAGCGAGCAGGCGAGGGCATGGACGCAGCAGATCCAGCTCACCATTGCCGACATGGTGACCGAGGCGCACGACACCCACCACCCCATCAGCTCCGGTCTCTATTACGAAGACCAGAAGCCCGAGGCGCTGCTTCGTGCCAAGGCGTTCTGCCGCGAGAGGCTGCCCAAGTTCCTGCACTGGTTCGAGGCCATCGTGGCGCGCAACCCGGGCGGCTTGCGGCACCTGGTGGGTGGCAAGCTGAGTTATGCCGATCTGTCGCTGTTCCAGTTGATCGAAGGTCTGCGTTATGCGTTTCCCAAGGCGACGCAGCGTGTGCTGGCGCAAACGCCGCTCATCGTCGAGCTGCACGACCGCGTGGCCGCGCTGCCGCGGGTGGCCGCCTATCTGCGCAGCGAGCGGCGCATTGCGTTCAATGAGCAGGGCATCTTTCGGCGCTACCCGGAGCTCGATCTGGGCTGAGTCAACGCCGCGTTGTTCAAGGGCTTTGCGGGGTGGCAGGCAAAATGCGCCATGAAAGCACCCGCAAGACTGCAATCCCTGATTGAAGAAGGCCTCATCGACACGGTGGTGCGCCAGTTGATGAGTGGCAAGGAGGCCATGGTCTTCGTGGTGCGCAGTGGCGGCCACACCTTGTGCGCCAAGGTCTACAAGGAAGCCACCCACCGCAGCTTTCGACAGGCGGTCGACTACACCGAGAACCGCAAGGTCAAGAACTCACGCCAGGCGCGCGCCATGGCCAAGGGCACCCGCTTCGGGCGCGAGGCGCAAGAGGCCGCGTGGCAAAGCGCCGAGGTCGACGCGCTCTACCGCCTGGCTGCAGCCGGCGTGCGCGTGCCCAAGCCGCACAACTTCTACGATGGCGTGCTGCTGATGGAGCTGGTGGCCGACGAGGGCGGCGACGCCGCACCGCGCCTCAACGACGTGGTGTTCACCCAAGAGCAGGCGCTGGCCCACCACGCCGCGCTGCTGACCGAGGTGGTGCGCATGCTGTGCGCGGGGGTCGTGCACGGCGACTTGTCGGAGTTCAACATCCTGCTCGCCGCGGACGGCCCGGTGATCATCGACCTGCCGCAGGCGGTCGATGCGGCGGGCAACAACCATGCGAGCCGCATGCTGCTGCGCGACGTGGCCAACCTGCGAGCTTTTTTCGGCCGCTTCGCGCCCGAGCTGCTGGGCACGCAATACGGTGCCGAGATCTGGTCGCTCTACGAGCGCGGCATGCTGAGTGTCGATACGCCGCTCACCGGCCAATACGAACACCAGGCCGGCGCCGTCGACCTGGCCAGCGTGATGCGCGAGATAGACGACGCACGTGCCGAAGAAGCGGCGCGCATCGTGCGCATGCAAGCTGTGCAATGACGGTCAGGCCGAGGCCGTGAAAGCGGCCGAAGCAAGACCCTTCGGTTCGCCCGGCCTTGCAAGCAGCCGGTCAACCACCCTGAGTTCGCCCGCGTTGAACGATTCACCAAGCAAACACAAGGTGAGTCGACCATGCCACAGCACTTGCGCCACGGGTTTCCATGCAGACCGCCGACGCGTTGGAACTTCCGACAACTCACTCCGCTCATCTGCGCGCTCGCTGTCGGGGCTGCTGTCGCGATGCCCAGTGCCGCCAAGGAGGTAGAGATTGTCGGCACGAGCACCTTCAAGCCCTTGTCACCCGATCGGCTGGCGAAGCTGCCACAAGGTGCTGTGTTCTCTCAAGGGGATCTCTCTTCAGGAGCGCTATCGTTTCGCGTACGTTATGACGACAGTGCACCAGACTCCGACCCTGATTTCTACGTGGGCCGCTTCAACCGTGCGGTTCGCGAGATTCTGCTGACCGTGGGTTCCACCACGATTGCCTTGCCTGTTGAGCATGTCGAACTGGTGGTGAGCGATGGTGGTCTTGGTTTCCCTGATCGCGAATCGGTGCGAGTGAAATCGTGGCTTGCGACTCCATCTGGGATCGTCCGCTTCAGCTGGATTCAAAACAACCAGGCCCCCGATCGCAAAGATCTGCGTGGCGCGCCGGGGTCGTTGGCTGGCGATGCACTTCCTGAGCAATCTGTTCTCGCCAATCTCGCGACCTCAAGTCGCTTCGACAAATTCGTCGTTCTCGAGTTGAGCGCTTCGGCCCAGGTGCCGCCGCTTGTTTACCTGAGCACGTCGCAGGTCTCCGTGGTCGCCCGAGATGCAAAGGGTCAACCATGAAGACGCGGTTGCTAGCTTTCCCGATGCGACGTGCAGCCGCGGCAGTTGTTATTGCCATGGTCGCCGGCATTTCCGCTTGCGGCGGTGGCGCCGATGTTGTGGTCGTGGCCCCTCCGCCGCCACCTTCGCCCATCATTGCTCATCTGGACATCGCTCTCACGCGCGTGGGCCCTGAGGCCGTTCAGGTTGACTGGAGCGATGACCCGGAAGCGGCGAGTTTCGTGGTGCGCCGCAACGGTTTAACGCTTGCGCAGGTCGATGCGATCAGCTTGATCGACGCCTCGGTCCAGTTCGACGGCTACTACTGCTATGACGTTGCCGGGTACGACTCAGTCGGCGAGCTGGTATCGGTCAGCGACACCGCCTGCATCACCATCTTCTGAGGCCACCGCAGGGCGGTGCGAGGTCGCCTTACCACGCATGGCTCACCGCGAGCCCTGCGAAGGTGACCCCGCCAACGGTCTCGCTGCGGGTGCGTCCAACCGAGGGCGTGACGGTCCAGTGCGGTGACAGATGGAACGCGGCCTTGAGTTGAACCGTGTGCACTGTCGCCGGCTCATCGAGCACGCGGTCGGCGATGAAGTCCCCGGACAACGTCACGGTCTCGAACCGATAACTCCCGCCGACCCTGCTGCTGCGGTTCAGCGCCATCTCGTCGCGGGATACAAAGGACGGGCCGGCCTGCGGCAGTACGCGCGACAACAGCGACGTGCTGCCGCCTCCAGTGCTGGCTCCGTTCTGTTGCGTCGAAATGCGGTAGTCGTAGCGCATGGTCGCCGCGTAGACCGTGAACCTGCCGGTCAGGCGCACGTGGCCGTGGACCCCGATGCCGCTGCCTTTGAGGCGCTGCAAGACGGGCATGGTGGCAGTGCCCGACGGCAGCGTCGAGACCACCACCGTCCCGGCGAGGCGTGCGTCGCGGTGGTGGCCGTCGATGCCCAAACCGGACTGCTCACCACGCCACTCCAGCACAGCGTCCCAATCGGTCTGGCGGAAGTCACTTCCAGCGTCGCGATGGCTCGCAGCCAGCGACGCCTGCCAGTGCTCGCCGATGTAGCCGGCGCCTGCATTGGCCACGCTCGCCCGTCGCGCAGCTGAGGTCTGCTCTTGGCGGGTCTGGCCGCCGCCCACTTGCACCCACGCGCGCTCACCGACCGGCACCGACAGCAAACCCATCGCCGCCTGTGCTTGCTGGGCGTCGCGCTGCAGACTCGCCGCGACGTAGCGCATGTCGGCGTTGGTCGCCGTGGCATCCGCGCGCTCGCCGGCCTGCGCCGCGCTGGAGGCAAGCAGTGCGAAACAGGCAAGGCCACAAACGGACCGGGGCTGGAAGTTGCTCATGTTGAGATGGCGGTGTGTGGGGGGATTTGAAACTCGGCAGGCAGGCCCTGACGCATGAACGTCAGGGCCTTGGCACGTCAACGGCGCACGCTGGTGTCGCCCGAGACGGAGGCATTTGCCGACCGGTCGCTGCGCGAGACGTTCGCATCGCCCGATGCCGACACCGACGCATTGCCGCGCGGCGTGTTGCTGCTGCCGTTGGCCCGCGCCGCAGCGTTGGCATCGGCCCGCACTTGGCCGGCTTTGCCAGTGACGGCAGCCTTGGTGTTGCCCACGTGTGCCCGCACTTGGTCGGCGCTTTGGCGCAGCTTGTCGTCGGCGCTTGCCTTTGCGGAGGCGGCCTGATCCATCGCGGCGTCGCGGTTGGCTTGTGCGCTGGCGTGGGCATCGGCCTGCACCTGAGCGCCCTTGGCGGTGGCAGCGTCTTTGGCCTGCCCCACCTGGCCGGTTGCGGCGCCGGTCGTTTCGCGCAGCTTGTCGCCGCTGGGCAGCGCCACCGCATCGCGTTGGAGGCCGGCGCGTGCCTGGCCGCCGATGTCAAGGCTGCGCGGGCCGACCGTTGCGCCGAGAGTCGAGCCAGCACCACCCAGCACGCCGGCATGGGCCGTCGAAGCGGCAAGGCAGGCTGCCAGGGTTGCCAGCGTGAGAACGGTGCGTGAACTGAAGACTTGCGTGGTCATGAGTGAACTCCTTGAACTGTGGGGAGGGCCGGCCCGTCCGACCCTCTTGCTCAGTACAACGAGTCAAGAGGACCAATCCATCCCAATCAAGATGTAACAGTGGCGATGTCTTGGAGATGCTGAAAGTGAAAGCGCGTCACCGGCGCCGTGCGGAAACGCGCTCCGGCAATGTTCTGGCCGACTCACCGACCAAGCCGTGCCCGAACACGTCGTCGCGTCCGGCGTCACCGAGATCGGTGGCACTGCGCTCCAGGCGCAGCAGGGCCGCGGGCGCGGATTGCGTGTCGGGTTCGTGGAGGGTTTCAGCCAACAGACCGGCGACGATGGGGGCGGCGAACGAGGTGCCACGCGCCACTGCGTAGCCGCCGCCCACGCGGGCAACGGCGACCTCCGCGCCGGGCGCCGACAAGATCACTTGCCGACCCTGCGCGGCTTCGGGCAGCGCGCGGCGTTTTGGTGTGACCCCGCTGACGCCGACCACGCCCGCATACGACGCGGGGTACAAGGGCTGCGCGCCGGGCCCGTCGTTGCCGACCGCCGCCACGACAAGGTGGCCGCGGCGGATCAGCGCCTGCGTGGCTTTGTCGAGCAGGGCATTGGGTGGCCCGACCAGGCTGATGTTGATGACCGGCACCCGCTCGCGCGCCATCCACGCCAACGCCCGCGCGACGTCTTCTGCCGCACCGCCGTCGGGTTGGTCGCAATAGACGTCGGCTGCGAAAAGCTCGGCCGCTGGCGCAACGCCAGCGAAGGCGCCGTCCTGCCCCACCAGCAGTGATGCCACGGCGGTGCCGTGCGGGCTGGGCAGTTCCCGGCCATCGCAGCCCAGGCTGTGGATGCGAGCCTGCGCAAGCGCCGGGTGGCGGCGGTCAATACCCCCATCGATCAAACCCACACGCCGCTTCAGCGCCCGTGCCGGCGCCGACTGCGCTGCCTGGCCGCGGCCAGTTTCACCGCCACGCAGGTACAGATGGTTGAAGTCGACGACGGCATCGGGCTCGATGGCGCGCAGCCGCTGGGCCGCGACCGCGAGCACATCGCCCTCGGGCGCACGCAAGACCACTTGACGCAGATCGAGCTCGCTCAGAACGTGTTCACGAAGCAGCGTGAAGCCCTGCGCAAGTGCGGCCCGCAGCGCAGGTTGCGACGGTGCCAGCCAGATCAGCTCGCCACGGCGCACCGCGTGTCCGGCGGGGTCTGCCTCGATTCGATCGGGGTAGCGCCGCAGCAGATCTCGCTGGGTGTTCAGGCGCAGCTCTTGGAGCGGCACCACTTGCCGCAGCGTCTCTTGTATCGCTGCTGGCTGCTGCAGCCGCCCCCCACCCGGCAAACCGACGGAGGGCAGGCGCAGCTGGGCCGCAGCAGGCCCCGCGCAGACGAGCATCGCGGCGCCGAGCCAGCCTGCAAGACGAGCCGCGTACAAGCGGCGGCGTGCGTGGGAGTTGGCGGTCGTTTTCATCATCTGTGAGGATAACGAACGGCAAGTGGAAGAAAATCCGCCCCCAACTCGTTGTCTCCCATAGATGGTGAACTCTGTAACGGATGTGCGAACCCAGATCGCCGGCCTGTTGCCGCGGCTGCGGCGCTTTGGCCGCACGCTGGCCCACACACGCGAGGACGCCGACGACCTGGTGCAGATGGCGGTCGAGAAGGCCCTGACACGCACCGACCAGTGGACGCCTGGTACGCGTCTGGACAGCTGGATGTTCAGGATCATGCAAACAACCTGGATCGACGAACTTCGCGCGCGTGAGCGGCGCAGCCAGACTTTCGTCTCCGAAGAAGAGGGCGAGCACGTCGGCGTGGCCAGCCACGACGCGCAGGTTGATGCAATGGCCGTGCGCAAGGCCATCGCCCAGCTCGGCGACGACCAGCGCGCCGTCGTGGGCCTGGTGATGGTGGAAGGCTTGTCCTACCAAGAAGCCGCGGGTGTGCTTGATATTCCCGTGGGCACGCTCACCAGCCGGTTGGCCCGTGCACGCGACGTGCTGCAGACACTGCTTGGAGGCACACCATGAAATGGACCGATGAAGAACTGATGGCCTATGCCGATGGCGAGCTGGCCGCCGAGCGCCGGGTTGCCCTGGATGATGCCCTGAGGTACGACACGCAGCTGCATGATCGAGTCCGCACACTGCAGGCCCAGCGGCAGCGCGTCTCGGCGGCGTTTGCCAGCGTGCTTGAGGAGCCGGTGCCCGAGAGGCTCACGGCCCTGCTGGCGGCACCCGCGACCGAAGCACCACCGCCGCCGGTGGTGGACCTGGCGGCCGAGCGGGAGCGCCGCAACAATGTGCGACGCAGCCTGCCCAGCTGGGCGCAGTGGGGCGGCATGGCGGCCAGTGTGGTGCTGGGGGTTGCGATCGGCATGCAGATCAACGGGCTGGGCACTCCCAGCGCCGGCGACGCGCTGGTGAGTGAGGCCGGCGGAAGACTGGTGGCCGGGGGGCAACTGGCGCAGGCGCTGAATGCGCAGCTTGCGGGCGACGCCGGCGCAGGCTCGGCAGCGTCGGTGGCGGTGCCGTTGAGTTTCATCGACAAAGACGGCCAGTACTGCCGCGCGTTCAGCACCGAGCGCCTGGCGGGGCTCGCCTGCCGGGAAGCCTCGCACTGGACCATTCAGACTGCAACGGGCGCTGAGCGGGCCACGTCGGGTGAGATGCGTCAGGCCAGCAGCCCGCTGCCGCGCGCAGTGCTTGAAGCAATAGACGCTCGCATGACGGGCAGCGCGCTGAACTCGGCACAAGAACAGCAGGCGCGAGATCGTGCTTGGCTGCGTTAGGCCCGGGGTCGTCGTTGAAACAGCCGCCCGTTGCGCAGCGGGCGATCAGGCCGTCACTGGCGTTGTCCTACTGCGTGTTCGTCACGATCGTGACGCGGCGGTTCTCGGGGGCGGCCGGCACCTTGCGGTTGAGCAGGTCGGTGTCGCCCTTGCCCTCGGCCTTCAGGCGCTCGGCAGCGATGTTGTGCGACGACACCAGGTAGGCGCGCACGCTTTCGGCCCGTTGCTGCGAGAGCACCAGGTTGGCCTCGGCCACACCGCGCGGGTCGGCGTGGCCTTCGACGTTGAAGCTGTACTCGGCCAGGCGGTCGTTCTTGAGCGCGGCAGCCACCACGTCGAGCTGCTGCTTGGCGGCGGCGGTCAGCTCGGCCGAATTGGTTTCGAAGGTGATCAGCAGCGAGGCGCTGGGCTTCTTCTTGGGGGCCAGCACGGCGTCGGTGCTGCGGCTCACCTTGAGGCTGCGCGTGAGCACAGGCTCGGGTGCCGGGGTCAACGCGTCGAGCAGGTTGGATTCGGTGACCTTGTTGCCCTTGAGCAAGGTGGTGTCTTGCGCCCAGGTGGTGGCGCAGGCGCCCGTCAGCAGCAACAGCACGGCGGCGATCTTGGGGGCAGAGGTGAGGGTGGAACGCATGGGGTACTCCTGGGGTCAAGCTGGTCGCATGGTGAACGATTGTGGCGCGCAGGGGAAGCGACCAAGGTCACCCTGGTGGGCGGAAGGGGTTGGTTCCACTCCGTTCGCCTTGAGTCCCACCACTCCGTTCGGGCTGAGCCTGTCGAAGCCGCATGGTGCACGGCGCACCCTTCGACAGGCTCAGGGCGAACGGAATAAGGACTCAGGGCGAAAGGAGCTTCTTTCATGTCGGCAGTGGCCCCGGCACGGTGTCGCCCCACAGGCTGGACATGCGGGTGGTCTCGGCCGGGTCGCCGATCCACACCGCCACGGCGCTGTAGTTGTCTTGCCGCGGCGTGGCGGCCTGGTGGATCTGGGCCGCCATGCGGTCGAGCCAGTCTTGCGGCGTCTTCGAGTCGGCAAATGCCGATTCGATGGCGCGTTTGTCGAAGTGGTCCCACCAGCCGTCTGAACACAGCAGGAAGGCGTCACCGTCTTCGACGGCCATGTGGCTCTCGATGGTGTTGGGCTCGACGCCGCCTTCGGCGCCCATCGCAGCCAGCAGTTGGTTCTTCTTCGGGTGGGTCAGCGCTTCTTCGGGCGTCAGGTAGCCGGCGTCGACCATGCGCTGCACCACGCTGTCGTCTTGCGTCATGTGCAGCACGCGGCCGTGGCGCAGCATGTAGAGGCGCGAGTCGCCCACGTGCGTCCAGAGTGCTTGTTCGCGGCGGGCGTCGATCCACAGCGCCACCAGGGTGGCGTGCATGCGGTCGCGGCTGCGCCTGTCCTGCTTCTGCGCCAGGGCCTCGTTGGCCTCGCACACCAGCTGGGTGAGGTAATCGGGCGAGGCCTGTGTGGCCGACTGCAGGCCGAGTGCGGTCATGCGCACGACGATGTCGGACGCGACGGCACCCCCCTTGTGGCCACCTGCGCCGTCGGACAGCACCGCAAACCAGAACGAGCCGCTCTGCCCGTGGCGCAGATCGTCTTCGTTGTGGCTGCGCGCGCCCACCTCGCAGCGCGAGGCGATTTCTACCTGCAACATGCTCTGCTTAAAGAGTGGGGTGGCGGGACGCGTCGAGCCTGTCCAACTGCTCTTCGTAGGCTTCGATGAAGGCCTTGCCGAAGAGGTCGTGGAAGTCGTCTTGTGCATCGTCGCGGATGCGCTTGAAGTGCTGCAGGTACAGCTCCCACAGCTTGGCGCGGCGGTTCATCGGCAACACGCTGTCGAGCACGCTGTTGCCGGCGAGCTTGCCTTCGAGCTTGCCGGGCTCGAACTTGTCGAGCACACCGGTGAGTGCAGCGCGCATGCCGGCCATGGTGCCGATGGCGTGGCCCAGCAGGTCGTCCATCACGTCGTTCACGGCCACCGGGCCCATCATGAAACCGCGCATCGGCGGCTGCAGCAGCTGCTCGATGGCCGCGCCCGCGTCGGGCGAGAACTTGAGCGGGTTGTTGTTGCGCGCCTGGATGGTGGTCACGTCGGCCTTCAGCTCCTGCTTGGCGGCGGCGCGCACGGCGACCAGTTTGATGGTGCCGTCGATCGAGTGGTGCAGCACCTGGCCCAGCACCTTCATCAGCTCGGGCGTGAGGCCTTGCGGCAGCTTGATGTTGACGCCGGCGCCTTCGCAGAAGGCAGCCCACAGCGCGTCTGGCGGAGCAGCAGGGGCGGCGGAGGGGATGGCATCAAACGGCGCGGGTGCCGAGTCAAACACCAGCCGCGAGGGCTTCACGCCAGGCACCGTGCCCGTGGGCGTGATGTCTTCGGGCCGCGGCTTCACGGGCGGCGGCGGGGCAGGTCGCGGGGCCGGCGGCATGATCACCGTGGCCGAGGCCGCCGGCGGGCTGGCCACCACCGGTGGTCTTGCCACGGGCTTCGGCTGCTGCACGGCGGGCGGCACGTAGGCCGCCTTCATCTCGGGCGTGTGGTTGAAGCTCGCCGGCAGGGCTTCGGGTGGAGCGGCCGGGGTGGGGGCGGCAAACATGGCCAGCGGGTCTTTGCTCTCGGCGCTGCTGCCGGGGGCGGTGCCGGGCTTGGGCGCCGACAGGAACGCGGCCAGTGGGTCGCTGCCCGGGGCGGCAGGCGCGTTCAGGCCAAACATGGCGTCGAGGCTGCTGCCGGGTGCCGAGGCAGGTGTGCCGATCAGGTCGCCCAGGCCCAGGTCGGCGGGCAGGCTGGCCGGTGGCTGCGCCGGGCTGCCGCCCATGAACGAGGCCAGGGCGGCATCGGCCGGCTTCGCGGGGGGCGGGGCCAGGTCGGCGAAGGGGTCGAAGTCGTCAGGCAGGCGGGTGGCCACGGCCGGCGGAGCAGGAGGCTTGGGCACGGCAGGTGGAACCGGAGCGCGCACATGCACGGCGGTGGTGGGTGGATTGGCGGGCTGACCGCCCATCAGGCCGGCAAACGGGTCGCTGGCGGTGGGTGTGGCCGCGCTGCCGAGCAGGTCGGCAAACGGGTTACCAGCGCTGGTGGTCACTGGTGAAACGGTCGGCGGCACACGCAGGTTGGGTGGGTGGGTCTTGCTCTCGCTGGCCGAGGCCTTGATCACCGTACGCGCATCGACCGGCGCCTGCGTGGCCGGCTCGGCGTGTTCAGCCACGGTGGCGCGCATGCCGTAGCCACCGACCACGATCTCGTCGCCATGCGCCAGCGTGGCGCCTTCGCCGGGGTTGACTGGGCGGCCGTTGACGGTGATGGCATTGGCGCTGCCCACGTTGCGGATGGAAAAGCTGCCGTTGCTGAACCACACCTCGGCCTGCAGGCGTGAGATGTGGCGCTCGGGGTCGGGCAGCGTGAGGGTGTTGGTGTCGGAGCGGCCGATGGTGCCGCCGCGCTCGTCAAAGTGCCCGGTGATGGCCTGGGACAGGGTTTCGCTCTTCAGGGTGTGGGCGCGAATCACAAGATTCATGGGGGCTCCAGTGGCGTGGCTGGCCGTCTTTGACCGGTTCAAGAGGGCATGGCTTGCCAGAGTCGCCTTTATCCCGCCAGTGGTAACGAATGGCAATCAACGAAAGTCATGCGGTGGTGCCCGCGACACGCCAAAGGTGACGGATTACCTTTGTCATGTGCCACCACCATGGGCCGATGTCACACTTTCTGGCGCAGTCGCTGACACACCCCGGGCGGGCTCTTGTCTGATGGTCACAAAGGCATGACGACTGCGGTGCCTGGCCGTCCGACCACGACCCTGCCTACCGAGAGAGACACCAACCCATGAAAACCAAGCTTCGCCTGATTGCCTGCGCCGTGGCGCTGACCTCCCTGGCCTCGGTGGCCCACGCCCAAGCGCAAGACAAGCGCAACGCCGTCTCGCTGTTTGGCAACATTTCGTCGTCGAGCGATTTTTCGCAGGCCAACGTGAGCGCGTCTTACGAGCGCCTGGTGACCGACAAGCTGTCGGTGTTGGGCAGCGTCACCTACTTCAAGGTCGATGCCGGTGGCAGCGACACCACCTCGACCACGGTTTCCGGTGGCGCCACCTACTACGTGGGCCAGCCGCTGCAGGCCTCGAACATGCTCTTCTACGGCAAGGGCGTCGTGAGCTTCTCGCACCTGAGCGGTGGTGGTGGCAGCGGCACCGGTTTCGGCGCTTTCGCCGGCCTGGAGCAACCGCTGGGCGAATCGACCAGCCTCTTCGAAGAGCTGGGCTACCAGCGCGCGAAGTACGACGACGTCAGCTTCAACCAGGTCGTCTTCAACATCGGCCTGAAGCTGCGCTTCTGATGGGTACCCTGTTGCGCGCTTGTGCGGCGCCGCCGTCTGTGGCGGGTTTGCTGGCGGCGGTTTTGCTGGTGGGCTGTGGCTCCACACCGGTGGCATCACCCTGGCCGGCTTGGGTGCTGCAACCCGAGACGGCAGGTGGCATCGCAGCGGCCGAGTGTGTCGAGGCCAGCGGCAACCTGTCGCTCGACCGCGCCCAGGCGGCTGCGGCGGCGCGGGTGACCATGGCGCGCAACCTCGAAGTCAACATCCAGGCGAGCGACGAGCTCAGCACCAGCAAGACCGGAGCGAAGAGCACGCAGTCGTTCAAGTCGTCTGCCAAGGTGCTGACCGAAAAGGCGCTCACCAACACCCGCGTCAGCCGGCTCGAAGAAGTGACGGTGGGCAAGGGCAAGTGGTTGTGCGCCGAGGTGTCGATCGACTCCGCCGGCACGCGCAGCCTGGTGAAGCAGGCGGTCGAAACCACCGGCAGCACCGCATCGCCCGATGTCGAAGAGATGCTGTTGCAGCAGTTCCGCCGCCGCTCGCCGCCGGCCCAGGCGGTGCAAAAGAGCGCGTCATGAAACCTGGCTTGCGGGCGTTGCTGTTTTGCGCCGCCTTTGCAACGTTCGCTGCAAATGCCGTCGCGGCTTGCAAGGTGGCAGGCGACGGCGACACGCCGCCCGCCTGGACCACGCCGCAAGCTGGTGAAGACCCGGCCACCGTGAGCGCGGCGGGCTCGGCCACGATCGACGGCGATCGCTTGGGCGATGCGCTCGCCGCAGCACGCACGCAGGCGCTGAAAGAGCTGGCCGAGCGCATCCGCGTCTCGGTGAGTTCCAGCGTCAAGCTCAACGACAGCAAGGTGAGCGAGGGTGGCAAGCAGGTGCTGCGCTCATCCATCGAATCGGTGGCCGAAGCCACCACCAGCGTGACCCTGCAAAACGTGCGCGCCGACCAGCAGTGGGTCGACGCGAAACGCTGCCAGGCCTGGGTGCGGGTGTCGGTGAGCCGCGCCGATTTCGACCGAGCCCGCAAGCGCGATATGTTGCTCGCCCTGGGCAAGCAGGTGGGCGCGATGCTCGCGCTGGCCGAAGACGCGACCAAGCCCTTGGTGCAACGCGAAAGCTCGGCCGCGGCGGCGGCCTCGTTGATCGGCACGAATGACTTCCGCGAGGTGCCCGAGGTGCCGGTGGCGGCGCTGAAGGTGCGGCTGGGCGGTGTCGACAAGATGCTGCAGAAGATGAAGCAGGACGAAA
>NZ_JADMJX010000340.1 GCF_018780185.1 Rhizobacter sp.
CAACAGGAATCACAATCCTGGACTCTACCAACTGAGCTACAGCCACCGCAGAGCCGCAGATTATAGCGGATGCGGCGACCACGTCATCACTTGGGTGCAACGGTCTCCGCAATCGCAGGCAGGTTCACCTCGGCCTTGAAGCGCGATTTCAGCGCCGTGTAGTAGGCCAGTGCCTCCGCCGCTCCCCAGGTTTGCGCGTATTGCGACGCTGCCCGAGCGGAATCGGCAGCGACCGGGTCGCGGCCGAGCACCTTGACGATGCGAGCGACGACGTACCCATCGTCAACCAACTCAACACCCGTGACGGCAGGCAGGGTGGTCACGGGAGCCTTCAGTACCGCATCGACCACTTGGCGCAGAACCTCCTTGCCCTGCGCTCGTGAAACGGTCTGCAGCGGGGTGCCGAGGTCGGTATTGGGCGCCTGGCGCAGCGCAGCGAGGCGGGCCTCGCCTTCTTTGCGAGCCAATGCAGCCGCCTGGATGGCAACCACCCGCTCGCGCACACGTGCGCTGACCTCGGCCAGCGGTTGCATGGCGGCCGGGCTGTGCTGCACCACACGTGCCGATACCAGCGTGTTGGGCGCCGTCTCCACCGCTTCGGTGTTGCGCTTGTTGCGCAATGCATCGGCGCTGAACAGTGCCTCCAGGAGCTTGGCCGATGCCAGCGGGCCGGTGGCATCAGGCAAAGGCAAACGCGTCACACCCTTCGCACTGCGCAGCTCGAGCTTGAGCTTGTCGGCGGCGGGTTTGAGGCTGTCGGACTGCTCGTAGACCAGGTTGTTGAATTCGGCCGCGGCCTTGGCAAACTCGGCCTGCGCGAGCTGCTTGATGCGCTCTTGCTCGATGTCGGCGCGAACACTCTCAAAGCTGCGCTTGTCGCCACCGCGCTGGGCCTTGAGTTGAAGGATGTAGAAACCCTCGCTGGTCTCGGTGACCGGGCTCAGCTCGCCCGGCTTCTTCATGGCGAACAGCGCCGTTTCGTAGGCCTTGTCGGTGTCGCCACGCGCCATGAACAGATCGACCTCACCGCCCTTGTCGGCGGTGGTGGTGTCTTGCGAGTTCTTGCGGGCCACATCGGCAAACGATGCCGGGTTCTTGGTCAATTCAACCAACAGGGCATCGGCCTTCGCACGGGCCTTCGCACGCTCTTCGGCGGGCATGTCCTTGCCGGCCTTGATCAGGATATGGCTGGCCTTGCGCTCTTCGGCCACAGCGTAAAGCTTCTGCGCGTTTTCGTCGTAGTACTTCTTGATCTCTTCTTCAGGCACCTTGATGCCCTTCTTGAGGGCCTCGATGTCGAGCACCAGGTACTCGATGTCGGCCTTCTCTTGCGTCTGGAACTCGGCCGCGTGAGCGGGGTTCTTGTAGTACGCCTCGAGATCGGCGGCGCTCGGGTTGACCTTGCTCAGGTAGTCCTTGGTCTCAAAGCGCTGCAGCTGCACTTCACGTTGCTGAAACAAAGCATCCATCGCGCTCGACGCCGAAGCAGCCGGCGCGAGCACCGTGCCGACCACGCCCATTTGCACCTGGCGCATCACCAGCTCTTCGCGCTTGATCTGGTCAAAGCGCTGCTTGTTGAGGCCTTGTTGGGCCAGCGCCTGCTCCAGCCCAGGAACGTTCAGGCTGCCGTCAGGTTTGCGGAACGGATCGAACTGCCGGTCGGTCATGTACTCGCGCAACAACCGTTCGTCGGTGGTGACGTACCCGGCCTTGTCGGCCGCGGCGAGAAACACCTGTTCGCGCACCAGACCATCGAGCGTGTTGCGCTTCATCTGGGGCGAGTCGAACATCTTGACGTCGAGGCCGGGCATCTGGCTGCGCAGCATGTCGACCTGGCGGCGATGCGCGGCATCGAGCTCAGCCTGGCTGATCTTGCGCGAGCCGACAGTGGCCACGGTCGCGTTGCCACCTTCGGAGGATCCGCTGTAACCCTGGATGCCGAACAACACGAAAGACGGCACGATCAACAGCACCAGGATGAACAAGAAGATTCGCGTGTGCGAGCGGACAAATTCAAACATCAGTGACCTCGATCAATGGAACGCAACCCGGGAGAAACAGAGAGACCCCAGATGCGACAAAGGCGAACCTAGGTTCGCCTTTGCAGGGTAGACAGTGCGAATTTTAGCTGATGGCAACGTGCCTGCAGGGGGCTCGCGCGGCGTCTCGTTGGTGGGTGCTGAGGGGCTCGAACCCCCGACCTACGCCTTGTAAGGGCGCCGCTCTACCAACTGAGCTAAGCACCCGAGAACTTCAATCAGTTGACTGCATCCTTCAGGGCCTTGCCCGGACGGAACTTCGGCACCTTGGCGGCCTTGATCTTGATGGTGGCACCCGTGCGTGGGTTGCGGCCAGCACGTGCTGCGCGCTTGCTCACGCTGAAAGTGCCGAAGCCCACCAGCGATACGCTGTTGTTCTTCTTGAGCGTTGATTTCACACCGCCGATCAGGGCTTCCAGCGCGCGCGTGGCAGCTGCTTTGGAAATGTCAGCCTGCTTGGCAATGTGTTCAATCAATTCGGATTTGTTCACGAAGGTACCCCCTCAAAAAAGGTGTCTCGAAAGAATCTGGATGGATGATCTGGGCCGCGTCGATGTTCATGAAACAAGAGGCTCAACGGCTCAAACGATTACAGCCGCAGGCACACCCAGTGTCAAGCGCGGAAGCGGATTCTATGCGTAATCAACTGCATCCTCGGCGCACTGCGCCACATGCTTACACGCTTGACAAGCCTCGGTGCTGCGCCTACTTCAAGGCCTCATGCTGCGGAAGGTTCGGGCTTTCCCTCACTCCGCACCACCATCGACACACCCACCGCAGTGAGCGCCATGCCCAGCAACATGACCGGCGTGAGCGGCTCCTTGAATAGCAGCCAGGCCATGAGTGCGGTACTCGGCGGCACGAGGTACAAGAGGCTCGTGACCTGCGTTGCTGCACCGCGCTGAATCAACAGATACAGCAGTGAACTGCCACCCAAGGTGAGCCCGATCACCGACCACACCATGGCACCAAGGAAGTGCGGGTGCAGCACCACCTGTTCAGACTCCAACAGCGCAATCGGCAAGCTCACCACCAGCGCCGCGAGCAACTGCACTGTGTTCGCAGTGCGCACATCACACGGCGCGACATGACGTTTCTGGTAGAGCGTGCCCGCCGTGATCGACAGCAAGGCAAGCGCCGCGAGCGACAGGTTCCAGCCCGACAACTCGCCCACGCCGAGCTTGCGCCACACCACCAGCACCAGGCCGATCAGGCCCAGCAACAAGCCCAGCCATTGTCGGCGCGAGGTGCGCGCGCCTTCGGACTGCTGGGGCTGGCTCAGCCAGACGGCCGTGAGCACCGGCTGCAACCCGACCAGCAAGGCGACGGTGCCAGCTCCCATGCCCGCCTTGACGGCCGCCCACACACCACCGAGATAACCCGCATGCATCAGCACACCGCTCACACACAGGTGCAGCCACTGCGCCCGCGTCTTCGGCCACTCGGCGCGCGCCAACGCGATCCACACCCCAAAGCACAGCAGCGACAAGGCATAACGGATGGTGAGGAACGTGATCGGCGGCGCGTGCGGCATGCCATAACGCGCGACGATGAAGCCGGTGCTCCAGATCAGCACGAACACCACGGGCATGGAACGCAGCAGCGCGCCTTGCTGAGACGAAGTCATGGGCGACTCATCGCGCCTTGGCTCGAATCTCGGGCAGCGCCTTCTTCAGGTAGTACACCATCGACCAGATGGTCAACACTGCTGCGGCGTAGATCAGCACCGTGCCCCAGAGGTGGGTATCGATCAGGCCGAAGAGCTTGCCGTGAAAGAGCAGGAAGGGAATGGCCACCATCTGCACCACCGTCTTGACCTTGCCCAGCATGTGCACCGCGACGCTGCGAGAGGCGCCGATCTGCGCCATCCATTCGCGCAAGGCCGAGATCGCGATCTCGCGCCCGATGATCACCAGCGCCACCAGGGCCTCAAGCCGCCCCAGCTGAACCAGGATCAACAGAGAGGCACACACCAGGAACTTGTCGGCCACCGGGTCGAGGAAGGCGCCGAACGACGACGTCTGGTTGAGCTTGCGGGCCAGGTAGCCGTCGGCCCAGTCGGTCAGGGCCACCACGATGAAGAGCACCGTGGCCACCAGGTTCTTGGTGGGTTCGTGCCCATCGACATAGAAGATGCCGACGATCAGCGGGATCGCGACGATGCGCGCCCAAGTCAGCAGGGTGGGCAGATTGAAAAACATCGGGGCATTGTGCCGAAGTTCTTCGGCGTCACCCCAGATGCATGTCAATCGCCTTCAATCACTGTGCGTCGATCGTGCGGGGTTTGAAGCGCCTGTCGTCGTTGAACAAGAAAGCTTCTGCGAACTTCCAGGGCTTGGGCAGCTTGGACACATCGCCAAACGGCCCGGCTCGTCGCACCGCATCGATCGCCAACTGTGTGGTCTCGGGTGCCTGGCTGGGGCGACGCATGACATCGATGTTCTTGATGCTGCCATCTGCATTCAGCTCGATCTCGAGCACGGGGATGGCCAGCAGCATCTGCTGCGGCTTGCCGGTGTAGCTTCCGCTGGGGTTGGCCGCCACCATGCGCTTGGCGGCCTGCAGCTTGAACTCGTTCCAGTTCTTCGACGCGGTGGGCGCTGGCAATCTCGACGCCGAGCCCGTTGCTGGCGCTGGCGCGGCCTTCGGCGCGGGGGCCGGCGCGGCGGCCTGAGCCGGAGCCGGTGCAGGCGTCGACCCTGTCGGCTTGCTGCCGCACCCGACCAGGCCCACCACCAGGAACAGACTGGCCACGGCGGCCCAACGGGATGCGCTCAGACGGCGCGACGGAGAGCTCATGTCAATGCAATGCACGATAGATTTCCTCTGCGAGTTCTTTGGAGATCCCATCCACGCTGGCGAGGTCTTCGACACTCGCGTGGCCGACGCCGCGAGCCCCCCCGAAGCGTTGCAAAAGTTTCGCACGTTTCTTCGGGCCGATGCCCGGGATCTCCTCGAGCAGACTGCCTCCGGTGCGCACACTGGCACGCTTGGCACGCATTCCGGTGATGGCAAAGCGGTGCGCTTCGTCGCGGATCTGCGCCACCAGCATCAGAGCCGCCGAATCGTGCCCCAGGTAGACCTTGTCGCGGCCATCGGCGAACACCAGTTCTTCCAGCCCTACCTTGCGCCCTTCGCCTTTTTCGACGCCGACGATCAGCCCCAGGTCCAGCCCCAGTTCCTCGAACACCTCGCGCGCCATGCTGACCTGGCCCTTGCCCCCGTCGACCAGCACCAGGTCGGGCAAACGCGCTTCCCCCGTCTGGGCCGCCGCGGCCAGCTTGCTGTAGCGGCGGGTGAGCACCTGGCGCATGGCGGCGTAGTCGTCGCCGCCGGTGATGCCCTCGATGTTGTAGCGGCGGTACTGCGCGCTTTGCATCTTGTGGCCTTCGAACACCACACACGAGGCCTGGGTCGACTCGCCGGCGGTGTGGCTGATGTCGAAACACTCGATGCGGAAGGTATCGAGGTTCTCCGGCGCCAGATCGAGCGCGTCGACCAGCGCGCGCGTGCGGGCCTGTTGCGAGCCTTCTTCCGACAGCAGACGCGTGAGCTTGATGTCGGCGCCCTGGATGCACATGTCCAGCCAGGCGCGGCGTGAGTCGCGCGGCTGGTGCTGCACGGTGACCTTGATGCCACTGTTCAATGACAAGGCCTCGATCAGAGCCTTGTCCACCGCATGGCTCAGCACCAGCAACGGCGGCACGGGGCTGTCGAGGTAGTGCTGCGCGATGAAGGCTTCGAGCACCTGCACCTCGGTGGCCTCGTCCACGTGGGTCGGGAAATACGGCCGGTCGCCCAGGTGCCGCCCACCGCGCACCATGGCCAGGTTGACGCAAGCCCGCCCGCCCTGCACCTTCACCGCCAGGATGTCGGCATCCTTGGTCGTGACACCGGTGTTGTCTTCGACCGACTGCTGGTGCAACACTTTGGACAGCGCACCGAGCTGGTTTCGGATCTCCGCCGCCTGCTCGAACTCGAGCGCTTCGGCGTGGGCCATCATCTGCGACTGCAGCGTGTCCATCACCTCCTGCTGCTCACCGAGCAAGAAGCGCTCGGCATTGGCCACGTCGCGTGCATAGTCTTCGGCGCTGATGTGCTGCACACACGGCCCGGAGCAGCGTTTGATCTGGTACAGCAGGCAAGGCCGCGTGCGGTTGTTGAACACCGTGTCTTCGCAGGTGCGCAAGTGAAACACCTTCTGCAGCATCTGGATCGACTCTTTCACCGCCCAGGCGCTGGGATAGGGCCCGAAATAGCGGTGTTTGCGATCGACCGAGCCACGGTAATAGGCCATGCGCGGGTAGGCATGCGAGGCGATCTTCAGATAGGGGTAGCTCTTGTCGTCGCGAAACAGGATGTTGTAGCGCGGGTTGAGCGTCTTGATGAGGTTGTTCTCGAGCAGCAGCGCCTCGGCCTCGGAGCGCACGACGGTCGTCTCCATGCGCACGATCTTGGTCACCATGTGGCCGATGCGGGTGCCACCGTGGTTCTTCTGGAAGTAGCTCGACACCCGCTTCTTCAGGTCGCGCGCCTTGCCCACGTAGAGCACGGCGTCTTGTGCATCGAAGTAGCGGTACACGCCGGGCAAACCGGGCAGCGCGGCCACGTCGGCCAGCAGTTGCTGGCGCGCGGGGTCTTGCGGTTCGTCGTCTGGCTTGACGGTGTCGGTTTCGTTCATCGGACGCGAATTGTGCCGCCTCGATAATCCGCCCATGCAATGGGATGTGTTCTGCCGCGTGGTCGACAACTTCGGTGACATCGGCGTCTGCTGGCGCCTCGCCGCCGACCTCGCGTCACGCGGCGAACGGGTGCGGTTGTGGGTCGACGACGCCTCGGCCCTGGCCTGGATGGCGCCCGCTGGAGCGCCTGGGGTCTGGGTACACCCCTGGGCTGAAGCGGGCACCGCATCGCCATGCGATGTGGTGATCGAAGCCTTCGGTTGCGAGTTGCCACCGACCTTCGTGCAGCGCATGGCGCAGGCGCCACGCCCGCCGGTCTGGATCAACCTCGAATACCTGAGTGCCGAAGCCTATGTGGAGCGCAGCCACCGCCTGCCCTCGCCTCAGCTGAGCGGCCCGGGCCGTGGCCTCACCAAGTGGTTTTTCTACCCCGGCTTCACCCAGGCCACCGGCGGCTTGATCCGCGAACCCGGCCTGATGCAGCAGCGCCAAGGTTTCGACCGCCTCGCCTGGCTGCGCCAGCATCAGATCACGCCGATCGAAGGCGAACGCATGGTCAGCCTCTTCAGCTATACCAACCCGGCCCATCCCGCCCTCGTGCAGGCCCTGGCGGACGCGCCGACCTTGCTGCTGCTCACCCCCAGCGTGGCGCAGCCGACCCACCTGCCCGCGAGCGTGCGCACCCAGCGCCTGCCCTACCTGTCGCAGCCTGAATACGACCGCTTGTTGTGGAGCTGTGACCTGAACCTGGTGCGCGGAGAAGACTCTTTCGTGCGCGCCCAGTGGGCCGGTCGACCCTTCGTCTGGCAGATCTACCCGCAGCATGACCTTGCCCATGCGGACAAGCTGAACGCCTTCCTGGACCGCTTCCCACCGGTTCCCGGCCTGCGCGAGCTGTGCTTGGGCTGGAACGGCCTGGCCGACCTGCCAGAGCGCCTGCCCCCGCTGCCCGCATGGGAGATCCAGTGCCTGGCCTGGCGTGAAGAGTTGCTGGCCCAGCCCGACCTGGGCACTCAGCTGCTGGGTTTTGCCACCGAATCACGCTAAAATCCGAGGCTTTGCGCGATCTGGTGAATGAACATCCGGGCCGCGCCCTCCACGCGTCAATGACGCACCGCACACGGAAATTCGCTATGAAGATCGCTCAAGAAATTCGCGCCGGCAATGTGATCATGCACGGCAAGGACCCGATGGTTGTCCTGCGCACCGAATACAGCCGCGGCGGCCGCAACTCGGCCACCGTGCGCATGAAGCTGAAAAGCCTGGTCGGCAACTCGGGCACCGAAGTCGTCTTCAAGGCCGACGACAAGATGGACCAGATCATCCTCGACAAGAAGGAGTGCACCTACTCCTACTTCGCCGACCCGATGTACGCCTTCATGGACGCCGACTACAACCAGTTCGAGGTCGAGGCCGAGAACATGGGCGACGCCATCCAGTACCTCGAAGACGCGATGCCCGTCGAAGTGGTGTTCTACGACGGCAAGGCCATCTCGGTCGAGCTGCCCACCAGCCTGGTGCGCGAAGTGACCTACACCGAGCCGGCCGTCAAGGGCGACACCTCGGGCAAGGTGCTCAAGCCGGCCAAGCTGGCCACGGGCTTCGAAGTGGCCGTGCCGTTGTTCGTCGAAACCGGTGACAAGATCGAAATCGACACCCGCACGCACGAGTACCGCAAGCGCGTCTGACGCCTATCGGCGCGACGAAGGACGGGCCCGCTTTGCGGGCCCTTCTCTTTTGTGGGCATCATTCACCGCATGTCTTTCGATTTCACCGCCGTCTCCGCGCCCTTTCGCATGCAGCCCGGGCTGCGCCGGCTGGCCGCCGGCACAACGCAGCTCACGCCCAACCGGCCGGGCGACCGTGCGTTGCGCGAGAAGCTGGCCGTGCTGGGCACGTATGCGTCGCAGGCCCTGCTCAGCACGCCCGGTTTTGAGGCCGCCCCAGCCCTGCAGGCGCTGAGCCAACAGGCCGGCGCGGAGCACCCCGCCGCGTGGTCGGCCGAGTCGGCACACGCCCACTGGCTGGGCTGGTCGTTGCGAGACGGCGAACCCCAGCAACACCACCACCAGCAACCCGAGGTCGGGGTCTGCCTGCGTGCGCTGCCACGCGAGTGGCGCTTGCCCGCCCTGCTGAGCCTGGCCTTTGTCGAAGACTTCGCCATCATCGATGGCGCCACCGCCCACATTCCCTGGCTCGCCGTGTGCCTGCCTTCGGGTTGGGCGCCTGAAGAGAAGGTGGGCCGCCATTTCGCCCAGGTGCATGCGCCAGTGGCCGACAACCAATTGCTGCTCACCGCCAGCGATCACCTCGCGCGTCTGGTCACGGGCAGCGACCGCTGGGAGCGTTTTGTCTGGACGATCACGCGCCACCCACGCCTGCACGCCCACCCCGAGCATGTCGACCCAGCGCCATGGCCGGCAGATGCCACGCCTTCGCAACTGGCGCAGCACGCCTTCTTTCGCACCGAGCACCAGACCTTCATCCCGCTGCCCGAGTTGAAGCAAGCCGTGTTCACCATCGGTGTGAACCTGCAACCCCTCACCGAAGCGCTGCCCAGCGCCGCCCACGCCCAACAGGTGCACGACGCCCTCGCCAGCATGAGCCCCGCCGTGCTGGCCTACCGCGGGCTCACCGATGCACGCGACCGCCTGCTCACCTGGCTGAGCGCCCAAGCCAGCGCATGAACACCCAGACCAGCGAGGTGTTTCTAGCTGGAAACGAGTTGCCGCCACGCTGGCGCCAGCGCGAGCGCTTCGTGATCCTCGAAACCGGCTTCGGCACGGGCCACAACTTCCTGGTCACCTGGCAGGCATGGCGCGACGACCCCGCGCGCTGCGAGCGGCTGGTGTTCATCTCGATCGAACCCAACCCGCTCTCCACCGGCGACATGCGGCGCGCCCACGCGAACTCGCCGACGCCCGACCTCGCGCCAGAGCTGATCGCCATCTGGCCGCCGCTCACCCCCAACCTGCACAGCCTGCACTTCGAGCATGGTCAGGTGCAGTTGCTGCTCGCCTTGGGCGAGGTGAGTGCCTGGTTGCCCGAGTTGGTGGCGCGTGTCGACGCTTTCTATCTTGATGGCCCAGCTGCACAGCCGCGCCAGTTCAAAACCATGGCACGGCTGGCCGCACCCGACGCCACGCTGGTCACCCGAACGGCTGTCGGCGAAGTGCGCAACGCGCTGCGCACCGCCGGCTTCCAGCTGCGCGAAGCCCCGGGGGACATCACCCTCGCGCGCTACGCACCCAGCTTCACACCACGCCAGGCCGCTTCGCGCAGGTCCGCCACCGGTGGCGAGCGCCGCGCCCTCATCGTCGGCGGCGGGCTGGCCGGCTGTGCCAGCGCCTGGGGGCTCGCCGAGCAAGGCTGGCGCAGCACCGTGTACGACCGGCAGAGCGGCCCCGCGCAAGAAACTTCGGGCAACCCGGGCGGGCTTTTCCACGGCATCGTCAATGCGCAAGACGGCACCCATGCCCGCTTCAACCGCGCGGCGGCATTGCAGGCACAACGTGCGGTGCACGATGCAGGCGGCGCCGTGGGTGGCCTGTTGCGGCTCGACGCGGCCGAGGCGTCGGCGATGAACGAGGTGCTTGAAAAGCTGGGCCTGCCCGCCGACTACGTGCGCGCCGTCACGGCCGAAGAAGCCAGCGCCCTGAGCGGCCTGCCATTGCAGCAATCGGCCTGGTACTACCCGGGTGGTGGCTGGGTGCAGCCCGCACGCCTGGCGCAAGCCTGGATGGCCCAGGCCGCGACCCTGACTCGCTTCGTGGGAGGCACCGAGGTCGCACGCATACAGGCCAGAGGCAGCGCCTGGCAATTGCTCGGTGCACACGACCAGGTCATCGATCAGGCCGAGGTCGTGGTGCTGGCCAACGCGGGCGACGCCCTGCGCCTGCTCGGCCACCCACCGTGGCCGATCGAACCGGTGCGTGGGCAGATCAGCCAGTGCGACAAGGCCTCGCTCCCGAACTTGCCCAAGCTGCCGATTGCCGGCGCGGGCTACCTGCTGCCTGAACTGGACGGCATGGCCTTGTTCGGCGCATCGTCCCAGCCCGGTGACATGGACGGCGCCGTGCGCGACGACGACCACCGCCACAACCTCGCCCAGCTTTCACGCCTGATCGGTAGCCCGGTGGAGGTGCCCATGGCAGCGCTGCAAGGCCGCACCGGCTGGCGCTGGGTGGCGCAAGACAAGCTGCCGGTGATCGGCGCGGTGCCTGACCTGCACACCCGCGTCGAACGGCCGCTCGATCAGCCGCGCCTGGTGCCACGCCTGCCGGGCTTGTATGTGTTCACGGCGCTGGGCTCGCGCGGCATCACCTGGTCGCCACTCGGCGCGCGGGTGCTTGCCTCACTCATCACCGGTGCGCCTTCGCCGCTGGAGGCAAGCCTGCTCGACGCCATCGACCCCGCGCGGTTTGTCAGCCGCGCGGTGAGGAGCCAAGCCAGTCGCGAATCAGCGCGTAGACGCGCGGGTGATTGAGCAAGGCCATGTGGCCGATGCCCGCGAGTTCGACACGCTCGACATCGCCCACCAGGCTCGCGTCTGACGCGCTGTGGGTCGTCACCAGGCCGTCGCCCAAGGTGCTGCCCACCATCGGGCCCATCATCGCGTCCGCCTCGTCGGCCAGGCTGCCGGCCACCAGGCGCAAGGCCAGGCCATCGGCGCGACGCTTCTTGCCACGCAGGCCGTGGCGCAGGTCCTTGATGCCACGGCTGCGCGCGTTGGCGATCGTGCCCAGCGGTTGCGTCACGTTCGACAGGTTCAGCGCCGAGGCCACGAAGTGGCCCAGCTTTTCGAGCGGTGCGCCCTGGTGCGGCGAACCGAGACACACCACGGTGCTCACCCGCTGGCGCCAGCCGGCATCGGCAGCGGTCGGGTGCTCGCATGCCTGGCGGGCGACGAGCCCACCCATGCTGTGGCCCACCAGAATGATCTCGCGCACGTGCGCTGGCGCGTGCTCGGCGAGCTGCGACAGATGCTCGGCAAGCTGCAGCGCGTTGTCGTCGATCGCCAGCCCGGTGTTGTAGCGCAGGTAAATCGGGCTGACGCCCAACTCATCGGCCAGCAAGGCGCCATAACTCGCGCCATCGCGCTCCCAGGGCGAGCCGCGCCAGGCCTCTGAAAACAAGGACCAGCTTTGTTCGTCACACGCCAGGCCGTGGATGAACACGCACACACGTTCGTTCAAACCGATCAATGAATCGGGTTCAAGCGCCAGCGGCTGGCCTTCGGCGTGCAAACCCATCTGCACCGCCAGGGGGCTACCGGCCTGAGCCAGGGCATCGCCCGCAGCGGCATTCAGTGCGCTGCGAAACGCCAGCTCTCGCCCGGCAGGCACGCGGCTCGGGTCAACCCACAAGCGCTCGGCATCACCCACCAGGCCCAGCAGGGCACCGGTGCCGTGGCGCACCGCGGCGTACACACCGGTGGTGATGGCATCGTGCGCACCTTGCACCAGGCGCGCAGGCACCGAGAGGCCCGGCACTTTCTGCAGGGCATCGAAGGTCTTGCCGGAGATCGCGTTGTGCATTTCCTGCACCCGCGAGGTGGTGGCCTGGATGCCGGCCTTGAAGGCCGGCGCGTAGGTCGCGGGTGGAGCCGCCCGGTCGGGCGGGGCAGCGGTGCTGCCGGGGTCTGGTTTGTGGCGCTTGACCATGGGTGTGCGCCGTGTGCTGCGGGTGCTCAGGTCCCGCTCGGTGGGGTGGCCGACGCGTCTGGCTCGGGCGGCTGCCCGTCTTCCTGGCCGGTTTCGCCGCCAGTCTTGCGTCCGGCTTTGTCTTTCAGCTTCTCTTCTTTTTTCTTCTTCTTGGCCAGCTCACGCTGACGCTTTTCGAACGAGTAATTGGGTTTGGCCATGGGCTTTCCTTCCAGTGGGTTGCACAAACGCGGCGCAACAGGCCCGAGGGTACGCGCTTTTCGGGTGGGCCTGAGAGCCGCCGGCTCAGAAAGTGAGCGTCTTCACGCCCCGCGCCGTGCCCAGCAGGCACACGCTCGCCTTGTTGCGCGCGAAGATGCCCACGGTCACGACACCGGGCCACTGGTTGATCTGGCACTCCATCGCCGCCGGGTCGGTGATCGACAGGCCACGCACGTCGAGGATGTGGCAACCGTTGTCGGTCACCACGCCGGCGCGCAACACGGCCTCACCGCCCAGCGCCTTGAGGTGCCGCGCCACCTGGGCCGCAGCCATCGGGATCACCTCGACCGGCAGCGGGTAATTGCCCAGCGTCTGCACGAGCTTCGATTCATCGGCAATGCAGATGAATCGCTCGGCCGTGTCGGCCACGATCTTCTCGCGCGTGAGCGCGGCGCCGCCGCCCTTGATCATGTTGCCGTGGTGGTCGATCTCGTCGGCGCCGTCGATGTAGACCGGGATGCTCGGCACGGTGTTGCTGTCGAGCACCGCGATGCCGTGCGCACGCAGGCGCTCGCTGCTCTTTTCGCTGCTCGACACGGCGCCGGCGATGCGGTCCTTGATGCCGGCCAGCGCATCGATGAAGCAGTTGACGGTGGAGCCGGTGCCGACCCCCACCACGCTGCCGGGCACCACGTAGGCCAGTGCGGCCTGGCCAACCAGGGCCTTGAGTTCGTCTTGGGTCATGGGGTTCATTGAAGCGTTTGAGACAATGCGCGGATTATCCAAGACGCCCTTCATGCCCCTCGTTCCCTACGCCCTCACCCGCCCCTTTTTGTTCGGCCTCGACCCCGAGCAAGCCCATGACCTGACCTTGGCCGCCCTCGCCCGCATCCAGCACACACCGCTGGTGTGCGTGGTGTCGCAGACGCGCGTCGACGACCCGCTCACGTTGGCCGGGCTCAAGTTCCCCAACCGTGTGGGCCTGGCCGCAGGGCTCGACAAGAACGGCCGCTGCATCGATGCCTTCGGCGCGATGGGCTTCGGCTTCGTCGAGGTGGGCACCGTCACGCCGAAGCCGCAACCTGGCAACCCCAAGCCACGCATGTTCCGCCTGCCCGAGGCGCAGGGCCTGATCAACCGCCTGGGATTCAACAACGAAGGGCTCGACGCCTTCATCGCCAACGTCAAGCGCAGCCACTTTCGTGAAAAGGGCGGCATCCTCGGCCTGAACATCGGCAAGAACGCGGCCACGCCCATCGAGCGTGCGGTCGACGACTACCT
>NZ_JADMJX010000156.1 GCF_018780185.1 Rhizobacter sp.
CGGGTTCAGAAGTCGTAGCGTGCGCCGAGGTAGTAATAGACACGGTTGGACGATTCGTTGCGCGTGGGTGACGTCGATTTGCTGTATTCCGAAGTCAGCTCCGACTCGGCCGACACCTGCTTGCCCAAGCGGTAGGTCAGGCGCAGGCCGGGTGTCCAGCGGGTGGTCTTCAGGCCGGCATTGTCGGTTTGCCGGTAGAGCTTGATCGAGGGCTCGAGCGTCAGGGCTTCGGTGATCAGCGACGAGTTGTTGTAGTTGAGCAGCACGGCAGTGTAGGTCGAGTCCCTGAAGTCGTAGGTCAGGGTGTCGCCCGGGATGGGGAAGAACACCAGCTGCGTCGAGCCCTTCAGCCAGGTCAGCCCGACCACGTGGGTGTCGCGCGCCGAGTAGAGGTTGCTGCCGATCAGCTGCCCGCCCAGGCCCAGCACCTCGGTCTTCTTCTGGCCGTAGGGCAGCAGCTCGGGCACGGGCGCGATCTCGCCGATCTGCGTGAAGCGCAGGTCGCCACCGAGCTGCCAGCTCTTGTTGAGCGGCGTGGTCGCGCCCAGCACGGCCTGGGTCGTGAAGGAGTTGAGGTCTTTCACGCGCTGGCGCAGGTCGGCCAGCGTGGCGCCGCTGGCCAGCAGCTCGCTGATGCTCTGCGCCGGCGGGCTCGCGGTCTGGAAGAACAAGGTGTTGCCGAGCGTGAGCATCGGCGTGGCGCGCCGGTCGTAGAGCAGGTTGACGACCGTGTTGTCGGGCAGCTGCCAGGTGCCTTGCAGCATGGCGACGTTGATGCCCTTGAACACCTGGTCGTAGTCGAGCGTGCCGAAGGCCGAGACGCCACCGCTGAAGTAGCGCAGCTCGGTGCCGAGCGCGCGGCGGTCGAGCTCGCCGTCGATGGTCTGCTGGATCACGTAGACGCTGCCGTTGAGCTCGGGTGTGAGCGCTTCGGCATCGACCGAGGTGCCGTAGAACTTGCGCTTGCTCTCGGCCAGCTTGTCGGTGGGCACGCCCGCCAGCGCATTCACGCGCCACTTGGGCGCGACGAGGTAACCCGCCTGCACGCCATCGAAGCGGCCGAGCGCACCGCCCCCGCTGGCCGACTGGCGGCCCAGGCGCACGTTGGTGCCCAGTTCGTAGGAGCGGTGGTCGTAGTAGAGGGCCGACAAGCGGTTCTTGTTGGGCCGGTTGGGCATCAGGTCGGCGGTGTAGCTGTCTCGGAAGACAAAGCGCTGATCGCGATCGGCGTCGCGGTGGCGCCAGTTCAGGTCGATGCTGCTGATGGCCTGCTTCTGGTCGGTGCCCGCGAGGGTGTTGTCTTGCAGCTCGGGCAGGCCGCTGATGGGCGAGTCTTGAAACTCCTGCGTGCGCACCTTCGACTGGCCGCCGTAATAGAACTGCGACAACGAGCCGGCCAGCGTGGTGGTGGGCGTGATCGGCGCGCGGGCGCGGGTACGGGTTTCGGTGGGCGACGGCAAGCGGGCCAGCTCGCGGCGCACACGCTCGGCATCGGGCCCGCTCGGGTAGAGCTTGAGGAAGAGCTCGAACTCGGCGCGGGCGCGCGCGGCATCGCCCGCTTTCAGGCGCAGCAGGCCGGCCAGTTCTTGCGCTTCGCGGGACGATGCATTGGGCGGCATGTCGAGCAGCTTGCCGAGTGCCTGCAACGCGGCGGCGGTGTCCTGTTGGGCATCGGCAGCACGCGCCGCGGCCAGCAGCCCGGCGGCGATGGTGTCGGCACTGGCCGCGGCGCTGATCGGCGCGGAGGCCGGGGCAGCCGGCTCGACCACGGCCACGG
>NZ_JADMJX010000372.1 GCF_018780185.1 Rhizobacter sp.
CCCGCACCTTCACGTTGTAGTCAACCACTCGTTTGACGGCTACCAGCACTTTCATCGCGCATTCTCCTGAGGCATTGGATTAGGAATTGAATGAATTTTAGTGTTCGCCCCTCGGTGGCCCCGGGGGAAGACGAGCGTTCGGTGTGAAAAACGAACGATCGTTCGCTTTTGCGATTGTCTCATGACTTGGGCCGCTCGGGCAGCCCCTGCGCGACCCGCTGCTAGACTGCGCGCCCCATGAGCCCCCGCCCTCTACAGCCCCCTCTCATCGGCGTGTTCGATTCGGGCGTGGGCGGCTTGTCGGTGTTGAAGGCACTGCACCAGCAGTTGCCCGCGCATGACCTGCTCTACGTGGCTGACTCAGCCCACGCGCCCTATGGCGAACGCAGCGACGAGTTCATCACCGCCCGCACCCACCGCATCGCCAGCCACCTGCTGGCGCAGGGTGCCAGCTTGCTGGTGATCGCCTGCAACACCGCCACTGCGGTCGCCGCGGCCAGCCTGCGCGAGCGCTGGCCGCATCTGCCCATCGTGGCGGTGGAGCCCGGCATCAAACCTGCCGTGGCCCTCACCCGCAACGGCCACATCGGCGTGATGGCCACACCGGCCACGCTGCGCAGCGACAAGTTCCGGCGTTTGCTGAGCGCGCACGACGGCGCGGCCATCGAAGTCCACCTGCAGCCCTGCCCGGGTCTCGCCGGGTTGATCGAGCACGGCAATGGCGAAGACCCCGCCTTGTTGGCTCTGATCGACCAGTTCAGCCGCCCGCTGAAGCAAGCCGGCGTCGACACGGTGGTGCTGGGCTGCACGCACTACCCATTCGTCGCCGCGCAAATCCAGGCCGCGCTCGGCAAACACGTGCAACTGGTCGACACAGCCGATGCAGTCGCCCGTCAGGCGGCGCGCCTGCTCGGCCCGCCACCAGCAACAAGGTCACGGCGAGTCCTTCTGCAGACCACCGGCAGTGCCAACCACCTCACGCGCCTGGCACACCATTGGTTGTCGTTCCACTTCGACGTGGCGCACGCGCCCGGGCTGTAAAAGCAAAAGACCGCATGCGCGGGCTTCGTTGTGGGACGTAAGTCGAACCCGCACACCCTCGCTCCGGCCTGCTACGCACGAGTGACACACCGCCTATGATCCGGCCCTGCGTGCGCGGGTGGCGGAATTGGTAGACGCAGCGGGCTTAAAACCCGCCGCTTCCCGGAAGGGGGCGTACGGGTTCGATTCCCGTCCCGCGCACCACCTCCAAGGCGACAGCAAAGCCCTCGGAGCAATCGAATGACCGAACTCGTTGAAGGGCCTCACCAGGGGTGACTCTCGAAGTGCCCCGCCACATTCTCGCCACGGGGGCTCTGCTCAACCCGCACTGCAGTCCTGATCGACCAGCGCCATGGCGACGCTCAGCGCGTCATCCCTCGCGGCCTCGGCAGTGGCAAAGGAGCAGCGCGGGAAGCGCTGCCAGCACGCACCTGCGGTGCTGGGCGGAAATACCGTGAAGCTGGCTTCGAAGCGGTTATGCGCTGCGCTTGAGCACCTGGTCGTGATCAGATAGCCCTTGTGGGAGCTGGTGAGTCTGGTCGGCATTGGGTCTCCCTTTTGGGGTTGAGTCCCACGGTAGCCACGAAGGACCACGCGCGCAGCCGGAATATTGCCCTGGTGGGCGTAGGAAGCACCCCCGAGCCGGGGGCCACCACGGGGTCATCTTCAGGCGCCTCCCAGCCTGAGAGGAAATCGGCGCATCGCAACAACCGCGAGGCATGGCCCGATAGCGCTAAGGCCGCGATAGCCTCTTGCGTGTTGACGCTCACGCCTCATCTGGGAACAATTGCGACTTCGCCAGTAAGCCCACCATGACCCGCGCCTCCACTCTCATTCACGGCAAGCACGCCACATTCACGGCATAGACACGGCTTTCTGAGCACCCCTCGGAAGGCCTACTGGGCTTTCCGGCACACCAACCCCGGCAGGCTCGCAGCTCCGGGGTTTTGTTTTTTTCAGGCACACACCATGCGCACCTACGACAAGCTGATCGCCACGATTCTTCTCGCCAAAGCACGAGACGGCTTGCGCTCGTCCTTTGGCCCGTTGCTGCAAGCGCCCTAGCGCCTGCCTTCCTGCGCACTTTCGCTCGAAGGCAAGTTGATTCGCCTTCAACGAAAGATTCGCATGAACACCACCAGAAAACTCAGGAACATCGGCGTCATTGCCCACGTCGACGCCGGCAAGACCACCACCACCGAACGCATCCTGTTCTACACGGGCGCAAACCACCGCGTCGGTGAAGTCCACAACGGCACGACCGTGATGGACTTCGACCCGCAGGAGCGCGCACGCGGCATCACCATCAACAGCGCGGCCACCACCGTGTTCTGGAAGGGTGCGCAGATCAACCTGATCGACACGCCGGGTCACATCGACTTCAACATCGAGGTGAACCGCTCGCTGCGCGTGCTCGACGGCGCGGTGGTGGTGTTCGACGGCGTGGCCGGCGTCGAGCCGCAGACCGAGACCAACTGGCGCCTGGCCGACAAGTACCACGTGCCGCGCCTGGCCTTCATCAACAAGCTCGATCGTGTGGGCGCTGATTTCCCGCGCATCGTGCAGATGATGGAAGAGCGCCTGGGCGTGAAACCGCTCGTGCTTCAGCTCCCCATCGGCACCGAGGACACATTCCGCGGTGTCGTGGACCTGCTCAACCTCAAGGCCCTGGTCTGGCACGGCAACGACATCGGCGAGCCGTATGAAACGCAGGCAATCCCGCCCGAGCTGATGGCACACGCCATCAGCGCCCGAGCTCGCCTGGTCGAAACCGTGCTCGAGCAAGACGACAGCGTGCTCAACGCCTACCTCAACGGCACCGAGCCCACGGTGGCGCAGCTGCGTGCCTGCATCCGCAGCGGCACGCTCGCGGGCGCCTTCGTGCCGGTGCTGGCGGGTGCGGCGTTCAAGAACAAGGGCGTGGAGCCCTTGCTCGACGCCGTGGTCGACTACCTGCCTGCGCCGCAGGACGTGCGAGCCCTCGACGGCCAGCCTGAAGCTGACCCCGACGGCCCGCTGGCTGCGCTCGCCTTCAAGGTGGTGACAGATGCCCACGGCGCGATGGTGTTCGTGCGCGTCTACCGTGGCCGCCTGCGGCCGGGCGATGTGGTGCTGAACACCAGCACCGGCAAGACCGAGCGTGTAGCACGGCTGTACGAGGTGCACGCCGACAAGCACGAGGAACGCGAGCTTCTGCAGGCGGGTGACATCGCGGGCGTCGTCGGCCTGAAAGACACGCTCACGGGCCACACGCTGGCCGACCGCCAGCATCCGGTGGTGCTGGAGGAGATCAGCATCCCCGAGCCCGTGATCCACGTCGCGGTGGAGCCCAAGACCCAGGCCGACCAGCAGTTGCTCGGCAAGGCCTTGCATGCACTCGTGCGCGAAGACCCGAGCCTGCGCGTGCGCCAAGACAGCGAGTCGGGCCAGACGATTCTGTCGGGCATGGGCGAGCTGCAGCTGGAGGTGACGCTCGAGAACCTGCGCACACGCCACCACGTGAACGTGTCGACCGGCCGTCCGCAAGTGGCCTACCGCGAGACGATCACGCGGCCGGCCGAGGTGCGGCACCTGCACAAGAAGCAGACCGGAGGCCCCGGCCAGTACGCCGAGCTGACGCTGCGCTTGACGCCCTTGCCGCGCGGTGAAGGCATCCGCTTCGACAGCCAGGTGGTGGGCGGCGCGATCCCACGCGAGTTCATTCCCGCGGTGGAGTCCGGCGTGCGCCGTGCGGCCGAGGCGGGTGTGCTGGCGGGTTTTCCGCTGGTGGACTTCCAGGCGACGCTGGTCGATGGCAGCCACCACGAGCGCGATTCGTCGACGCTCGCCTTCGAGCTGGCGGCGTCCGCCGCCTTGCGCGAGGCGGCAGCCCAAGCCGCGCCGGTGGTGCTGGAGCCGGTGATGGCCGTCGAGGTGGTGACACCCGCCGACCACCTGGGTGACGCCATCGGTGACCTGAACCGCCGCCGCGGCAGCATCCACGGCCAGCTCAGCCGCGGCAACGCAGCGGTGGTCGAGGCGCAGGTACCGCTGTCGGAGATGTTTGGCTACATCGGCACGCTGCGTGCGCTCTCATCGGGGCGGGCGCAGTATTCGATGCAGTTCGATCACTACGCGGTGACGCCACCGCAGGTGCAGGCACAGCTCACCAACCGGTGAACTGGAGGGGTGCAGGCTTTCGGGCTTGCACCCCTCTTTTTCTACGCCAGACGTTCGAGCGGCGGCAGGCGGTAGCTGCCCTGCAGCAACTCTTCTTTCGGAAGATAGGCGCGCATGACGATGGTGAACGGCTTCTCGGCCGGCGTGGGCAACCAGTTGGCCCGTTTGGCGTCGCCCGGGTCCTGCCGCGTCAGCCACAGCGTGAGCGAACCATCAGCCCCCTTGACCAAGCCCGGGCTGCGGTCGCCGATCGCATAACGGTTTATGACATTGGTCGTGAAAAAAGCCTGTCCGTCGGGTGTGGCCTCGTACATGGTGAGCGACCAGAAAGAGTGCACCGGCGGCAGGCGATCGGCCGGGAAATGCAGCCGGTAGCTCTGGGCACTGTCGAAGGTGGGTGTGCCCTGGGGCGACAGGGCCCGCATGTACATCGCCTCGACCGGTGGCAGCGCCGCCAGCCCCGCCACGGCCACTTGAGCGCGGTAGAGGTAGTCCTGCCCGAACTCGCCGAGATTGGCTTTGGGGTAGATCCACCCCTCGGCCACCGGCCCCGGGCGGCGCCGGCTTCGCAACAGGCCCTTGGCCTCGGCCATGCCGGCCTCGATCTGCGCCACCTCGGCCGGGCTGAAACGGGTGGGGTCGAAACCGCCACTCGTCTTGAGCCCTAGAGGCTCGAAGCCTTGCAACCACGCCAGGTCCGTCACCGAGGGTGGGTTCTCGAGCATCAAGGCCTGCACCGAGCTGAAGTACGGCGCCCACCCGGCATTGCGGTTCGCGTGCACGGCGGGTGCCGCCACGGCTGGCGCCTTCAGTCGCACGCCCTCTTGCACGGCATTCGCCGCTGCCAGGTCGGCTTCGCCATCGACCAGCGTTCGCACCAGCAACCAGACCCAGGGGGTCGGGGAGCGGATCGCCCGCGGTGAAAGGATCGCCTCGCCAGGCCCGACGAGCGTGAACACGCCGCCCTGCGGCCCGGTGGTGCGGGTGCCGAGCACCGCGAAGTTGTTGGAGTACATGTCCATCAACGCGACCGAGATGTAGCGCGAACCGGCCGCCGGCAGGGTCAGCGTCACGGGGCCTTGGCTGAGGTCGATCCAGGCGCGTGCATACAGCGTGTCGTTGTTGGGCGTGGTGACGCTCTGGGTCTTCACCGTGGTCAGGGCCGGGTTGTGCACCATGACGTTGGCACCCACGCCCTTGGTCGCCGCCACCCGGGCACCCGCCATCTCGATCAAGGGCAGGCCAAACAACCAGGCGTCACGTGCCGCCGATTGCAGGCTGGCCGTTGCTGCCCTGGCCGGGATGGCCCCCAGGGTTGCCACCGCAGCGCAACCCACCAATAAACCTCGACGTTTCATGAAATCTCCTCCACTCACTCAATAGTTGATGTTGTAGCGGTACCCCTTGTACGCGAGCACCGCTGATTTCAGCTTGATCTGTTCCAGCACCAGCTCTCCTGCCACCTTGTCGCCTTCGTGAAACACCTGGCCGTTCAAGATGAGCATGCGGTTGGCGGGTGTCTGCGAATACATCGCACCGCCGATCACGAGCTGCGGCAGCTCGCGACGAATGTTCTCTGGCAATTCGCTGAAAGCCACTGCCGGCCGCTCGGGTGCGGCCGCGGAAGCCGGCACAGGCGCTGACGGCTTGGCGGCCACCGCACGTGGTGGCTTGACCCGGACGGCGGGCTGCGGCGGGGGAGCGACAGGCGCTTTCGGCGCCACGGCCACCGGTGGCGGCATTGGCACGGGTTGCGGTTGCGGCTGAGGTGGCAACAGCGGTGGCACGGGTTGGGCGGCGACCACCGGTGCCACAGGCATCGGCGCAGGCGCAACCGGTTCAGGTGCGCTGCGGCCCATGTACTGCCAGGCCAAGACGGCCACCAACGCCAGCGACAAACCGATCACCGCCCACAGCAAAGGCTGAGGGCGACTGCGGCCATCGTCTTCATCGGCGTCGGCCAGGGCTTCGGGCACCTGCTTCGCGTGCAGGCTGGGCACAGCGCCCCGCTCACGCTCGGAATCGGCTCGTCTGAGTGCATCGAGGATGTAAGACATGCCCCGCCTTTCAGTTGGCAGCCGTGTCGGCTTGGAGACGTGGCTCGTCCACGCCGGCGACGCGATTGAGCTGCATCACGGTGATGGGCCCTGCCCTGCCGTCGGGCTTGAGCCCCTGCGCGAGCTGAAAGCTCGACACCTTGGCCTGCAAGGCAGCATCCAACTTCTGCGTGCCCACGGGTTGCACGTCGCCGTGCACCTTGGCCAGTTGAACAGCAAGCCAGTCGATGGCCGGGCCGGTCTGGCCGGCAGTCATCTTGCTCGGGTAGCCGTTCGGCGTGCGCCACAACGTTGCGAACTCGCCGCGCCACTGGCGCGACAAGGCGAGCAGGCCCACCGTCTGCGTGACACCCCCTGCACGCAGGCTGGCGCTCTGGTTCGTGAGCCCCACCAGCACGGCATAGCCGGGCTTGCCCGCGTCGTCGTACAGCGTGAGCACGCTCGGGCGGCCCAGCTGGCGGATGAGGGCCAGGCCGCCGTCACTCTTGAAGCACAACAACTGCTGCTGCGCCGCCGACTGGCACGGGTCGCCTTCGCCCAGCGAGGCCTTCCACCAGGTGCCGAGCTCGCGCAAGGCGTCGTTCTCGTTGCGCAAGCCCAGGGTGATCGCGGCTGCCGGGTCAGCCATGGCGCTGGTGGCCGACGCCGGCCGGCTCGCGGCCACCAGCGGCGCGCTCGCCGCCGCCGATGCGGCCTTGGCCACCGGTTCGGTCGTGGCCCCCCGTTTCGCGCCGTTCTGGGCCGTAGCCCAACTGATGATGCCGAACAGAGCCGCCCCGGCGAGCAGGCCAGCCCCCGCAGCGAGCAGCGCCACCCGCGTCAAACGCGTGGCCGGCAAGGCGGCCACATCGTTCTCGCCAAACACCTCGACCGCCGCCTTGTCGATCATGTCGCGGTTCACTCGTGTGCGCCCGCCGGCATAAGCACCCAGCAGGGCGCGATCGCACAGCAGGTTGATGCGGCGCGGCACGCCACGCGAGAGCTGGTGAATGCGCTTGCGCGCCTCGCGCTCGAAGGGCACCAGGCCGCTCAAGCCCGCCACGCTCAGGCGGTGGCGTATGTACTGCGTGGTCTCGTCTTGTGAGAGTGCCTGCAGGTGATAGCGCGCCGTCACGCGCTGGGCCAGCTGCTCCAGGTCAGGCCGGGCCAGCATGTCGCGCAGCTCGGGCTGGCCAATCAGGATGATCTGCAGCAGCTTGCGCTCGCTGGTCTCGAGGTTGGTCAACAGGCGCAGCTGCTCGAGCACCTCGGCGGAGAGGTTCTGCGCCTCGTCGATGATGAGCACGTTGTTCTGCCCCACCGCATGCGTCTTGAGCAAGAACTCGTTGATCGGGTCGAGGTACTCCTTGACCGTCTCGCTGCGATGGCGGTCCGGGTCGAGCGGGATGCGGAACTCGTCGCACACCGTCTTCAGCAACTCCACCACCGTGAGCTTGGGGTTGAAGATGTAGGCCACGTTGCAGCGCTTGGGGATCTGCTCCAGGAAGCAGCGGCACACCGTGGTCTTGCCCGCGCCGATCTCACCCGTCAGCAGCACCACCCCACCCCCGCCACGCACGCCGTAGAGCAAATGCGCCAAGGCTTCGCGGTGACGCTCACTCATGTACAGGTAGCGAGGGTCGGGCGCGATCGAGAAGGGCTCTTGCCTGAGGCCGAAGAATTTGGCGTACATCGTGGGCGCGAGTCTATCCCCCAGCCCGCGGGCTATGCTGCGCTGTCCCTACGCAAGCGACACCATGAACCCGTACTACGACCCCGCCAAGCCCCACCACCGGCCCGACGGTTTCCAGAACAACCACAACGAGTTCACGCCCAAGAGCCTGGCCGAGGTCTTGCGCTGGCGCTGGGATGCCTCGCGCCAGGGGCTGCCCAAACCGCCACAGACGCCGATCCCGCAGGTGGCGGCCGATGTGGCGTTCCTGCGCTCGAATGCCGAGGCGGGCGTAAACATGCAGCCCGCGGTCACCTGGATCGGTCACGCCACTGTCATGGGCCAGCTGGGCGGGCTCACCTTGCTCACCGACCCCATCTTCTCGTTGCGGGCTTCGCCCGCCTCGTTCGTCGGCCCCAAGCGGTACCAGCCACCGGGTGTGGCGCTGCCCGAGCTGCCGCGTGTCGACCTGGTTCTGGTCTCGCACAACCACTACGACCACCTCGATGGCGCTTCAGTCGACGCGCTCAACCGCCAGCCCGGTGGGCCACCGCTCTTCGTGGTGCCGCTGGGCCTCAAGGCCTGGTTGGCCGGGCGCGGTATCCGCCACGCGATCGAGCTCGACTGGTGGCAAAGCCACCGCATCGCCGCGCCCGGCGGCGAGGTCGAGGTGATGCTGGTGCCGGCACAACACTGGTCGGCGCGCGGCGTCAACGACCGCATGAACACGCTGTGGGGCGGCTTTGCGGTGTTCGCCGCGCACTGCCACCTGTTCTATGCCGGCGACACCGGCTACTCGCGCGACTTCAGCGACATGCGTGAGCGCTTTGCCGAGCGGCAGTCTCCCGCTCAAGGTGGCGGCTTCGACATGGCCCTGCTGCCCATCGGTGCGTATGAACCGCGCTGGTTCATGGCCAACCAGCATGTGAACGTTGAAGAGGCGGTGAAGATCCACCTCGACCTGGGTGCCAAGCGCTCGCTGGGTGTGCACTGGGGCACCTTTGCGCTGACCGATGAGCCGTTGGACGAACCGCCGCGGGTGCTGGTGCAAGAGCGCCTCGCGCGCGGCCTGGGCGACGACGATTTCGTGACGATCGCGATCGGCGAAACGCGGCGTGTGCCCGCTCGGGTGGCTGGCTAGGACAGCCGCTCGACGATCGTCACGTTGGCCAGACCGCCGCCTTCGCACATGGTCTGCAGACCGTAGCGCTTGCCGCGCTGCTTGAGTGCGTAAAGCAATGTCGTCATCAGTTTGGTGCCCGAGGCACCCAGCGGGTGGCCAAGGGCAATCGCACCACCGTTGACGTTGAGCCTTGCCGGGTCTGCGCCGGTCACCTGCAGCCAGGCCAAGGGCACTGGCGCAAAGGCTTCATTTACCTCGAACAAGTCGATGTCGTCGATGGTGAGGCCCGTCTTGTGCAGCGCTTGCAGCGTCGCAGGAATGGGCGCTTCGAGCATCACCACCGGGTCATGGCCGATCACCGTCATGTGGTGCACTCGCGCGAGCGGTTGGACGCCGAGCGCCTTCAGCCCGCGCTCGTTGACCACCATCACGCCACTGGCGCCATCGCAGATCTGGCTGGCGGTGGCGGCCGTCACCCGACCACCAGGCTGGATGAGCTTGACGCCACCGATGCTCTCCAGCGATGCGTCAAAACGGATGCCTTCGTCGCTGCGGTGCAGCTCGCCGCTTTCGGTACCGTCTTGCAGGCGCGCCGTGACCGCCACGATCTCTTCGTCGAACGCGTGCGAGCGGACCGCCGCAATCGCGCGCTGGTGGCTTTGAAAGGCGTACTCGTCGAGCTGCGCCTTGGAGAGCTCGTACTTCTTGGCGATGGCTTCCGCACCGAAGAACTGGCTGAACTCCACACCCGGGTAACGCGCCTGCATGCGCGGGCTCACGTAGTAGCCGAGGCCGTTCTTCTGCGGCAGCGTCATCGGCATGCCCATGGGCACGCGGCTCATGCTCTCGACGCCGGCGGCGATCACACAGTCCATGCTGCCCGACATCACGGCCTGCGCCGCAAAGTGCAAGGCCTGCTGCGACGAACCACATTGCCGGTCCACCGAGGTGCCAGGCACCGACTCGGGCAGGCTGGAGGCCAGCACCGCGTTGCGCGCCACGTTGGCCGCCTGCTCACCAGCTTGGCCCACGCAACCCATGATCACGTCGTCGACCATCGCCGGGTCGGCGCCGCTGCGCCGCACCAGCTCGTCAAGCACTTGGGCTGCCAGGTCGGCCGGGTGCCAACCCGACAGGCGACCACCTCGGCGCCCGCCTGCGGTGCGGGTGGCAGCAACGATGTAGGCCTCGGCCATGGTGGGCTCCTGGGGTGGGTCGAACCTTCATTCTGACTCGATGTGTGCCCCCAGCAAGCGCAGGTTTTCCACGAAGCGCGGGTGCGCTCGGCGGATGGGCGCCGCATTGCGGATCACCGACCTTCCCTCGATGCTGGCGGCCAGCATCAGAAGGGCAATCGCGACCCGGATGATGTAAGGGCTTTCGACTTCAGCTGGCACCAAAGGCTTGCCACCGAAGGTGATGACGCGGTGCGGGTCCGACAGAAAAGCATGCGCGCCAAACTTGGAGAGTTCCGAGGTCCAGCCCATCGCGCCGTCATAGACCTTGTTCCAGAACATCGCGCTGCCTTCGGCCTGCACGCCCAAGGCAATGAAGATCGGCAACAGATCCACCGGCAGGTAGGGCCAGGGCGCCGCCTCGATCTTCTGCAGCATGTTGGTGGTGAAAGGCTCGCTCACGCGCAGCTTGCCTTGCACACGCGCATGCGACCAGCCATCGCGATGAGTCACGTGCACACCGAACTTGGCAAAACAGCGGTCGATCAAGGGAAAGTGCTCGGGCGACGAGTTGCGCACCACGACCTCGCCACCGGTGATGGCTCCGAGTGCCAGGAAGGTGACGACCTCGTGGAAGTCTTCGGTAAACCTGAACTCGGTGCCACCCAACTCGTCGACCCCTTCGATGGTGAGCTTTGAGGTGCCGATGCCTTCGATGCGCGCACCAAGCCGCTGCATGAAGGCGCAGAACTCCTGCACATGCGGCTCGCAGGCGGCGTTGGTGAGGGTCGATGTGCCGCTCGCCAACGCAGCGCACAACACGAAGTTCTCGGTGGTGGTGACCGAGGCGTAGTCGAGCCAATGGTCGGTGGCCCGCAGAGGGCCATCACTGTGCACGAGCAAGGCGTCTTCGTTGCGTTCGACGCGGCCACCGAAACGCTGCAACACCTCGACATGTGGGTCGATCTCGCGCACGCCGAGGGTGCAACCTTTCACATCGTTTTCGATGCGCGCCTCGCCAAAGCGCGCCAACAAGGGCGGCACCAGCATGATCGACGAGCGCATCTCTTGCGGCAGCCGGTGCTGCTTCGCATCGAACAGCGTGTGCCGGTGGTGAATGCCGACGATGCCGCGCTCGAAATCAGCATGCACCTCGCTGCCGATCTGCTCGAACACGGCCAGGATCTTGCGCACATCGGTGATGTCGGGCACACCACGCAGGTGCACCGGTTGGCGCGTCAGCAAGGTCGCACACAGCACGGGCAACACCGCATTCTTGTTGGCCGACGGCACGACACGGCCGGACAAGGGCGTGCCTCCATGGACGACGATCCGGGACGCGTTGTGAGACTGCACCACTTGTTGCAAAGGTTGACTGGCTGACACGAGCATGGTTCCTGGGTTGTTGCCACCAGACGCGGTGGGCATGTCGCCAGCATCCACCGAGCTTGCGAAGCGCCCATGAAGCGCCCCTGGCTTGTGTGAAGCCTCGGTGAACTCGTCCCGAGCTAGGGAGTGAGGCTATTGCCCACGCCTGCAAAAAACGACACCATGGGGGCAGTCTCTCAAGCAGTCCTCGACACCGTATGAACACCCGAATCCCACACCTCGCAGCGGCCCTGCTTCTGTTCTCTGTCGCGACCCATGCCGCATTGCCCGCCGACGGCATCAAAGCCGCGGAAAGTTGCGAAGCCGCGGTCACCGACACCATCAAGGAAATGCGCGGGCGCGATGCACAGGAAGTGCAATTCAACAAGGACAAGCGCTCGGTGCTGCCGACCACCGGCGAAGAGACCGATGTGAAAGGCGGGGGGCGCTATCGCAACGCCGCGGGCGCGTCGATGCCGTTCACGTACGGTTGCGCGTACAACGCCAAGACAGGTGCCACATCGGGCATCGTGTTCCGCGACGCCGGCGGCCTGAAAGCCAGCGAAGAAAAGCCTTGGCAGCCCGATTTGGTGAACGTGTCGCCCGAAGCCTGCGAAGCGGCAGTCGCATCTGCACTCAAGAGCAAACACCCGCGCGTGGGTCGCATTGCGTTCGGCTCCGACTCGCGCCAGTTGCGCCCCGCCCCGTCGGGCCGATCCAGCCTGGAAGGCATTGGCGCCTTGGAGCGCGCACCCGGCATGAACCTGGTTCAGTTCAGCTACCGCTGCGAATTCGAGCCCGGCAATGGCAAGCTGGTGGCAGTTCAGACCATCGAATAAACACCTGAACGACCAATGAAAAAGCCCCGACGCATCGGGGCTTTTTCATTTCTTCTGGAGGCGCGACCCAGAGTCGAACTGGGCTATACGGATTTGCAATCCGGTGCATAACCGCTTTGCTATCGCGCCACGCAAACCTTGTCTGTTGGCAAAAAGGGAAGCCGAAGCTTCCCTTTCATGAATTTGGAGCGGGATAAGAGACTCGAACTCTCGACCTATACCTTGGCAAGGTATCGCTCTACCAACTGAGCTAATCCCGCTTTGTGCCTCGATCAAATCAAACCGCTTTTTTGAAGCTTTCTGAATTAACCGAAGCTCGCATTATAGGACGAAAAAAGCCGGGCTGGCAAGCCCGGCTTGTCGAACATCCATCATCAATGCTTGAGCGACTCCGAAGTCACCGGTGCCACGGGCGTGTCGGCTTTCACCGCATCGACCTTGGGCGGCTCTTCTTCAGCGAGCGGTTGCGGCATCGACTCCAGCGCCACTTCGAGCACCTGATCGATCCACTTCACGGGCACGATCTCGAGGTGGTTCTTGACGTTCTCAGGAATGTCCTGAAGGTCCTTCGCGTTCTCTTCAGGAATGAGCACCGTCTTGATGCCACCGCGGTGAGCGGCCAGCAGTTTCTCTTTCAGGCCACCGATGGCCGTGACTTCACCGCGCAAGGTGATTTCACCGGTCATCGCCACATCGGCGCGCACCGGAATCCCGGTCAGCGCAGAGACGAAGGCCGTGGTCATCGCAGCGCCGGCGCTCGGGCCATCCTTCGGCGTGGCGCCGTCGGGCACGTGGATGTGGATGTCGCGCTTCTCGAACATCTCGTCCTTGATGCCCAGGCGGCGTGAACGGCTGCGCACCACTGAGCGTGCGGCTTCGACCGACTCCTTCATCACATCGCCCAGCGAACCGGTGCGAATGATGTTGCCCTTGCCCGGCATCACAGCGGTTTCGATGGTCAGCAGATCGCCGCCCACTTCCGTCCATGCCAAACCGACCACCTGACCGACCTGGTTCTGCTTCTCGGCCTGGCCGTAGTTGTACTTGCGCACACCCAAGAAGTCATTCAGGTTGTCTTCGGTCACCACCACCTTGTCGGTGTAGGTCTTGAGCTGGATTCCCTTGACCACCTTGCGGCAGATCTTCGACATCTCACGCTCAAGCGAACGCACACCGGCTTCACGCGTGTAGTAGCGAATGATCCCGCGAACGGCCGACTCGGCGACTTCCATCTCTTCATCCTTGACGCCGTTGTTCTTGCGCTGCTTGGGCAGCAAGTAACGGGTCGCGATGTTGACCTTCTCGTCTTCGGTGTAACCCGACAGGCGAATCACTTCCATCCGGTCCAGCAGGGCCGGCGGGATGTTCATCG
>NZ_JADMJX010000204.1 GCF_018780185.1 Rhizobacter sp.
GCAGCTGATCGGGAGGGATCAAATCGCTGCCTTCGCCGGCTTCGCCCTCGGGCAGGGAGGGGCGGGCGGCCAACCGATAGCTTTCGGTGGCCCAGGCGCCGAAGTCTGCGTTTTTGCAGCGTTCGCTGCAGAACGGGCGGAACGGGTTCTCTGGTGCGTAGACGCTGTCGCCCTTGCAGCTGGGGCAGGTGACGATGCGGCGCTGTGGCCGAGGCGGTGAAGACGCCTGGTTCATGAGCACAAGGTGAGTTCGAAGCTGGTGTCCACGCCAGCGGGTTTGAGGCGGCCTTCGGCATCTTGGCGCATCAGGCGCACCAGCACCATCAGGCGGTGGCCGCTGATCTCGGGCACCAACTGCGCGGCGGGGTCGATGCGCAGGCGCAGCAGGTGGAAAACCCGCCCCGCAGGCAGGCTTTGCTGAAACTGCCCGCCTTGTGTGACGACCTTGTGTGGGGTGCCCGAGTCCCGCAGCAGGCCGAGCAGCACTTTCAGGGCTTCGGCCAGCGGCATCAGGGTCGAGACCCACTGGGTGAGGTCGGCACGGCGGCGGGCAGGCTCCTGCTGCTGCCAGGCGTAGTAGGCCGGCAGGTCGAACTCGCAGGTGCCACCGGGAATGCTGATGCGGCTGCGCACGCTCATCAACCACTCGTTGGCGGTCAGTGCGTGGCCGGCCTTGCCGGCCAGCTGGTTGAGGCCATTGAACGCGTGGTCGACCTTGGCAATTACCTGGTTGAGCGCCTCGTCGGAGATAGACGGGTTGCCGCGGTAGCTGTTGAGCTGGCTGCGCTGGCGTTCGAGGTCTTTGAGCAGGTCCGACTTGAGGTCGGCGCGCGAGGCCACGTCCATGATCTCGAACATCGTGGCCAGCGCGTAATGGTGGTCCACGGTTTCGTCGCGGGGCATCAGGCGGCCGAGGCGGTCGAACAGGTGTTCGAGCCGCAGCATGGTGCGGATGCTCTCGTTGAAGGGGTACTCGTACAAGATCAAGGTGGGGGTGCTCCGCTCGATCGGCGCGATTGTTCCATAGGCACCCAGCAGTTCCACAAGATGCCCACTTCGTGCGCGAGCTGGGCCAGGCTCAGGCCTTCATTGAAGATGACGGCATCGGCAATGGCACGGCGCACTTCTCTACGAGCTTGCTGCGCCATCACGGCCTCCACGGCCTCGCGCGGCCAGACCGAACGCTGCATCACCCGCTCGACTTGCGTGGCTTCTTGGCAGTCAACCACCAGGATTCGATCGACCCGGGTGCGCCAGTGGCTGGACTCGGCGAGCAAGGGCACGTCGAAAACCAGGGTTCGACCGGCGGCCGCCAGTGCCTGCCGGGTGCACTCAGTGCCGATCATGGGGTGAAGGATGGCCTCTAGGCGGGCTCTCGCGGAGGTGTCGGCGAAGACCAGCTCGCGCATGTAGGCGCGGTCGAGGCCACCGGTGGTGTCGATGGCACCGGGGCCGAACTGGTCGCGGATCGCGTCGATGGCTGCTCCGCCCGGTAGAGCCAGCGATCGGGCGATGGCGTCGGTGTCGATCAGTGCCGCGCCGCGCTCCACCAGCAGGCGGGCCACGGTGCTCTTGCCGCTGCCGATGCCGCCGGTGAGGCCAATGCGCAGAGCGAGGTTTGCAGCCATGGGTGCTGCGGCCAGGCGCGTCAGGCCCAGCCCAACCAGCCGAGCACACGCTGATGGCCAGCGAGCATCACCACGATGCCACCTCCGGCCAGGAAGGGGCCAAAGGGGACGTAACGGCCTTCGCGCA
>NZ_JADMJX010000236.1 GCF_018780185.1 Rhizobacter sp.
CGCGGTGTGGCCGATGAACTGGCCGACCAGGTCGTCGCGCGTCACCGCCACCAGGTGACCCTTGCGCACGTAGCCGAGCTGCTTGAGCACGCCGGCCATGCGCATCGCCACCGTCGTCTTGCCGGTGCCGGGGTTGCCGGTGAAGCACATGTGCAGCGAGGGCGGCGTCGACTGCAGGCCTTGCTCGGCGCGCAGCTTGTCGATCAGCAGCAGCGCGGCGATGTCGCGGATGCGGCCTTTCACCGGCGCCAGACCGATCAGCTCGGCGTCGAGCTGGTCGAGCATCGCGCGGGCGCCGGAGGCTTCGAGCATCGCGCTCGGCGTCATGCCTTCGGGAGGGGGTTGCAACACGGCGTTCATCAACGTTCTCCGTCATTCCCGCGAAGGCGGGAATCCACGATGGGTCTCGATGCCGGATTCCCGCTTTCGCGGGAATGACCGAGCTTCTCAGTCAGTACCGCTCGCCCTCGGGTGAGCGCTGCACGGCGTAGCTTTCGATGCTGTACCGCAAGGTTCGCCCCGGCTCTTCGGTGCGGATCAACCGGAAGCCCGGCTCGACCTTCGGCCGGTTGACGATGAACGACAGCACGACCGACTCGGTGCCATGCGTCGAGTCGAAAGCGGCGACGCGGATGTAGTGGTCGGGGAATGTCTTGCGGCACTGCTGCAGCTCGAGCATCACGCCGGCGGCGTCCGACACGTCGAACATCGGGTTGCCGAACATCTCCCAGTAGGTGTTGCGCGGGTGCGGGTCGTCGGTGTATTCGATGCCGACGGCCCAGCCCTGCCCGAGGGCGTAGTCGAGCTGCTTGATGATCTGCTCGTCGGTGAGGTCGGGCAGGTAGGAGAAGGTGCCTTGGGTGATTCGCATGTAGGTCTCCTTAGGCGACGGCCGCGGTGGGCACGTAGTCGGACGTGTCGGTCGAGGTGTAGTTGAAGGTGATGTCACCCCAGGTATCGAGCGCGGCGCGCAGCGGGCCGCACCACTTGGCTGCGTCGCGCAGGATCTCGGGGCCTTCGTTCTGGATGTCGCGGCCTTCGTTGCGCGCGAGCACCATGGCTTCGAGCGCGACGCGGTTGGCCGTGGCGCCAGCCTGGATGCCCTGTGGGTGGCCGATCGTGCCGCCGCCGAACTGCAGCACCACATCGTCGCCGAAGAGGTCGAGCAACTGGTGCATCTGGCCGGCGTGGATGCCACCCGAGGCCACCGGCATCACCTTCTTGATGGCGCCCCAGTCCTGGTCGAAGTAGATGCCGCGCGGCAGGTCGACCGTGGTGTGCGTGTCGCGGCAGACGTTGTAGTAGCCCTGCACCGTCAGCGGGTCGCCCTCGAGCTTGCCGACCGCCGTGCCAGCGTGGATGTGGTCCACGCCGATCAGGCGCATCCACTTGGCGATCACGCGGAAGCTCACGCCGTGGTTCTTCTGGCGGGTGTAAGTGCCGTGCCCCGCGCGGTGAAGGTGCAGGATCATGTCGTTCTGACGGCACCAGTGGCTCAAGCTCTGGATGCCGGTGTAGCCCACCACCAGGTCGACCATCACGATCACCGAGCCCAGGTCTTTCGCAAACTGCGCTCGGCGGTACATCTCTTCCATGTTGCCGGCGGTCACGTTGAGGTAGCTGCCTTTGACCTCGCCGGTGGCAGCGCTCGCCTTGTTGACGGCGTCCATCACGAACAGGAAGCGGTCGCGCCAGTGCATGAACGGCTGCGAGTTGATGTTCTCGTCGTCCTTCATGAAGTCGAG
>NZ_JADMJX010000027.1 GCF_018780185.1 Rhizobacter sp.
GCAGGTAGGCGATGTTGTCTTCTTGCGCCTGCATCTGTAGGTCGATGCGGTTGGCGACCCAGCCGGCGATCTGCAGGCCGCGCGCACGGATGGCCTCGGCCGTCAGCAGCGCGTGGTTCAGGCAGCCCAGGCGCAGGCCGACCACCAGCACGACGGGCAGCTGCAGGGCCTGGGCGAGGTCGGCGCCGGTTTGTGAGTCGTTGAGTGGCACGTGGAAGCCGCCGGCGCCTTCGACCACCACGGCGTCGGCCTGTGCGGCCAGTTGGCGGTAGCGCTCGACCAGCACATCCACCTCGATGCGCTGGCCGGCCGCGCGTGCGGCCAGGTGGGGCGACATCGGCAGCGGCAGGCAGTAGGGGTTGCCGAGTTCGCGTGCCACGCGGATCGAGCCGGCGGCGCGCAGGGCCATCGCGTCTTCGTTGTCGCCTTCGGGCGTGGTGCCGGCGGCCACTGGCTTCATGCCGACGACGCGTGGGTGGGTCTGGCGCAGGTGCAGCAGCAGGGCGCAGCTGATCAGGGTCTTGCCGACTTCGGTGTCGGTGCCGGTGATGAAGTAGCCGATCGTCATGCCAGCGTCTCGTTCAAGGCGGCGAGTGCGCCCTCGGCAAGCCAGCGGGATTCGCTGTCGTCGATCACGTACGGCGGCATGAAGTACAGCGTGTTGCCGATTGGCCGCAGCATCAGCCCGCGCTTCAGCGCGGCCGCGTGATAACGGCGTGCGAACGCTGGGTCGTCGGTGTCCACGTCGAAGGCCCACAGCATGCCGAGTTGGCGCGAGTGCAGCACCTGCGGGTGGTCGATCAAGGGCTGGCAGAGGGCGGTGAGGCGCGACGCGGTGGCGCGGTTGCGTGCCATCCAGTCTTCCTGCTCGAAGATCTCCAGCGTGGCCAGCGCCGCGCGGCAGGCCAGCGGGTTGCCGGTGTACGAGTGCGAATGCAGGAAGCCGCGTGCGGTGCGGTCGTCATAGAACGCGCCGTACACCGCGTCGGTGGTGAGCACGGCCGAGAGCGCCATCGTGCCGCCGGTCAGCCCCTTGGACAGGCAGATGAAATCGGGCCGGATGCCCGCCTGCTGGTGCGCGAACAGACTGCCGGTGCGGCCGAAGCCGACCGCGATCTCGTCGGCCACCAGGTGCACTTCATAGCGGTCGCACAGTGCACGCGCGAGGCGCAGGTACTCGGGGTCGTGCACCGCGATGCCGGCGGCGCATTGCACCAGCGGCTCGACGATCAGTGCGGCGGTCTCGGCGTGGTGCGCTTCCAGATAGGCCTGCAAGGCCTGCGCGCAGTGGCGGGCGTGCTCCAGCGCCGACACGCCCGGCGCGGCCAGCCGCGCATCGGGGCTGGGCACGGTGGCGCTCACACGCACCAGCGGGCCATAGGCTTCGCGGAACAGCGGGATGTCGGTGACAGACAAGGCGCCCACCGTTTCACCGTGGTACCCGTGCTGCAGGCCGATGAAGCGCGACTTTTCGGCGCGCCCGAGGTTGCGCCAGCAATGCGCGCTCATCTTCAATGCGATCTCGGTGGCCGAGGCGCCGTCGCTGGCATAAAACGCGTGGCCGAGGCTGGTGAGCGCGCCCAGGCGCTCCGACAACTCGACCACCGGCGCATGGGTGCAGCCGGCCAGCATCACGTGCGAGAGCTGGTCGATCTGCTGCTTGAGCGCGGCCTTCAGGTGCGGGTGGCCGTGGCCGAACAGGTTGACCCACCAGGAGCTGATGCCGTCGAGGTAACGCGTGCCCTCGGTGTCGTAGAGCCACACCCCCTCGGCGCGGTCGACGGCCAGCAGCGGCTGGGTTTCGTGCTGCTTCATCTGGCTGCACGGGTGCCACACCGCTTGCCTGCTGCGTTCGATCAAGCTCATCTCGCCACCACCATGCCCGCGCGAAAGGCCTCGAAGATCATCATCAAGGGGCCTTGTTCGGTGACGATGCGGTAGCTGCGGCTGGCCCGTGTGTCGGGCAGGCCCACGTGCTGCCACAACATCTGTTCGACCGGGTCCGAGCCCTCAAGCGGTTCACGCCGCACGAAGAGGTGTGCGAGCAAGTGGCCGATCGGCGCGCTGCCTTCGTTGAGGCGCTGCAGGAACCAGGCGGGCACGGCGTCGAGGCGGGTGAAGGAAAGGTTGTCCATCCACACCTGGCCGTTGGCATGCAGGCTGGTCACACGGGTCAGCCAAGCCTCGCCGCCGAGCTGCTCGCGCACAGCCTTCGGCACGTCTTGCGTTTGTTGCTGAAAAATCAGCTGCACCTGCATCGGTGCCTGCGCCAGCGCTTCGCACACACGGGTGGTCGAGCCGTCGAGTGCCAACAGCATGCGCAGCAGCGGGGCCTGCGTGTCACTCGGGAAAAGGTGTCGCTCTACACTCATGCGCTTCAGTTTCTGCGTGGCGAAATGGAACCCAGGATCGTACCCGTGCCCCTTGTGGGCAGCCCGCAAGACATCTGTGCGCGCCTGGGTGCGCACCACGGCACTGTGCTGCTGGAGAGCAGCAAGGCCATGCCGGGTTTGAGCGGCTGGTCTTGGGTCACCGGGCCGTCGCTGGCGACGCTCGAAACGCGCGGCGAGTTGACCCGCCTGAGCGACAGCCGCGGCCGCGTGACCGACACCTGGGCCGACCCGTTCGAGGCGATCCAGGCCGTGCTCTCGCGCATCGCCACCGGTGCAGGCGCGCGCCCTGAGGGGCTGGCGTTTGCCGGCGGGTTGATCGGCTACCTCGGCTATGACCTGGCGCGCTTCGTTGAACGGTTGCCCACGCTCGCGGCCGACGACCCGCCGCTGCCGACGATGCGCCTGCACCTGTGCGACCACGTGCTGGCGTTCGACCACGCGCACACGCAGTGGTACTTCTGCACCCTGGCCGATGCGGGCGAGCGTTCAAGTGTGTGGGGGGCGACGCTGCAACGAGCCCAAGCGCCAACGCCCGCTGCCACACGTTTCCACGCCGGCACGATGCGCTCGCGCACGCCTGCCGCCACCTACCTCGCCCAGGTGCAGCAGGTGCTCGACTACATCGCCGCCGGCGACATCTTCCAGGCCAACCTGTCGCACCGGCTCGAAGGGGTGTTCGAGGGCGATGCGTTTGCGCTCTACCGTGCGCTCACCGCACACAACCCGGCGCCGTTTTCGGCCTACCTCCCGGGGGATGGTTTTGCGATCGCCAGCGTCTCGCCCGAACGTTTCTTGAAGCTCGAAGCCGGTGAGGTGACGGCGCGCCCGATCAAGGGCACGCTGCCGCGTGACGCCGACCCACAGCGTGATGCGCAACAACGCGAGGCCTTGCAGACCAGCATCAAGGACCGCGCCGAAAACCTGATGATCGTCGACCTGATGCGCAACGACCTGGGCCGGGTGGCACAGGTGGGCAGCGTGAAGGTCGAAGCCTTGTTCGAGGCCGAGGCCCACCCGAGCGTGTGGCAGCTGGTGTCGACCATCCGTGCACGTTTGCGTGACGACGCGACGGTGGCCGACCTGCTGCGCGCCTGCTGGCCACCGGGCTCGATGACGGGCGCCCCCAAGGTGCGTGCAATGGAGATCATCGAAGCGCTGGAGCCGGTGCGGCGGGGGCCGTATGCGGGCGCGATCGGCTATTTCGACGCGGCGGGCGACATGGATTTGTCGGTGGTGATCCGCACCGCCGTCGTTCACGGCGAGCGGGTGATGGTGCAACTCGGTGGCGCCGTGGTGGCGGATTCGACGCCGGCACAGGAGCTGGCCGAAACCGAAGCCAAGGGCCGCTTGCTGATGAAGGCATTGGCCGGCTGACCATGGCCACGCTGACAGCCGCCCACAGCCGCCGCCTGCGCGAGATCTGGCGCTCGGCCGGCTGGCCTTGCCAGGACTTGATCGAGGTCGAGCTGCTGGCCGCCGGCTGGCTGGAGCGGGTGCGCCAGCCGAGCGGGCACGAGACGCTGCGTGTCACCGACGCGGGCGTGGCCCACCTCGCCGAGACGCTGCAGCGCAACCGCGCGCGGCGTGATGCGCATGAAGACCTGGTCGATCGGGTGGCGCGCGAGATGACACGCGCCGGCCGCATCGCCTGGCGCGGCCTGAGCCTGCGCGCGAAGGTCGAGGACGCCTGGGCGATGGCCATGCCCGATGTGTTTTCCATCCGCCATACCACCGTCGAGGCCTACCTCGAGCCGATCGTGCACGAGGTCAAGGTGCACCGCAGCGACCTGCTCTCCGACTTGCGGCGCGAGGCCAAGCGGGCGGCCTACCTGCAGCTCAGCAGCGAATGCTGGTACGTGATCGCGGACGGCATTGCGCAGCCCGATGAGATCCCGCGCGAGTTCGGGGTGATGTCGGCGCAGGGTGCGCAGCTCGACGTGTTGCGGCCGGCGCCGAAACGGCCGATGCAGATGTCGCTGCCGTTGTGGATGGCGCTGGCACGCGCCACGCCGGTGGAAGGCTGGCGCGGCGAAGAGGTGCAGGGCTGGTTGGGCGAGGGGCCGCTGCCCGACACCTGATCAGTCGCAGCCGCTGGCCTGGGGCTGCGGCTCACGCGCCACCAGCTTGTAGCCGGCGTCACGAAAACTGCCCTGCACCAGCACCGACGAGTTCAAGGCCAGCACCGTGCTCTGGTGCACCCGCGGCGTGAGCAGCATGGCCCAGCTTTCATCGCGCAGATGGATGTTGCCCTGGCCTTCGAGGCGGGTTTGCGCCGTGTCGAGCACCAGCTCGCGTGTGGTGCCGGTGCCGTTGGCGAAGTCGATCGTGATCGCGCCGCAGCGTATCGGCACCGGCTTGTCACTCGCAAAGAACGAGCGCAGCAGCTTGCCGGCATTGAGGCCCAGCTTGGCGTCGAGGCCCGGGCTCAGGTTGCCGCTGGGCAGCGTCAGGCGCAGCTGGCCGCTGGCGCTGCCCAACCAGGCCGCCACCGAGGGGCCATGGCCGCCGAGTTTGAGCTGGCCGCTCAACGGCCCGTCGATGGGGGTCGCCTTGGCCATGATCTGTTCCAGCCGCAAGCCCTCGGCATGCAACTCGATCTGCGCCTGGGGCGACGCCGCCTGGTGGTCGAGCACGAACTGCCCTTTCAGCCGGCCGCCTGCCAACCGGGTGTCTTGCAGCGCGATCTGCAGCTGAGCCGGGTCGAGGCTGGCGCGCAGCTGCAGGCCGGTCAGCGGCGGCAGCGTGGGCGCTTGCAGCGAATCGACCTTCCATTCCAGCGTGGCGTCGAGCTGCTTCAGCGGCGCCAGCGGCAAGGCGGTTTGCGGCAGCAGGCGCTGTGCGGGTGATGCGGGCGCACTCGGGCGCAGCAGCTCGGCAAGGTGCAGGTGCTGGCTGTGCAGCGTGGCGTGCACGCTGGAGCGTTCGCCGTGCTGGTCGTAGCGCAGTTCACCCGCCACGTCGGAGCGGCCCAGCGTGGCGCGCAGGGTCTGCACGGTGAGGGCGTCACCGCGTTTGTTGACGCGGGCCTCGGCCTGGTAGGCCGCAGTGGCCGGCCAGCGCCCCTGGGGGAAGAAGAGCTTCAGTTGATCGAGGTTGGGGCCGCTCAACTTGACCTGCGCGTCGAGCCCGCCGAACTTGATCAGGTCGGCCATGCGGCCATCGACATGCAAGCGCGTCTGCGCCGAACGGGCCTCGCCGCGCAGCGCGAACAGCTCACCGGTGTGTTGCAGGCTCAGCACCGGCCCGGCCAGGGCCTCGCCGGCAAATGCGGCGTCGCGGTAGGTGCCGCTGACGCCGATGCGTTGTGTGAGCTCGCCATCGGCTTGTGCCAGTGGGGTCGAGGTGGTCTGCAGTGTGAGACCCACCCCCTGGTGCACCAGGTGAAGGCTGCTGCGCACCGGCTCCAGCCGCAGCACCCGCAGGCGCGGCGGGCCGCGGTCGTCGGGCCGCGTCAGGCGCCAGTTGCGCAGGCCGTCGGCCTGGCGTGCGAGGCGGATGTCGGCGTCGACCAGCCGCAGGTGGGTGACCACCTTCACGTCTCGCAGCAGGCTCAGCCAGCTGAAGGTGAACTGGGCCTCGCCAGCCACCACAAACGGCTGGGCATCGGCCCAGGGTGCGTTCTGCACGTGCACGCCGCGCAGGCGCACCACCGGTTGCAGCCGGGCGTTCAGGCTCAGGTGCAGGTCATCGATGCGCACCGTGCGCCGCGAGCTCTGGCTCAGGTGGCGCTCCAGCGCCGGGCGAAACCAGTTGCCGTCAAACACCGCCACGAGCAGCACCAGCGCGACGAGGCCGCCCACAAGGACCAGGGTCCTGGGCTGCGTGGCAAGCAGGCGTGGCAGCAGTGTCATCAACAGTGGGCATGGGCGGCAGGGTTCAACAGGCCGTGGGGCGATGGTACGCAGCCGCCATGGTGCGCCGCCCCGGCGAAGGCCGCGTGTGTTTGTAGGACGCCGGGGGTTCGTGGGATGACTGTGCCGCAGACCCCGTGATATCTTGACCCCGCAGCAGCGAGGGTTTTGGCGCGGGCTGTCGGAAGGGGTGGCATGTCGGGTTCGGCGAGGCTCGCAAGGGTGGTCTGTGTGGCGGCGTGTGGCCTGCCACTCGGTGCCGTGTGGGCCGCGCCTGCTGCGGCACCGGGCGCCGCACTCACCTGGACGTACCGGGTGGCCAAGGGCGACAGCCTCTACAGCGTGGCGCGCACCTACCTCGCCCCCAACGTGAGCTGGCAGAAGCTGCAGCGTTTCAACCGTGTGGCTGATCCGCGGCGCTTGGCGCCGGGGCGCGAGCTGCGCCTGCCGGTGGCCTGGTTGCGCGCCGAGGCGACGGTGGCCACGGTGGCCTTCGTCCGCGGCCAGGCGCGGCGCGACAGCGATGCAGCGGTGTTGAAGGTGGGCGACACGCTGAAACCCGGCGACCTGCTGGTGACCGATGCCGACGCCAGCGTCACGCTGCAGCTGGCCGACGCGAGCCGGGTGCTGGTGGCCGGTGGCTCCCGTGTGCGCATGGAGTCGCTGCTCACCTTTGGCCGCAGCGGCGTCATCAGCTCGCGGCTGGGTCTCGAAAAGGGCGAAACCGAATCGCGCGTCAACCCGGCCGGCGTGCGCGGCACCCGCTATGACGTGCGCACCCCGGCCCTCACGCTGGGCGTGCGGGGCACCGAGTTCCGGGTGCGGGTCGACGACAGCACCACCACCACCGAGGTCACCGAAGGCCGGGTGGCCGCCCAGCGCAGCAAGTCGGCCGAGCGCCCGATCGCGGCCGGCTTTGGCCTGGTGGCCGCGGCCACGGGTAGCGTGACGGCGCCGCTGGCGCTGCCCGACGCGCCTGGCCTCACGACCTTGCCCACCCTGTACGAACGGGTGCCGCTCGGCTTTTCGTGGCCGCCGCTGGAAGGCGCCGTGGCCTACCGTGCCCAGGTGTTCGTCGACGACAGCTTCAACCAGCGCCTGCTCGACGGCGTGTTCGAGCGCCCCGCCGCGCAATGGGCCGACCTGCCCGACGGCCGCTACGTCCTGCAGGTGCGTGCGCGCAATGCGCAGGGCCTGGAGGGGCGTGGCGCGCGGATGTTGTTCACGCTCAAGGCGCGGCCCGAGCCGCCCTTCACCAGCGCGCCGCGTGATGAAGGGCGTGCCTATGGCGAGCAGGTGCAGTTCAAGTGGACGACGGTGGCCGCCGCGCAGCGCTATCGCCTGCAGGTGGCGAGCGAGTCGCGCTTCCAGGCACCGTTGCTGGTCGACCGCAGCGACCTCGAAGCCACCGAGCTCGGTGTGGCGCTGCCGCCGGGGCGCTACCACTGGCGCCTGGCCAGCATCGCCAAAGACCAGGACCAGGGGCCGTTCAGCGACGCGGCGAGTTTCGAGCTGCGCGAAACGCCGCCGCCGCCGGCCGTGGACAAGCCCAAGGCCGAAGGCGACAAGCTGGTGTTCCGCTGGCGCGCGCGCAGTGGCGACGACGCCTACGACGTGCAGGTCGCGCGCGACCCGGCCTTCAAGGAGCTGCTGCTGGAGCGGCGCGAAAACCTGCCCGAGCTGCTGCTCGACACGCCGAAGGCAGGCACCTACTACCTGCGGGTGCGCACCATCGAGTCGGACGGGTTCGTGGGCCCGTATGGTGCGGCCCAGCAGTTCGATGTGCCGCGCAGTCTGTGGTGGTGGCTGGCGCCGGGCGCCTTGCTGCTGCTCTTGTTGTGATGGGGCAAGCGGCGGTCTCTCCACGCGCTGGCGTGCTGTGGGCCTGGGGTGGCGCGCTGCTGGTGGCGGCCGCGCTCGCGCTGGCCGGTGCCCTGAACGGCCCGCAACAGCTGCTGCACGACTGGCAGGCGCGTCACCTGGCGCCGCAGGCGGCCACCGGCGGCGTGTTGCTGGTCGACATCGATGAGCCCTCGGTGCAGGGCTTGCGTGCACAGCATGGCGGCTGGCCACCGAGCCGCACGCTGCTGGCGCAGGTGACCGCTTCGCTGCTCGATGGGGGTGCTCGTGCGGTGGTCATCACCCTGGTGCTGGCCGACCCGCGCGAGGGCGACGCCGAGCTGGCGCGCGTGATCGCCGCGCACCCCGGGCGGGTGGTGCTGGCGGCCAGCGTGTTGCCCGCGCAGGCGCCCACGCGCAGCACGGCGTTGCCGGGGCCGGGCGGGTGTGTCGCGCAGCCCTGGTCGGGTGTGTTGTTGCCGGCGCCCGAGTTGATGGCCGCCCGGCCGCGGCTCGGCATGGTGTCGACCTCGACCGATGCCGACGGCGTGTTGCGCGCCTGGCCGCTGTGGCATGCCTCGGGCGAGACGCTGCTGCCGGCCTTGCCGCTGGCGGCGTGGCTGGCGGCGCGTGGCGACACCGGCTCGGCGATGCGCTGCGACGACCGTGCAGCCTGGCTGGGCGCGCAAGCCCTGCCCACCGACGCCCAAGGCCGGGTGCGCCCGGCGTTTCAGCGCCTGGCCACGGCGCTGCCGCTGCGCTCCTATGAAGCGGTGGTGCGCCAGCAGGTCGACGCCAGCGAGTGGCGTGGCCGCGTGGTGGTGATCGGTGCCAGCGCTGGGCTCGGTGACCGGGTGCAGACGTTGCAAGGCCCGCGCTTCGGCCCGGCGGTGGTGGCCGACACGGTGGCCGCGCTGGATGGGGGCGCGCTGATCGCCCCGCCGCATGTCGGCTGGGACGCGCTGTGGCTGCTCATCGCCTGTGTGCCGGCGCTCGTGGCCTGGCGGCGCGGCGTTTTTCGCCCCGGCGCCGACGGGGCCTGGGTGGCGGCCACGCTGGGCGTGCTGCTGGCGCTCGACGCCGCGCTGTACGCGCTGAGCGGCCAGCAGTCTCGGCTGGTGGGGCCGACGCTGGCCCTGACGGTGTTTGCGCTGTGGTCCTTGTGGCAGTGGCGGCGAGCCATGCTGGCCGCGCAGCTGCGGCTGGAGCGTGAGCGCGCCGCGGCCGAGGCGGCCAGTCGCGTCAAGAGCGAGTTCCTGGCCCACATGAGCCATGAGATCCGCACGCCGATGAATGCGCTGCTGGGCTCGGCCGAGCTGCTGGCGAACACCCGGCTCGACGAAAAGCAGAGCCGGCACGTGGCGCTGTTCCAGTCGGCCGGGGCCAGCCTGGTGGAGATCCTCAACGACTTGCTCGACCTCTCGAAGATCGAAGCCGGTTTGCTGGAGCTGCACCCGCAGCCGTTTTCGCTGGTCGACCTGGTGGCGAGCCAGGTGGTGCTGTTCGAGGCGCGCGCCTCGCAGAAGGGGTTGCGCCTGCAGACCGAGTTCGACCCCGAGCTGCCACCGGTCGTGTTGGGCGACGGCCCGCGCCTGGCCCAGGTGCTGCGCAACCTGCTGGGCAACGCGGTCAAGTTCACCCACCACGGCAGCGTGACGCTCGCGGTGCATCGTGTGCCGCATGCACCGCGGCGCTTGCGCTTTGAAGTGCGCGACACCGGCATCGGCATCGCGGCGCCGAAGCAGCAGGAGATCTTCCAGGCCTTCACCCAGGCCGACAGCGGCGTGGCGCGTGCCTATGGCGGCACCGGCCTCGGCCTGACCATCTCGCACCGGCTGGTGGCGTTGATGGGCGGGGTGCTGGGGGTCGACAGCCGCGAGGGCGAAGGCTCGGTGTTCCACCTCGAGATCGACCTGCCGGCCACCTCCGAGGCGCCGGTCGCCTTGTGGGCGCCCAGCCTGCCCGACCCGGCGTCTGACCTGCAACCCGGCCTGCGCCTGCTATTGGCCGACGACAACCCGCAAAACGTGCAGCTGGTGCAGGCCTACCTCGATGGCGACGGCCACCAGATCGACGTGGTGCACGACGGCGCCGCGGTGGTCGAGCGTTTTCGAGCGCAGCGTTACGACGTGGTGCTGATGGACGTGCAGATGCCCGGCATGGACGGCTACCGCGCCACCGCCGCGCTGCGCGCCATCGAGCGCGAGCGCGGTGACGCACCGATCCCGGTGGTGGCGCTCACCGCCAATGCGATGCCCGACGACGAGCGGCGCAGCCTGCAGGCCGGCTGCACCGCGCATCTGTCCAAACCGTTTTCGCGCGCCCAGCTGCGCCGTGTGCTGGCGCGTGAGCAGCCCGGCGACGCGGCCGCGCCGCGCCCGGAGATCGTGGCCTTTGCGCAAGCCCCTGCGCCCTTGCCCGAGCTGGCGGCGCTGGCCGGCTTCGACCTCGCCACGGCGCTGGCGCGCATGGACGGTGACATGGGCCTGTACCTCCGCGTGGTGCAGGCGGCCGTGCCGCTGTTGCGCGACTGGGACGAGCGTTTCACGCAGGCGCTCGACGCCGCCGATCTGCCCACCGCCCTGCGCCTGGCGCACGACCTGAAGTCGACCGCCGCCACGGTGGGCGCCGTGGGCCTGTCGCGCCAGGCCCAGGGCATCGAGGCGTCGTTGCGCGACGGCGACGCCCCGCTGCCCGCGCAGCGCGAGGTCGGGCGCGCCGTGGTGCCGGCGCTGAAGGCCCTGCTGGCGGTGCTGGATCGGGCCGTGCCGTGAGGCGGGCGCTCGGGCAACATCACACGCAAAAGGAGTGACGCGGATGGCAACCTGGTGGCGATGCAATGCTGGCCTGCTGGCCATGGTGGTGGCGGTGGCCGCGGGCTGCTCGCGGCCGACCGAGGTGGCACCGCCCCCGCTGGCGGCGAGCGCCCCCGCGCCGCAGGCCGAGGCGGCGCGCCTGGGCGTCGCCTGGCAACACGCGGCCAACGAGGCCGAAGTGGACGCCGCGTTCGCCCGCGCCAAGGCCGCGCGGCAACCCGTCTTCGTCTACTGGGGCGCCGACTGGTGCCCGCCGTGCAACCAGGTCAAGGCGACGCTTTTCAACCGGCAGGATTTCATCGAGCGCTCGCGCGCCTTCGTGCCGGTCTACATCGACGGCGACAGCCCGGGCGCACAAAAGCTCGGTGCGCGTTTCAAGGTGCGCGGCTACCCGACCATGGTGTTGTTCAGCCCGGGCGGCGAAGAGATCACGCGCCTGCCCGGCGAGGTGGACGCGCAGCAATACACCCAGTTGCTCACGCTGGGCCTGAGCGCGCAGCGGCCGGTGAAGGCGGTGCTGGCCGATGCCCGCGCCGGTGGCCAGGGCCTGAGCGCCAACGACTGGCGCTTGCTGGCCTTCTACTCCTGGGCCACCGATGAGCAGCAGCAGGTCGTGCCGCCGAAACAACTGCCGGCCTTGCTGAAACAGCTCGCCGACGCCTGCCCGAGCGAAGCGGCGGGTGCGTGCACGCGCCTCTTCCTGCAGGCCTGGGCGGCCAGCGAGCCGCAGGCCTCGCCCGACCCCGCCGCGCGCGAGCGCCTGCTGGCCGTGTTGCGCCAGGCCGAGCCTTCGCGGGTGCACATGGACGTGCTGAGCAACAACGCGGTGGAGCTCACCCGCGCGCTCAGCTCGCCCAAGACACCACAACGCCAGCAGCTGGTCGATGCGTATGACGCGAGCCTCGCCGGCCTGGCCAACGACGCCACGCTGTCGCGCGCCGACCGGCTCGGCGCGTTGATCGCCCGCACGCAGTTGGCGCGCCTGGATGCCCCCGCCAAGACCCAGCCCGCCGTGCCGGCCGCCTTGCTGACCGACGTGCGCGAGCACGTGGCCCAGGCCGACCGCGAGACCACCAACGGCTACGAGCGCCAGGTGGTGATCCCGACCGCGGCCTACTTGCTGGAGCAGGCCGGGGCGGGCGACGAGTCCGACCGGTTGCTGGAGTCCAACCTGGCCAGCAGCCCCTCGGCCTACTACCTGATGCTGGGCCTGGCGGGCAATGCCAAACGCCGTGGCGACACCGCCGCGGCGCTGCGCTGGTACGAGCAGGCCTTCGAGCGCAGCGAAGGGCCGGCGACCCGGTTGCAATGGGGCGCGACCTATGTGACAGCGCTGGTCGACCTGGCGCCGCAAGACGAAGCGCGCATCGAAAAGGTGGTGCAGCAGCTGATCAATGAAGCGGCAGCGCAGCCCGACGTGTTCTACGAACGCAGCGCCCGCTCCTTGCAGCGGGTGAGCGACAAGCTGCTGGCCTGGAAGGGCCATGCGGCCGCGCTGAAGCGGCTCAAGACCCAGCTGGCCGCCGTGTGCGCCGGCCTGCCGGCGGGTGATGGCCAGCGTGAGGTGTGCGACGGCTTGTTGCGCCCGCGCGCCTGAGCACGCGACCTGGAGTTCAGGGCTTGCGCTCGCCCAAGCGCACTTCGTAGCGGGTGTTCTTGGCCACGTCGGCAAACTGCAGCGACGGGCCTTGCCACGCGTAGGCGCTCTCGAACTCGTGGATCTGCATGTTGCCGTGCATCACCACCACGCTCACGCGGCTGGGGTACAGCCATAGCTGGAAGGTGATGTCGCTGACGCGCACCCGCGCCAGCGAGTCTGCGCTGAGGCCCACCTCGGCAGCGCCGCAGCTGGCGGGGGCCGCTGCCACGGTCACGCACAGCGTGCCGTCGTAGTGGCCGTCTGCCGGGGCCGTGGCGAGGGCCCCGGTGCCGGCGAGCGCCAGGGCCGCGGCGCCGAGGAGCGCGCCGCGTGGCGCTCTCACTTCAGCAGCCCTTCCGCCTTCATCGCCTCTTGCACCGCAGGCCGCGCCGCCACACGCGCCATGAAGGCGGTGAGGTTCGCGAGCGAGCTGATGTCGAGGCCGGTGGGGCGGGCCCAGTTGGTCACGGTGAAGAGGTAGCCGTCGGCCACGCTGAAGGTGTCGCCCAACAGGTAGGGCTTGCCGGCGAGTTGCTCGTTGACGTAGCTCAGGCGGCCCAGCAGGCGCGTCTTGGCGGCAGCGCGCGCCTCTTCGGTGGTGCTCGGCACGAAGAGGGGGCTGAAGACCTTGTGGATCTCGGTGCCGATGAAGGTCAGCCACTCTTGCAGCCGGTAGCGCGCCATCGTGCCGTTGGCGGGCGCGAGGTTCTTGGCCGGTACCAGGTCGGCGATGTACTGCACGATGGCCGGGCCTTCGGAGAGGCGCTCGCCGTTGTCGAGCTCCAGCAGCGGCACGTAGCCCTTCGGGTTGATCGTGTAGTAGTCGGTGCCGTCGGCCAGCTTGTGCGTTTTGGTGCTGGCCAGCACCAGCTCGAAGGGCAGGCCCGCTTCGCGCAGGGCGATGTGGGGCGAGAGGGAACACGCGCCGGTGCTGTAGTAGAGCTTCATGCTGAGCCTTGGTCGAGAAAGTGGGGCGGTCATTACACCGCTTTCGCC
>NZ_JADMJX010000130.1 GCF_018780185.1 Rhizobacter sp.
GGCGCGGGCCGCTCGATCGCGGTGCAGAACTTCAACGAGCAGGCCTGCATCCTCGGCCTGGGCGCCTTCTACACCGGCATGACGAAGTTCGGCCTGTCGTCGTTTGCCGCCATCACCGCCTTCGGCCTGGTGGTCGCCGGCACGATGTGGGTGATCGGGCGCTGGCATGCCAGCAACTGCGTGAAGCACAAGGACGAGGTGGATCGTCTGCTGGCTTTGGCTCGCAGTGACAAGCATTGACCTGTTGACCTGACTCCGTTCGGGCTGAGCCTGTCGAAGCCAGCGCCGTGCAGTGCGCACCCTTCGACAGGCTCAGGGCGAACGGAATATTTGCACCAGGCGAACGGAACAAGCGCTCAGCCCGGCCGCAGCACCCGCTCGATCGCCGCCGCCCACGGCAGCGCCAGCTTCTTGTAGCCGCTGCGCGTCAGGTGGATCTCATTGACCCAGTCGCCACTCGCACCCGAGGTGTTCAATTCGGCCGGCACGATGTCAATCACGCTGGTGTCGAAGAAGTGCAGGTTGGGGAAGCGCACCCCATCGGCCGCGATGGCCGATAGCAGCTGGCCCAACTGCTTCATCAACAAGGCGCTCAGCGCTATCCAATCGCTCGTGGGAATGCCATGGGCCACCAACGAAGGCATCAACCACGGCCCGAGGCCGAAGCCCGCGCCGGCGGCACGCGGCGTGGGGCAGGCGTAGCCGTGGATGAAGGCTGGGCAGTGCGCTGACGGCCCGGCGTCGCGCAAGCCCAGCAGGTGCTCGAAGTTGGCGCGCAGGTAGTTGTCGAAGGTCGCCCAGCCCTCGGGGCTGAGGTAGCGCGCCGGCCCGCCGGCCTCGGGGCCCCATTCGGCGGCAGGCAGCAGCAGGCGCTGGTCGTTGGGCACACCCGGGCCCGAGGCCTTGAGCGCGTCGATCAGGTCATTGCCGCCGCACGAGAGCAGCAGGCCGTCCCAGATGCGGGCGCGTTTGCCGCACAGCAGCTGCACGAACTGCGGGTCGCTGTTCATCTCGACCATGTGCGACAGGGTGTCGCCGGGATAGGCGCAGTTGACGGCGCAGGCGAACTGCTCGAACTGCATCTGGAACAGGAGGTTGGCGTTCTTGCCCGGGTTCAGCGTGCTGAGCGTGAACCACGAGTCGCCTTCGGCCAGGAAACGGTAGGCCGCGTAGCTCAGGTCGGGGGGAACGCCTGATGACAGTTCGTCGGGCGTGAAGACGTCGAGGGGTTTCATGCGCGCTGCTCCAGAAGGGGTCTGCGGGCACCTTAGGCGCGGCCGCAGGGCGGCGCAATCCAATGAACTTGGGGGCGCAGCGACAATCGCGCGGTGCTTTCTGCCCCGAGCCTCCTGCCTGCCCTCGCCCTCATGCTCAACGCCCTGGTCTGGGGTGTGTCGTGGTGGCCCTTTCGCCAACTGCAGGAGCAGGGCCTGCACCCGCTGTGGGCGACGGTGCTGGTCTACCTGGTGGCGGTGGCGGTGATCGGCTTCACCCGCCCGCATGCTTTTGGCCAGGTGCTGCGCACACCCGCGCTGTGGGTGCTGGTGGTGGCGTCGGGTACCACCAATGCCGCGTTCAACTGGGCGGTGTCCATCGGTGACGTGGTGCGCGTGGTGCTGCTGTTCTACCTGATGCCGCTGTGGGTGGTGGTGCTGGCGCGGCTGCTGCTGAAAGAAGCGCTCAGCGCGATGGCTGCCGTGCGCGTGCTGCTGGCGCTGGCCGGTGCGGCCATCGTGTTGTGGCCCGAAGGCGGGCAGGGGTGGCCGCTGCCACACTCGCTGCCCGACTGGCTGGGCGTGGTCGGGGGCTTTTCGTTCGGGCTCAACAACGTGATGTTGCGGCGCGAGGCGCAGCGCTCCGAAGAGAGCCGCGCCCTGGCCATGTTCTGCGGCGGGGTGTTGGTGGCCGGGGGTCTGGCCACGGTGCTCGGGCTGCAAGGCCAGGCGCCCTGGCCGCCCGCGCCAGCGGTCGGCTGGGTGGCGATGGCGCTGGTGCTCAGCGGGTTCTTCCTGGTCAGCAACCTGGCGCTGCAGTACGGCGCGGCGCGTTTGCCGGCCAACGTGTCTTCGGTGGTCATGCTGACCGAGGTGTTGTTTGCCTCGGTCTCGGCCTTGCTGCTGGGTGGCGGGGTGATGACCGTCTCGTTGGCGCTGGGCGGTGGCTTGATCCTGCTGGCGGCGTTGTTGTCAACGCTGGAGCGCTCAGCGGCTGCGCATGGCTGAACCCGCGGTCAGGCCAAAACGGGGTCAAGCTGGCGCAGCGTGGCGACAAACTCGTCTTCCATCAGAGGCTTGGTGAGGTAGGCGTCGCAGCCGGCCAGGTCACCCCGCACACGGTCCATCGAGCTGCTGCGCCCGGTCACCATCAACACGGCCGGGGCGATGCCGCCAGGGTGCTCCTTGCGCTGCTTGATGTGCTGGCACACGGCGAAGCCGTCGACGCTGCCTTCGGGCCCCAGGCCCACGTCGAGAAACACCAGCGAGAAGGCCTGCGAGGCCAGCCGCTCAAGCGCCTGCGTGGCGTCGTGGGCCAGGTGCACGCGGTAGCCCAGGCCTTGCAGGCGCGCCTGCAGGAACTTGAGCGCGACGCGGCTGTCGTCGACCACCAGCACGTCTTTGGCCGGCCGGCCATCGGCGCCCATCAGCTCGCTTGGGCCGGAGCTGACCCAGTCGCTGTGGTCCGGGGGCTCGTCGAAGCTGGCCAGGCGCTGCTCCAGCAGCAGGTCGAGCTCGCGCACGATGTGGGTCGGCTCGATGGGCCGCGGCAGCCAGGCCACCGAGCCGGCGGGCGCGGCCGAGCCGATGAAGATGGTGTCTTGCAGGCGGCGAGCGTCGCGCACCGCTGCCACGTCGGCCGCGTGGTCGGCGTCGGCAATGATGAAGTCGCTCTCGGCCGGGCTGGCCGCTTGCACATAGGCGGGGGCGCGCTCCTGCGCCAAGCGGAAGAACGAAGCCATCGCGCGGCGCTCGAAATCGCTGAAGCCTTGCAGCGCGACGGTGTAGCGCATCGGTATGCGCTCGGGCATATGCTCTTCCGGTGGTGGCGGTGAACGCATGTTCGATGGCGCGCCGGGCGGCGTCAACCCTTCGCTGCGTGGGGCGGGCGGCGGCGCTACGATCGGCTCCGACTTATTTCACAGCCTGCAGGAGAACCCATGGCCAGTGTTTATGACTTCGACGCCGTTTCCATCGACGGCAAGCGCGCCGACCTGTCCACGCAAAAGGGCAAGGTGCTGTTGATCGTCAACACCGCCAGCGCCTGCGGGTTCACGCCGCAGTTCGCCGGGCTGGAAAAGTTGTGGGAGACCTACCGCGACAAGGGCCTGGTGGTGGTGGGGTTCCCGAGCAACGAGTTTGGCGGCCAAGACCCGGGCAGCGATGGCGAGATCGCCTCGTTTTGCCAGGTGAACTACGGCGTGAGCTTCCCGATGATGGGCAAGGTGCAGGTCAACGGCGCAGAGGCCCACCCACTGTGGAAGTGGCTCACCGAGCAGGCGCCTGGCCTGTTGGGCACCAAGGGCATCAAGTGGAACTTCACCAAGTTCCTGGTCGGGCGAGACGGCCAGGTGATCAAGCGGTATGCGCCGAACGACACACCGGAGTCCATCACCAAGGACATCGAGGCTGCCCTCGCTGCCTGAGTGATCACGGCGGTATCCACAACCCGCCGTAACTCGCGCGCAGCCGCTGCTGCGCCGCCAGCTCGCCCACCAGGCCGTTGACCGTCTGACGCGACAGGTTGGCCAAGGTCGCCAGCTCGGCCTGCGTGGTGCGCACGAAGCGCCAGCCCTGGGCGTCGGTTTCTCCCGCCCGTTCGGTGCGCAGCAGCTGGTCGAGCGCCAGGCTCAGCCGCTCCATGGCGCTGCGGTGGCGCGAGGCTTCGAGCATGCGCAAGGCGCCATCGTGGCGTTGCGCAAACTCGCGCATCAACGCGCGCGCAAAGCCGGGCACCTCGTCCATCAGGTAGGCATACGCCGCCGGCCCGAAGGCCACCACCCGCGTGGGCCGGGTGGCCAGCGCCTCGAAGGTCGAGGGCCGCCCGCTGGCAAACGACGACAGCCCGAACAAACGACCTGGCGGCACGTGCTCGATCACCGACACATCGCCATCGACGGTGGTGAAGCGGATCGCAATCTCACCCGCCAGCAGGCCAAACAAGGCCGGTGTGGGCTGCCCCTGCGCGAGCAGCACGCTGCCGCGCGTGAGCTTGTGCAGCCGGCACAGCGGCAGCAGGCCGTGCCAGTGCGGCTCGGCCAGGCGCAGCTCGGGCAGGGTGGCGGCCAGCAGGGGCTCGATCTCGTCGCGCATGAGCCTGATTGTCGGATGCCCGACAAAGTTGTGCGGTGCCGAGGGCTACGCTGTGGCGTCACCGCCTGCGAGAACCCCGCCATGCCCATCGATCTGCCCCGACTCGCCACGTTCTTCCACTGGTTTGCCGAGCACGAGTGTGACGATGAACCGCTGTACCAGGCCCTGTGCCACGTGGTGGCCGACCAGCCCGCCCTGCTGGAGCTGCTGGCCGGCGCCGAGCGTGAGCAGCAGCGGCCCAACCTCTGGCTGGCCGCGGTGCACGACCTGCTGCTCTCAGGCGCGACCCACCCGCTGCAGGCCTACTACGCCAGCCTGGGCGGCACGCGCGCCCCCGATGCAGCGCTGGCGGGTTGCCTCGTTGACTTCGTGAGCCAGCACCGTGAGGCCCTGCGTGCCTGCATGGCCACCCGCACCACGCAGACCAACGAGATCGGCCGCTGCGCCGTGTTTTGGCCGGCCTTGCAGGCGATTGCACGGCGCAGCGGCAAGCCCCGCCTGGCCTTGCTCGACTTCGGTTGCAGCGCGGGCCTGAATCTCGGCGTCGATGACTATCGCTACGACACCGGCGACGGTGTGGCCGCCGGCGATGTGGGTGTGCCCATGCTGCCCTGTCGACTGGTCGGCCCGCTGCGGCCCGCGCCTGCCGATGTGCAGATCGTGCAGCGCCTGGGCATCGACCCGGCCCCGGTGAACGTGAACGACGAGGTGGCCGTGCGCTGGCTGCGCGCCTGCCTGTGGCCGAGCAACGTGGCGCGCATCACACGCTTTGACCAGGCCATCGCGATCGCCCGCCAGCGTGCCTGGCCGGTGCGGCGTGAGGCCGATTGCACCGCCGCCATCGCACCCTGGCTGGCGAGCCTGCCCACCGACGTGCAACCGGTGTTGCTCAACAGCTGGGTGCTCAGCTACTTCGAGCCCGCGGCCTTGCAGCGCCACATTCACACCGTGACGGCCCTGGTGCGCGAGCACGGCCTGATGTGGCTGTCGGCCGAAGGCCCCGAGCTGCACATCGGCCCCGTCGTGCCGCCGGCACCTTTTGAAGAGGGGGTGCAGGCTCAACGCGGCAGCCTGTGGACGCTGTGCTTCCGCGATGGCCATGAGGCCCGCTTCGAGCTGCTGGCCCGCTCGCACCCGCATGGCCGCTGGATGGAGTGGCTGGACTCGACCACAGCGAGATAATCCCCGCTCCCCTGCAGGAGCCCCCCATGTTCGAGCACGTCGACGCCTACGCTGGCGATCCCATCCTCACCCTCAACGAATCGTTCGGCAAAGACCCGCGGCCGAACAAGATCAACCTCAGCATCGGCATCTACTTCGACGACGCCGGCCACCTGCCGGTGATGAGCGCGGTGCGCACCGCCGAAACCGCGATGCTGCAAACCATCGGCGCGCGCCCTTACCAGCCCATGGAAGGCGCGGCCAACTACCGCCAGGCGGTGCAACACCTGCTGTTCGGTGCCAACCACGAGGCGGTGAAGAGCGGGCGCACCACCACCATCCAGACGCTCGGCGGCTCGGGCGGCCTGAAGGTCGGCGGCGACTTCCTCAAGCGCTACTTCCCGCAGTCCAACGTGTGGGTCAGCGACCCCACCTGGGACAACCACCGCGCCATGTTCGAAGGCGCCGGGTTCGCGGTCAACACCTACCCCTACTACGACGCCAAAACCGGCGGCGTGAAGTTCCCCGAAATGCTGGCCGCGTTGAAGACGCTGCCCGAGCAAAGCATCGTGCTGCTGCACGCCTGCTGCCACAACCCGACTGGGGTGGACCTCACGCCTGCGCAATGGGCCGAGCTGATCCCGGTCATCCAGCAACGCAAGCTGCTGCCTTATGTCGACATCGCCTACCAGGGCTTTGGCGACGGCATCGAAGAAGACGCCTTCGCCTTGCGTGCCTTGGCCGAAGCCGGTGTGAGCTTCTTCTGCGCGAGTTCCTTCTCCAAGAGCTTCTCGCTCTACGGCGAACGCTGCGGGGCCTTGAGCGTGGTCTGCCCCAACAAGGCCGAGGCCGAGCTGGTGCTGGGCCAGCTGAAAGCCACCATCCGCAAGAACTACAGCAGCCCACCCACCCACGGCGGCCAGATCGTCGCCCGCGTGTTGCAGACCCCCGCGCTCTACGACCAGTGGGCCGGCGAGCTGAACGCGATGCGCGTGCGCATCAAGGCCATGCGCGAGAAGCTGCACGCGGTGCTCAGCGCCAAGCTGCCGGGGCGTGACTTCAACTACTTCCTGACCCAGCGTGGCATGTTCAGCTACACCGGCTTGTCGCCCGAGCAGGTCGACACGCTGCGCGAGGTACACGGCGTGTACCTGGTGCGCTCGGGCCGCATGTGCGTGGCGGGCTTGAACTCGTCGAACGTCGAGGCCACGGCCGTCGCGATGGCAGCCGTGTTGAAGTAGCCGTGTCAGTGGCCGTGTAAGAAGCGCGCTGCCGGGGCGACAGAGCCCGGCAAGCGCGGTGATTCGGCCTTCTCTGTTGTCGATCCCTTGCCTGCACCTCCTCAACCGAAGCACCAAGGAATCGACACCATGCTGAATCTCAAATCCGGCCTCGCCCTGGCCACCACCGCCGCCGCGCTGTTCTCCACCGGCCTCGTCACCACCACCGTGCACGCCGCCGATGACGGCATGGTCAAGTGTTCGGGCGTCAACAGCTGCAAGGGCACGTCCGAGTGCAAGACGGCCAAGAGCGAGTGCAAGGGCCACAACGGCTGCAAGGGCCAGGGCTGGGTCAACAAGAAGTCGGCCGCCGAGTGCACCAAGGAAGGTGGCAAGGTCGTCCAGTAAAGCAGCCGCGGCTGTTGTTGACATGACCTCCCCCGTCACTGGCTTCGGGCTCGGCCTGCGCACCGAGCACTACGCCGACTTCGCGCAAGCCCAGCCCGGTGTCGACTGGCTGGAGGTCATCTCCGAAAACTACCTCGTGCCCGGTGGCAAGCCCCTGCACCACCTGGACCGCATCCGCGCCCACACACCGATGGTGATGCACGGTGTGTCGATGTCGATCGGCAGCACCGACCCGCTCGACCTCGCCTACCTGCGCGAACTCAAGGCCCTGGCCCGGCGCATCGAGCCGGCGTGGATTTCAGACCACCTGTGCTGGACGGGTGTCGACCACCACAACCTGCACGACCTGCTGCCCCTGCCCTACACCGAGGCCGCGCTGCGCCACGTGGTGCAACGTGTGCAGCAGGTGCAGGAGCTGCTCGGGCGCCGCCTGCTGCTGGAAAACGTGTCCAGCTACGTGAGCTTTGCGGGCGACGAGATGAGCGAGTGGGAGTTCATCGCCCAACTCGTGCATCGTGCCGACTGCGAGCTGCTGCTCGACGTGAACAACGTCTACGTGAGCAGCGTAAATCACGGCTTCGATGCCCACGCCTTCATCGACGCGATGCCGTGCGAGCGGGTGCGGCAGATCCACCTCGCCGGTCACGAAGACCATGGCGACCATTTGATCGACACCCACGATCACCCGGTGTGCGAGGCCGTGTGGCAGCTCTACGCCTACACCGTGCAGCGCCTCGGCGCGGTGCCGACCATGATCGAGCGCGACGACCACATCCCACCGCTGCCGGACCTGCTGGCCGAGCTGAACGTGGCGCGGGCCGTGCAACAACGCGCCGTCATTCCCGCGCAGGCGGGAATCCACGATGTGCCTCGATGCTGGATTCCCGCCTGCGCGGGATGACGGGGCCTGCATGAACACGCTGGCGCAACAGCAACACCAACTGCTCGCCGCGATCGTCGACGCTGCGCCAGCCGAGGGCATGCTGCGCGGTCGCGAGCCCTCGTTGCTGCGCATCTACCAGCACGCCTACGCCGCGCGCCTGCTGGGTGCGCTGCGCGACAACCACGGGGTGCTGCCGCGCGCCATGGGTGACGAAGCCTTCGACGCGCTGGCGCTCGCGTACCTGCAAGCCCACCCGTCGCGCCAGCCGTCGATCCGCTGGTTTGGTGACCGCCTGGCGCAGTTCATGGCCACGCGCGACGACCTGGTGCCGCACCCCGCGCTCATCGATCTGGCGCGCATGGAGTGGGCCCTGCGCACAGCCTTCGACGCGGCCGATGCCGCTTCGCTGAGCGCCGCTGCCCTGGCGCAGCTACCGTCGCCCGCCTGGCCCGAGCTGGTCCTGCGCCTGCACCCGAGCGTGCAACTGCTCGCCCTGGGCTGGCGCATCGAGCCGGCCTGGCGTGCCCTGCAGAGCGGCGGCGATGACGAGCCCGAGCTGCCCGAGCCGCAGCCCGGCTTGCACACGCTGCTGGTGTGGCGGGCCGGGCTGGAAACACGCTGGCGCTCGGCCGCGAGCGAACTCGAAGCGACGCTGCTCGCAGCGTTGATGCGCGGCGAGCCCTTCGCCGCGCTGTGCGGGCACGCTGCGCAGTCGGTGGGTGCGGGCGAGGCTGCCGTCCGCGTGGTGGGGGCCCTGCACCAATGGCTGGCCGAGGGGCTGCTGGTCGAGTGACGCAGCTCAGCCCGGCTTCTTCTCGCGCGGCAGCCGGCCCATCAGGTAGAACTCGTCGTTCGGCCGCAGGCTCATCAGGTTGGCCATGCGGTTGGAGAGGCCGAAGAGCGCCGTGATGGCGCCGATGTCCCAGATGTCTTCGTCGTCGAAGCCGTGCGCGCGCAAGGCCACGAAGTCGGCGTCGGTGATGTTCGCGGCGTCGTGGCACACCTTCATCGCAAAACCGAGCATCGCCTTCTGGCGCTCGGTGATGTCGGCCTTGAGGTAGTTGACGGCCACCTGGTCGGCGATCTGCGGCTTTTTCTCGTACACCCGCAAGATGGCGCCGTGCGCCACCACGCAGTAGAGGCAGTTGTTGGCGCCCGATGTGGCCACGATGATCATCTCGCGCTCGCCCTTGCTGAGGTGGCCGCCTTCCTTCAGCAGCAGCGCGTCGTGGTACGCAAAGAAGGCACGCGCCTCGTCGGGCCGATGGGCGAAGCCGAGAAAGACGTTGGGCACGAAGCCGGCCTTTTGCTGCACATCGAGAATGCGCTGGCGGATGTCGTCGGGCAGCCCGGCGATCTCGGGCACGGGGTAGCGGCTGATGGGGGCGTTCATGAGCTGTCTCCTGGTCGCGCAAAAGCGTGTTGAGCCGCCATCATGAGGCCGATCGGTCAGAAGCTGCTCTTGCCCTCGACCAGGAACTGCACCTTGCGGATCGACCGGTCGCCGTCGAGCGGGAAGGCCACGTCGATGTGCACCACGCTGCCGATGGCCGAGCGGCTGTTGCCCAGGCGCAGGCCGAAGCCGAAATCGCGCAGCAGGCCTTGCGGAATCTGGGTGTTGGGGTTCTGGTCCCAGGCGCGGCCCATGTCGTAGAACACCGCCCCACCCACGTTGAACAGGCGCCACGGGTACCAATCGGTGAAGTAACGCTGCTCGGCCGTGAAGAGCCATCGCCCGTGCCCGCTCTGGTAGCGCAGCGGATACCCGCGCAGGCCGGTGTCACCGCCCAGCAGCACCTGCTGGTCGGCGTCTGGGTTGGAGACACGTTCGGTCGACAAGGCCAGGTAGAGGCTGCGCTTGTCGGATTGGCGCAGGTAGTGGCGCGCGCTCGCCTTCAACAGCGTGCCGGCAAAGCCTTCGCGCTCGATGCGGCCCGTGGCACTGGCATCGAACAGCAGCGTGGTGTCGGGCAGCGGTTGCCAGCCTTTGTAGAGCTTGACGCTGAACACCGCAGCGCTGCGGTCGGCGCCGAAGGCCGGCGCGGCTGCGCCCAGCAGGGCCGTGCCGTGCCAGCCGAGCTGCAGGTCTTCGGTCTTGCCGATCTGGTCCTGGTTGCGCACGGTTTGGTACTCGTCCTGCAGCCACTCGAAGCCTACCCAGGGGTAGACCAGCTTGCGCGTGATCGGGCTGCTGACGTTGGGCAGGGTGTTGGTAGCAAGCGGTGTGGCGCGGTGCTCGTCGTGCGTGATGCCCAGCGTCCAGCGGCGCACCCAGCCGCCGTGCAGGCCTTCAGACAGGCCGCCGTAGACCTTGGCGTAATGTTCGGTGGTTTGGTACTGGCCCACCATCTCGCCCTGTTCGTAGGCCGAATCGACGCGGGTTTCGTTGCGCCACGAGGCGCCTGCGGCCCAGCGGCTGTCAAGCGCGTAAAACGGCCGGTCCAGCGCCAGCGAGCGGGCCTTGCCGTCGCTGTTGTTGGCATAGGTGCCCGAGAGGTCGAGCCGCTGGCCACCCAGCAGCGGGTCGCGGTAGAACAGCGTGCGGGTGTTGCGGTCAACGCCCGACTTCACGTCCAACCCCAGTTGCGTGCCCAGCCCCAGGAGGTTGCTTTCTTCGATGCCGATGCTGCTGCTGTTCTTGCCGCCGCTGCGGCCAAACGAGATGCTGGGCTTGAGCGTCCACACATCCTGTGTCGTCACCTCGATCTCAGCCTCGCCATCGGGGCAGGCGACGGTGCGGATGTTGGCGTTGCCTATGTAGCCGGTGCTGCGCAGCACGCGCTCGGATTCTTGCAACAGGCGCGGGTCGTAGGCGTCGCCGGTCTTGAAGAGCAACTGCTGATGCACTGTCGACTCGCGCGTCTGGATGTGCAGCCAGTTGGCCAGGCGGAACAGCGCGTTGTCTTCTTCCGGGATGCGGGTGTCGAACACATCGACCCGCACCAGCTTGATGGCACCGATGCGCTGGCAGCCCGCCGCGTCTGCTGTTTGCGCTGGCGCGAGGCTGGGCGCGGCCAGCAGGGTGGCGATCAGGGTGGTGACCAGCAAGCCGGCCCATCGGTGCGCGCGCTTGTCACGGCCGAGGGGTCGAGCTTTGAACATGTGTGTACTGTGGCCCGGTCGACTTAAGCGCTGCTGAAGGCCTCAGCCGAGTTCGTCGATGTTCTTCGGCCAGCTCTTGTGCAGCAGGGTCGACAAGGCGCGGTCGGCCAGTAGCTTGCCGCCGGTCTGGCAGCGGGCGCAGTAGTTGGTTTCGTTGTCGGCGTGCACGATGCGCTGCACCGGTGTGGCGCACACCGGGCAAGGCAGGCCGTAGCGGCCGTGCACGGCCATCTGTGGGTGAAAGGCCGTGACCTTTTGCGGCCAATCGCCGGCCTCGGTGCGCAGCCGGTCGGTCCACTCTTGCAGCACCGCGCGGGTGGCATCAAACAGCGTGGCGATCTGTTCGGGCTTGAGGTTCTTCGACAGCTGCACCGGCGACAGTCGTGCCCGAAACAGGATCTCGTCGGAGTAGGTGTTGCCGATGCCACTGAAGAGGCGCGGGTCGGTCAGCAGCTTCTTCAAGGTGTGGTTCTCAAGCTGCAGACGCTCGGTGAAGGCGGCCAGCTCGGCGCTCATCACGTCGATGCCGCCGGGGTCCATCGCAACGAGTGCGGCCCGGTCGGCCAGCACGTGCAACGAAGCCCGCCGCTTGCTGCCCGCCTCGGTGACCACCACGCTGCCGTGCCCGAACTCGAACACCGCAAGCGTTATCTTGCCCGGCGGCTTGCCCCCCGGCAGCAGCCAGCGCAGGCGCCCGGCGACCATCAGGTGGATGACAAGAAAGAGCCCGTTCTCCAGGGCCAGCACCACCCGCTTGCCCAGCCGTTCGACACCGACCACGCGTTGCCCCTCGGCCTGCGCGAGCGGCGGCAGCGCCGTGCGCAGCAAGAACGGGTTGAGCAAGCGCACCCGCTGCAACACCTGGCCTTGCACCTTGTCGGCCAGGCGTTCGATATAGACCGTGATGTCGGGCAGCTCCGGCATGCGCCCAGTTTGCCAGCGGGTCCTGCGGTACAGACGAAAAAAAACGCGGCCGGGGCCGCGTTTTTCAGCAGGGCGACGAATCGCCCGCGGGTCGTTCAGACCGGGCGAATGTTCGCCGCTTGCAGGCCTTTTTCGCCTTGCTTGACTTCGAACTCGACCTTTTGGTTTTCGGTCAGGGTCTTGAAGCCGGAGCCGGCGATGTCACGGAAGTGAGCGAACAGGTCAGCGCCGCCTGCGTCTTGTGCAATGAAGCCGTAGCCCTTGCTTTCGTTGAACCATTTCACGGTACCGGTTTGCGTCGTCATGATGCGTTTCCTAAATATAAAAAATGGTGAGGAGCACATGCCCCGCACGCAGCGACTCTCAAGAAACGATCAAAGGGATTTCTAACGGAAACCGCACCGGAACCGGGCAGCACGAACGAGATCACTAACACCACTGTCTTGCGTAACTGTGCTGCAAATGTACCCGACAAGTGCCGATTCGACTAATCGGCTCTGTGCACAGGCGGCAAGCTGCCATCGATAATCGACGGTTTTCATGAGGTGGCACGCCTAATTCGCGCCACGCCCGCATGTCCGAGCTGACCCCCCAGGTGCGCCGCCGCCGCACCTTTGCCATCATTTCCCACCCCGATGCGGGCAAGACCACGCTCACCGAGAAGCTGCTGCTGTTCTCGGGCGCGATCCAGATCGCCGGCAGCGTGAAAGCACGCAAGGCCACGCGCCATGCCACTTCTGACTGGATGGAGATCGAAAAGCAGCGCGGCATTTCGGTCGCCTCCAGCGTGATGCAGATGGAATACCGCGACTGCGTCATCAACCTGCTCGACACCCCCGGCCACCAGGACTTCTCGGAAGACACCTACCGCGTGCTCACCGCCGTGGACGCCGCGCTGATGGTGATCGACGCCGCCAACGGCGTGGAGCCGCAGACGCGCCGCCTGCTGCAGGTCTGCCGCGCGCGCAACACGCCCATCCTCACCTTCGTCAACAAGATGGACCGCGAGGTGCAGGAGCCGCTCACGCTGATGGACGAGATCGAGCGCGAGCTGGGCATGAGTGTGGTGCCGTTCACCTGGCCGGTGGGCATGGGCAAGCAGTTCCACGGCGTGATGGACCTGCGTGAAGAGCAGATGCGCGTGTTCAGCCCCGGCGAAGACCGCAACCACAACGACGACGAGATCCTGGCCGGCCTGAACAACCCGGCGTATGCCGAACGCTTCGGCATGCAATACGAGCAGGCGCAGGGCGAGATCGAGCTGGTGCGCGAAGCCGCGCCCGCCTTCGACGAGGCCGAGTTTCTGGCCGGCCACCAGACGCCCATGTTCTTTGGCTCGGCGGTCAACAACTTCGGTGTGCGCGAGGTGCTCGACGCCCTGGTCGACCTGGCCCCCCCGCCGAGCGCGCGTGTCGCCCTCCAGCGCGTGGTGCAGCCCGACGAGCCCAAGATGACGGGCGTGGTCTTCAAGATCCAGGCCAACATGGACCCGGCGCACCGCGACCGCATCG
>NZ_JADMJX010000160.1 GCF_018780185.1 Rhizobacter sp.
GGAACACCACGGTCTCGTCGATGCGGTTCAGGAACTCGGGGCGGAAGTGCTGCTTCACGTCGACCATCACCGCGTCGCGAATCACTTCGTCGTCTTGGCCGGCCATCTGCATGATCTGGTGCGAACCGAGGTTGCTGGTCATCACGATCACGGTGTTCTTGAAGTCGACCGTGCGACCCTGGCCATCGGTCAGGCGCCCGTCATCGAGCACCTGCAGCAGCACGTTGAACACATCGGCGTGGGCCTTCTCCACCTCGTCGAGCAGCAACACGCTGTAGGGCTTGCGACGCACGGCTTCGGTGAGTGCACCGCCTTCTTCGTAGCCCACGTAGCCCGGGGGCGCGCCGATCAGGCGGCTGACCGAGTGTTTCTCCATGAACTCGCTCATGTCGACGCGGATCATGTGGTCTTCGCTGTCGAACAAGAAACCCGCCAGTGCCTTGCACAGCTCGGTCTTGCCCACGCCGGTGGGGCCGAGAAAGAGGAAGGAGCCGGTCGGCCGGTTCGGGTCAGACAAGCCCGAGCGTGAGCGGCGGATCGCGTTCGACACCGCCGCAATCGCTTCGTCTTGCCCGACCACGCGTTCGTGCAGCTTGGTTTCCATCTGCAGCAGCTTGTCGCGCTCGCCTTGCATCAGCTTGGCCACCGGGATGCCGGTGGCACGCGCCACCACCTCGGCGATCTCTTCGGCGCCCACCATGGTGCGCAGCAGCTGCGGTTTGCCGGTGGTGGCGCCCTTCTTTTCCTTGGCCTGGGCGTCTTTCAGCGTCTTCTCGAGCTCGGGCAGCTTGCCGTACTGCAGCTCGGCGACCTTGTTGAAATCGCCCTTGCGCTTGAACTCCTCGATCTGGAAGCGGATGCGATCGATCTCTTCCTTCACGTGGGCCGAGCCCTGGGCGGTGGCCTTCTCGGCCTTCCAGATTTCCTCCAGGTCGGCGGCTTCGCGCTGCAGCTTGGTGATCTCTTCCTCGATCAGCGCAAAGCGCTTCTGCGAAGCCTCGTCTTTCTCGCGGCGCACGGCTTCGCGTTCGATCTGCAGCTGGATCAGCCGGCGGTCGAGCTTGTCCATCACCTCGGGCTTGGAGTCGATCTCGATCTTGATCTTGGCCGCCGCCTCGTCGATCAGGTCGATCGCCTTGTCGGGCAGGAAGCGGTCGGTGATGTAGCGGTGCGAGAGTTCGGCCGCAGCCACGATGGCCGGGTCGGTGATCTCCACACCATGGTGCACTTCGTACTTCTCTTGCAGGCCACGCAGGATGGCGATGGTCGCCTCGACCGTCGGCTCGCCCACAAGAACCTTCTGGAAGCGGCGCTCCAGCGCGGCGTCCTTCTCCACGTACTTGCGGTACTCGTCGAGCGTGGTCGCGCCAATGCAATGCAGCTCGCCGCGCGCGAGCGCGGGCTTCAGCATGTTGCCGGCGTCGATCGCACCTTCGGCCTTGCCGGCGCCCACCATGGTGTGGATCTCATCGATGAAGACGATGGTCTGGCCTTCGTCTTGCGCCACTTCCTTCAGCACGCTTTTGAGCCGCTCTTCGAATTCACCGCGGAACTTGGCACCGGCCAGCAGCAGGGCCATGTCGAGCACCAGCACCCGCTTGCTCTTGAGCGAATCGGGCACCTCGCCAGCGACGATGCGCTGCGCCAGGCCTTCGACGATGGCGGTCTTGCCGACGCCCGGCTCGCCGATCAGCACCGGGTTGTTCTTGGTGCGGCGCTGCAGCACCTGGATCGCGC
>NZ_JADMJX010000228.1 GCF_018780185.1 Rhizobacter sp.
GTGATCAGCGAGCCCGACTGCACCGCCGCTTCCACCACCAGCGTGCCCTGCGACAAACCGGCGATAAGGCGGTTGCGTTGCGGGAAGTTCTCCGGCAGCGGCGGCGTGCCGAGTGGGTACTCGCTCACGAGTGCGCCTTGACTGGCGATGCGGTGGGCGAGCGCCAGGTGGCGCTTGGGGTAGACCCGGTCCAGGCCGGTGCCGACCACCGCCACGGTGGGGCCGCCGCCTTGCAGCGCGCCTTCATGGGCGGCGCCGTCCACGCCAAGCGCCAGACCCGACACCACGCAGACCCCGGCCTGGCCGAGTGCCTGCGCAAACTGGCGCGCGTTGGCTTCGCCCTGCGGTGTCGGATTGCGGCTTCCCACGATGGCCAGCCGGCGCGGATGGTGCAGGGCCTGCACATCGCCCTGCACGTACAGCAGCAGTGGCGGATCGGCCATCTGCAGCAACTCGGCGGGGTAGAGCGGGTCACCCAGCGTGAGGGCATGGCGGTCATGGCCTTCGGCCAGCCAGGCCAGCAGGCGGTCTACCTGGGCATCGAGGTCCTCGGGCACTGCGTCGAGCGCGCGGGCTGCGCGAGCGCCCACGGCGGTTTGCCAAGCAGACACCGGCTGGGCAAAGACCGCTTCCGGCAGACCGAAGGCGGCCAGCAGTTTGCGTGCGGATTCGAGGCCTACGCCCGGCGTGAGCAGCAGCCGCAGCCAGGCGGCCAGCTCGGGCCGAAGCATCGCGTGCGGATCAGGGGTTGATGAAGCGGTCGCCGACCTTCACGCCGTCGGTGATCTGCAGCACCAGGGCATACGACACCTTGTCAAAGGTGCGGAAGACCATCATCAGGCCGTTGCGCTCGCCGGGCAGGCGCAACTGCGGGCGGGCCTGGTCGGTGGTGTCCGTCACCAGGCTGCTTTCGCGCTGCAGCGCCAGCACGTGGCCGCGCTCGATGCCGTGCAGGCGACCGCGGTTGATGGTGACGACCTGGTTCTGCGCGGCGTACCGCACGGCGTTGCCGTACACGGAGACGATCTGGCCGCTCTGCACCGAGTCGGGCGCGCGCGGCACGTAGTTGCTGAGCTCGCGCTCGGGCTCGGGCAGCAGGCGGTCGCCGATGCGCATCTCTTCCTTGGCCGCGACGATGTCGATCGTGGCCGGCACCAGTTCGGCCGGGGTCTTGCCATTGCCATCGGCGGCCGGGCGCCGGGTCTCACCGGTGACCAACTGGGCCTTGCCCACGTACTGGGCCTCATAGCCGAGGATTTCACCGGTGGTGGGGTCCTTCAGCGGCGTGGCGTTGCGGAAGACGCGGTAGTCGATCGACTTGCCGTCGACCACGGCCAGCGGCTCGCCCTGGGCGCTGTCGCCGTAGAGCGCGCGGGCGTAGGCCCGGTCGCCGCGGGTGAGCAGCACGCGGTTCTCCTGCGTGGCCACGATGCGTGGCGCGCGCGAGAAGGTGGCCTCGTCCACGATCATGGGCTCGCTCAGGAAGGATTCGATGTTTTGCAGCGAGACCGGCGGAATCGCCGAATCGCCCAGGCTCTCGTAGCGGGTGCGGGGCGATACGCGCACCGTGGTGGTGTCGCCTTCGCCGGCCGGACGGGTACTCAGGAAGGCGCGGCCGCCCGACTTGAGCAGGTACAGCACCTGGCCGGGGTAAATGCGGTGCGGGTTCTGGATGTCCTGCCGGTTCATGCCCCAGAGCTCGGGCCAGCGCCACGGCGTCTTGAGGAAGATGCCGG
>NZ_JADMJX010000145.1 GCF_018780185.1 Rhizobacter sp.
TTGCCGATGGCGCCGGCCAGCACCGTGCCGCCGTCGGACGCGCGCAAGGGCCCCGCGGTTTCGCAGAAGCCAAACACACGCTGCAGACTTTGCCGTGAGTCATCGGGTGCCCAGCACTCGATGCGCTTGGCGATCGGCGTGTCGGTGGTCGACAGCAGCGCGAGCACGTAGGCGTCGCTGCCGGGGGTGCTGCAGGGGAAGGCGAGGCCCCGGTTGATTCCGGCTTCGGCCGCGCTGTCGGCGCGCAGGAACTTGCCCGCCTGGCCCAGGTCATCGATCAGCACCGCTGCGCCCTTTTGCCAGGCCATGCCGGGCAGGCCGCTGCCGCGCGGCAGGTAGGTGTCGCGCGAGAGCGGCTCGAAGGCTTCGGCGGTGTTGCCACCGAAGTAGCCGTCGACCAGCGTCATGTCGGAGGTGACGCGCGCGTTGTTGCGCCACAGCTCGACCGCGCCGTCGTGTGCGTTTTCACTCGCATCGGTGCCGCCGCAGAACAGCACCACCACCGCGGTCATGGTCTCGCCCACGAACATCGGCAGTGCAATCGCACAGCTGAAACCGGCCAGGCGGGCCGCGTCGGCGCGGCGGAAGTAGGAGCCCTCGAACTGCTTGAGCACGATGGGCCGACCGTCGAACCAGGCCCGCCCCGGCAGCCCCTCGCCGCGGCCAAAACACATGGTGCGGCTGCTCGCACCAAAACCGGTCGCCGCGCCGAACAGGCCACCGCCGAATTCAAGCAGGCTGCGGTCGGGCGTCGGCAGCCAGACTTCCGCAGCTTTGATGAGTGTGTTCATGGGCAGGGTCCATGGCAGAAAGGATAGGCCGCTACAGCAGGTTTCGAGCCAGCCAGCCGCTCGCGCGCCGTTACCATGGCCATTCGGTGAGGGGTTGCACCGGCAAGGAGCAGCGTGATGGACAAGAAGGTGTGTGTGGTGACGGGGTCGTCGTCGGGCATCGGTGCAGCCACCGCTCGCCTGTATGCCGGCAAGGGCTGGAACGTGGTCGTCAACTACTCGCGTGACCCGGCGCCGGCCGAGGCCGTGGCTGCGCAATGTGAAGCCCTGGGGGCGCAGGTGCTGGTGGTCAAGGCCGATGTGGCGCAGGACGCTGATTGCCGCCGCCTGGCTGCCGAGGTCGAGGCGCGCTTCGGCCGCGCCGACGTGCTGGTCAACAACGCCGGCACCACCAAGTTTGTCGACATCAAGAACCTCGACGGCCTGGAGGCCGAAGACTTCCACAAGATCTACAGCGTGAACGTGATCGGCGCCTACCAGATGACGCGCGCACTGGCGCCGCTGCTGAGCCGGCACGTGGGCTCGGGCGTGGTCAACGTGTCGTCGGTGGCCTCGATCATGGGGCGCGGTTCGTCGCTGGCCTACATGGCCTCCAAGGGCGCGCTGAATGCGATGACGGTGGGCCTGGCGCGTGCGTTGGCGCCCAACGTGCGGGTCAACGCCATCGCGCCGGGCCTGGTCGAAACGCCCTGGCTGCAAGAAGGCCTGGGCGCCGAGGGCTACCAGCGCAGTGTCGACTGGTACAAGGGCCGCGCCGCGCTGGAGGCGGTGATCACGCCCGAAGACGTGGCCGAAACAGCGTGGTACCTGGGCGCGAGTGCGGCCAAGACCACCGGCGAGGTGGTGCTGGTGGATGCGGGCTTGCGCCTCACGAAGGTGTGATCACCAAGCTGCGATGACCCAGCCCCTGAGAGGTTCTTGATCTCGGTTCGGGCTGAGC
>NZ_JADMJX010000355.1 GCF_018780185.1 Rhizobacter sp.
CCGCGCCCAGCAGGGCGGTGTAGATCGCGGTGGGGTAGGCCACCACGGCGTTGATGAAACTTCCCATTCCCCCTCCTGTGCTTCGTCGAGCTTTGTCTGCCGTTATTTGCGGCGCTTGTGGGTGCTGGCAAACGCAATCAATTCGGCGGTCACCCTTTCTTTGATGGTGAGCCGCTCCTCTGGCGGCACACCATATCGCATTCCCAGCACCTCATAGTCAGCCGCGCTCAGCGACACCGTGAGGCGCGGCCGCTTGGGTCGTGTGGCGGTGGGCAGGTCGAGCAGCTGGCGAATCTGATCCGAGGTCGACAAGTCGTTGTGAAACGCTGCTGCACGCACCGCCGTCAACACGGCCTCTTCCACATCGAAGGCCACCTGGACGGCGCGGATCGCGTCGTCGCTGCTGCTCCAGCGCGCAGGCTTGCGTTGCACGCTCACTCCGCCGCTTTGACCGAGCCCTCGGCCTGCCGCGCGCGGATGCGCTCCATCGCCTTGCGTGCGCGGTCGCTGCTGTCGCCGATGCCGGCGGCGGCAAGCTTCTTCTCCAGCGCCGAGTGGCCCAGCTCGTTTTCCAGTTGGCTGGCGGCCGTCATGCGGTCGGCCAGGTCTTCGTGGCGCTGCTTGATGCGTTCGAGCGACTCGCGGGCACTCACCAGCTTGGAGCCACCGCTGCCGATGCTGTCAGAGATCGACTGCGTGGCGCGGTACACGCTCTCGGTGGTCTTGGCCATGGCCAGCTGGCGCTCGTGCTCGCGTACACGGGCCTCGGCCGTCTTGATCAGTTCCTTGAGCTTGGCCACCTGGATGGCATAGGACGCGTGGGCCTGGGTTTGTGCCTCCAGCTCCTGCTCGATCGTGGCGACCTTGGCCGCCACCTCTTCCGCCAGCCCTTCCTGCGCCTTGTTCAGCGCTTCGATGGCCAGCGACTCGTAGCGTGCCACCTCGCCCTGCAGGCGCTGGATCTCGCGGGCACTTTGCATCTCCTTGGCCATCACCAGCGTCAGGTCGCCGCGTGCTTGCTCGATGTTGTGCTTGGCGTCGAGGATCTCTTGTTCGTAGATGCGCGTGGCGTTGGCGTCGACCACGCTTTCACCGATCTCGCGCACGCTGCCGCGCAGCAGCGTGACCATCTTCTTGATGACGGACATGAGGTTCTCCTTCAGATGAGAAATTCAGACAGGGCATCGAGCGCATCGAGCGCGTTGTCGCTCAGCACAGCGACGTCTTTGGCGACGTCTTCGACACGCGCGTCACGCGACAGGGCGCCGCTCAGCACGTATCGTTCGCCGATGCGGCCAAACGACGACAGCGGCACCGAGGGGTTGAGCTCGAGCAGGGTGACGAGCAGCTCGGTGCGCCGCTCGGGGCGCACCTCGGCATCACTCCAGAGGTAGCACATGCACAGCACTTGCGAGTCGGAGCTGGTGATGAAGATCGGCAGCTCTTCGCGCCCCTCGATCGAGACCTGGATCACGGCCACGTCGCCCGGGATCGGTTGCAGCTGCACCTGAAGCCCGCCCATGGCGAGGCTGGTCAAGGTGTCGAGTCCGCGCAGTTGCTCAGCAAGTGGTTTCATGGCTCCTCTCGTCGCCGATCAGCTCGATCGGTGACGGAAGAGTAGGGGTGCTGACATAACATGTCAACTACCCCTGATGGGGGATCTGGGCCTAGCGCCCCAGTTGCACCAGCGCCGCCTGCAGGCCGGCCACACCACCGACGCGCTGGTCGTT
>NZ_JADMJX010000188.1 GCF_018780185.1 Rhizobacter sp.
CCCTCGACTGGCGCCCGGGCGCGGTGGTGGGCATCACCATCCCGCTGGTGCTGGCGATCACCTTCGTCACCATGTACTACTGGGGCGTGGGGCTGCACAAGATCTCGCTCGGCTCGCTGATCATTGCGCTCGGCCTCTTGGTCGACGACGCGATCATTGCCGTCGAGATGATGGTGCGCAAGCTCGAAGAGGGCTACGACAAGGCACGTGCCGCGACCTTCGCCTACGAGGCGACCGCGATGCCGATGCTGACCGGCACGCTGATCACGGCGGTGGGCTTCTTGCCGATCGGCTTGGCGCAATCGGCGGTGGGTGAATACACCTTCGCCATCTTTGCTGTGACGGCTGCCGCGCTGCTGATCTCGTGGCTGGTGTCGGTGTACTTCGTGCCCTACCTCGGCACGCGCCTGCTCAAGACCAAGCCCCATGCGGCGAGCGATCAACCCCACGAACTCTTCGACACGCCGTTCTACACCCGCTTTCGTGCACTGGTGAACTGGTGTGTGCAACACCGCTGGATCACCATTGGCCTGACCATCGGCACGCTGCTGCTCGGCCTGTTTGGCATGGGCAAGGTGCAGAACCAGTTCTTCCCCGATTCGAACCGGCTCGAAGTGCTGGTCGACCTGTGGTACCCCGAAGGCACGTCTTACGCCGCCAACGAAGCCGTCACCAAGCGGGTGGAAGCGCGCCTGACCAAACTCGAAGGTGTGGACCACGTCACCACCTGGGTGGGCAGCGGCGTGCCGCGCTTCGCCTTGGTGCTCGACCAGGTGTTCCAGCAGAGCAACGTGAGCCAGCTGGTGGTGCTGCCCAAGGACCTGGCCACCCGCGAACGCCTTCGCAAGGAGCTGCCCGAGCTGCTGGCGGCCGAATTCCCCGAAGCGCGTGCACGGCCCAAACTGCTGCCCAACGGGCCGCCGGTGCCGTACCCGGTTCAGTTCCGCGTGGTCGGGCCCGACCCGGCCAAGGTGCGCGCCTATGCCGACGAGGTGAAGGCCATCATGCTGACCAACCCCAACATGCGTGGCGTGAACGACAACTGGAACGAGTCGGTGAAGGTGTTGCGTCTGGAAGTCGATCAGGACAAGGCGCGCACGCTGGGTGTCTCAAGCCAGGCGATTGCCCAGGCCGCCCGCACCATGAACAGCGGCACCACCGTTGGCCAGTACCGCGACGGCGACAAGCTGATCGACATCGTGCTGCGCCAGCCGCTGGATGAGCGCAACGCGATCACCGACCTGGCCAACGCCTACGTGCCCACGACCACTGGCCGCAGCATCCCGCTGAGCCAGGTGGCCAAGGCCAGCTTCGTGTGGGAGCCGGGCGTGCTGTGGCGCGAAAACCGCGACTACGCCGCCACCGTGCAGGGCGACATCATCGACGGCCTGCAAGGTGCCACCGTCAGCAACCAGCTCGACCCGCTGTTCAACCCGATTCGCGCCAAGATGCCGGCGGGCTACCGCGTGGAAGTCGCCGGCGCGGTGGAAGAAAGCAGCAAGGGCCAGGGCTCGATCGCCGTGGGCGCGCCGCTGATGCTCTTCATCATGTTCACGCTCTTGATGCTGCAGTTGCAAAGCTTCAGCCGATCGGTGCTGGTGTTCCTGACCGGGCCGATGGGCATTGCCGGCGTGGCCGCCGCGCTGTTGTTGTTCAACCGGCCGTTCGGCTTTGTCGCGCTGCTGGGCGTGATCGCGCTGATGGGCATGATCATGCGCAACTCGGTGA
>NZ_JADMJX010000137.1:0-1780 GCF_018780185.1 Rhizobacter sp.
ACCCCGAAGGTCTGCGCTGGCTGGGCCTGGAAGTGCGCCAACACCGCGTGCAAGATGCCGATCACGCGACAGTGGAGTTCGTGGCCCGCAGCAAGCTCGGCGGGCGAGCGCAGCGGCTGCACGAAACCAGCCGCTTCGTGCGCGAAGGTGGCCGCTGGTTTTATGTGGACGGGGAGATGCGCTGAAAAATCAGCTGCAAGAGATCAGGCGAACTCTCGGCGGACGCCCGCGGACATGAGGCGTCGGATGATCCAGCCCAGCAGCCCACAGGCGCCGAGCGTCACCACCACCGCCATCACACGTGCGGCGGTGACGAAGCCACCAAACACCCCCAGCGCCTGCGGCGGCAAGGCCACGCTGCCGAGCGTGCGGCTCACCACCGACTGCATCATTTCCTGCTGCAGCCACAGGCCCAGCAGGTTGGCCACGATGGCCACGACCAGCAGGCCGATGAAGGTGCGGCGGGCCCAATCAAGGCGCAGCAAGAGCCCGATGGCCGAGGCCAGCGTGGCCAGCGACATCACCAAGCCCGTGCCCACGACCCAGGGCATGTAGTCGAGCATCAACCCCATCAGGCCCGACACGGTAGGTGATGAGGACGACAAGGCCGGCAGCAGCGACGCGAGCATCGCGTTTTGCACCAGCGCCGACAAACTCGCCACGACACCCAGCAGGATGAACAGCCACGCGGTGGCGGTGACGAACAAGGAGCGTGATCCGACGGCGATGGTGATGGGCATGGCGTGACTCCTGCGCGGGGTGCATGAATTGTCTGGAGACAACACACGCCTTGTCATTCCCTTGCACAGGGGCTCCCCCACGTTGCAGGGGGCTGCCTGTGATGCATTTGCCACAGCTAACCGAACTTCACCGCATGGATCGGCGGCAGGTGGGTAGAAACACTGAGCCAGCTGTCGCCGCCATCGTCGCTCGCCCACAGGTTGCCGGTGGTGCTGCCCATCAGCAAAGACGTGCCGCTGTCGTCGACGGCCAGCCCGTGGCGGTAGACGAGGTCGTAGCAGTCTTTCTGCGGCAAGCCTTTGCGCAGCGTCTCGAAGCTGCGCCCCCCATCGCGTGTGCGGTTGACCACCATCGCGCCATCGACCGGCACACGCTTTTCATCCTTGATCGCCGGGGCAAACCAGGCGGTGTCGGGGTCGCTCGGGTGCGCAGCCACCGCAAAGCCGAAGCTCGACAGCGGCGCCTTCACCTCCTGCCAACTCACCGAGCCGTCGGTCGACTTGAAGATGCCGTTGTGATGCTGGCACCACAGCGTGCCGGGCTGCGCGGTGCCCGCAGCGATGAGGTGCGGGTCCTGGATGTTCTCGTCACCGGCTTGCTCGGGCGGCATGAAGTCGGCCCGCATGCCCTTGGCCTGCAGCGCCCATTGCGTGCCGCCTTCACGGCTGCCCCACACACCACCACAGCTGATGCCCAGCAGCAGCTCGCCCGGGCGGGTGGGGTGCGGCAGGATGGAATGGATGCCGGGCACGTCATACCCCCCGCCAAACCACCCGGCACGCTCGGGGCGCGACCAGAATGAGTCGACCAGTTGCCAGGTCTCGCCGCCATCACCGCTGCGGAACAAGCCGCCCGGCAGCGTGCCGGCCCAGAGGGCGCCGGCCACCGACTCCATGGCCCAGATCTGCACCAGCTTCCAGGGCACACCGGTGGCGTCCGCAGGCTGCGGCGGGTAGGCCGGTGTGCCCACCTCGCGCCAGGTGGCACCGGCGTCGTCCGACGCATGCACCTTGACGCCGAAGTGCCCCAGGTTCAGCGC